>JAQXQO010000124.1 GCA_029101205.1 Coriobacteriales bacterium | reverse complement strand
GACCACAGCGAGGGCGCGTCCGACGCAGGTGGCGGGGAGTTCGTGTTTCGCCAGGGCCGCAGCCGCGAGACCTCGTTTGCCCGCGACTACGACCGTCTGATCGAGCTTCTGCGCTACGAGCACGACCATGGCAACATCCTGTGGGTCATGGGTCCCGCGTTCGCCTTCGACTACGACGCCCGCCGGGCCATGCAGGCCATGATCGACGCCGGCTACGTGGACGGCGTGCTGGCGGGCAACGCCCTCGCCACGCACGACCTGGAGGCCGCCACGCTGCACACCGCCCTGGGCCAGGACATCTACACGCAGCGCTGCATGCCCAGCGGTCACCACAACCATCTGGACGTCATCAACCGCGTGCGCGCCAGCGGCTCCATCCCGCAGTTCATCAAGGACCACCACGTGGACAACGGCATCATGTATGGTCTGGTCCGCAACAACGTGCCGTTCGTCTTGACCAGCTCCATACGCGACGACGGACCGCTGCCCGAGGTCATAGCCGACGCCTACGAGGGGCAAAGCGCCATGCGCGACCTCGTGCGCAAGGCAACGACCGTCATCTGCCTGGCCACGATGCTGCACACCATCGCCACGGGAAACATGACGCCCAGCTTCCGCGTGCTTCCCGACGGCACGGTCAGGCCCATGTACCTGTACGCCATAGACTCGGCCGAGTTCGTGGTCAACAAGCTGCAGGACCGCGGCTCGCTGTCCGCCACGACCATCGTGACGAACGTGCAGGACTTCATCACCATAGTGTCTCGTGGCCTGGGCGTGCTGCCGCAGTAGGCCCTTGCGCGCCGCATTGTAAACATGCACTGAAACGACCGGCCTCCATGGTGCGGACCGCGCGCCTTTCGCGTAGAGTGAAGGGGCACGGTCCGCGTTGTCGTCTTTGGGGGTCGCCTCTGGGGGGTATGGCGGCGCGGACGCTTCGCCTTTGAGGAGAGACGCGTTCACATGCCTGAAACTGCTTCACAGAAGGGCAGCCAGAAGCTGCTTTTGATAAATGACCTGCCCGGCTACGGCAAGGTGGCCCTAGCTGCCATGGAGCCCGTGCTGTCGCACATGGGCTACGAGTGCTTCAACCTGCCGACCATGCTGGTGTCCAACACGCTGGACTACGGAAAGTTCCACATGCTGGAGACCACGGACTACATGGTGCGGACCATGGAGGTCTGGAGGCAGCTGGACTTTCGCTTTGACGCCGTGGCCACGGGCTTCATCGCCTCGGAGCGCCAGGCGCAGGTGGTAAGCGACTACTGCCACGAGCAGGCGAAGGCCGGCGTGCCGGTGTTCGTGGACCCCATAATGGGCGACGAGGGAAAGCTGTACAACGGCGTCACCCAGGCGAAGGTGGACGTCATGCGCACCATGCTGGGCGTGGCAGACTGCGTGGTCCCCAACTTCACCGAGGCCTGCTACCTCACGGGGACGCCCTACCACTGGCACGGCATCGACCGGAAGGGCGCCCGTGACCTCGTGGATGGCGTGCGACGCCTAGGGGCCAAGTCCGTGGTGGTCACGAGCGCCATCGTGGAGGGACAGGCGTGCGTCGTGGGCTACGACAGCAGGACCTCGTCGCACTTCGACATACCCTTCACGCTGGTGGACGCGCACTTCCCGGGCACGGGCGACATCTTCTCGGCCGTGCTGTACGGATGGCTGCTGCGCGGCCTCACCCTGGAGGAGTCCACGGGCAGGGCCATGCGCACCGTGGGCCAGCTGGTCAGCATGAACCGCCTGAACGCCGACAAGTACAAGGGCATCCCGCTGGAGACGTGCCTGGACGTGATCGACCGATGAGCGCCAGGCCGAAGGTTCGCATAACGCTGGACCGTAGGCTGGGACCAAAGCCGTGCCACCATGGGCACAAGCCCGGCGACACGTGGGACTTCGACACCCAGCGCGGCGACCTGTGCCCCATGGCGGCGCATGTGGCCTTCCCATACATCGACATCCTGCGCTACGGGGGCGCCATCCCCGGACAGCAGCCTGGCTGCGCCGAGTTCTGCTGTCCGGACGTGGATGTCATCAACGTGTTCAAGGTGCAGATAGTCCCGAAGGGGGAGTAAAGAATGGCAACCTTCTTGAATCCCGCGTACGTGTACGGCCCGGTGCACAGCCGCAGGCTGGGCGTCTCGCTGGGCATAAACATGAACCCCGCAGAGGGCAAGCACTGCACCTTCGACTGCGTGTACTGCGAGCTGGGCACAAACGAGCAGCGCAGGACCTCCGTGGGATTCCCCGCTGCCGCAGACATCGTGGAGGCTGTGCGCCAGAAGCTGGAGCAGCTGGCAGACCAGGGGGTAGTGCCCGACGTGCTGACCATGGCCGGCAACGGCGAGCCCACGGCCAACCCGGAATTCCCGCAGGTGGTGGATGGCATTCTGGCGCTGCGGGACCGGCTGTGCCCCAATGCCAAGGTGGCGGTGCTGTCGAACTCCACGTTTGCCCACGTGCCCGCCGTGCACGACGCGCTCATGCGCGTGGACGACAACATCCTGAAGCTGGACACCGTGGATCCCGAATTCATCGCCCGGGTGGATCGCCCCGTGGGCGCATACGACGTGAAAAAGGTCGTTGACACGCTGGCCTCCTTCGGCGGCCACGTCATCGTGCAGACGATCTTCCTGCGTGGCGAGGTGGACGGCAGGAGCGTGGACAACACCTCGGATGCCTACGTCGAGCCCTGGCTGGGCGCGCTGCGGCGCATCCGCCCCCAGGCGGTCACGGTGTACACCATCGCGCGCGACACGCCGTACCCTGGGCTCCGGAAGGCCACGCACCAGCAGATAGACGACATCTGCCAGCGCGTGCGCCAGCTGGGCATCCGCTGCACGGCATCATACTAGGTAGCCGCGGGCATAGCAAAGGCAAGAAGGGCCGCATCTCCAGGGTGCGGCCCTTCTTGCCAGAAGAATCAGTTCGCGCGGTCGAGGCCTAGGCGACGGCGGCCTGCCAGTCGTCGCCGAAGACCTTGCGCAGCTCCAGGATGGCCTCGCAGAACACGTAGCCGTGGGGCGCCGAGGTGCGCACGATCTTTCCGTCCTTGAACGCGATGAGCCGATACTGGGGCACGGGCTTCCACTGGGGTCGTTCGTCCTCGCCGCCCAGTGGGTGGGTCGAGATGACGACCGCGTCGGGCATCTGGCGATACCACAGGGTGTACTTGTCGGTGTTCGTGTGCACGTAGGTGTACGTGCCGTCGCTCAGGATGACGTTCAGGCGGTTGAGGTTGCTGAACTGCGCGATGGCGCTGGCCAGCGCGTCGAAGCGCCCGCCGAAGTCCAGGGGCGCGCCCTTGCGCAGAGCAGCCTCGTCCAGGCAGTCCAAGAAGAACAACATGGCGCGCTCGCTGTCCGTCTCGCCGGCCTCGCGGCGGTCGTAGCTCCAGCTGAGCTCCTCGTTGAACAGGATTCCGTTGTGGGCCATGGACCACTCGGTGCCAAACATGTCGGTGGCGATGAAGGGGTGGCAGTTCTCGCGTGTCTGCTTTCCGCCGGTGGAGTTGCGGATGTGGCCAGTGATGTGGCTGCCGGCGATGGGCTGGTCCAGAAGGCGGGCCAAGAGTTGTGACTGGTACGCGGCCACGGGCTCCTTGTACAGCGTGATATCGCCCTCGTGCTGGGCGCTGTCCTCAAGGCTGATGGTGGACCCCTCCGAGTTGCGCAGAGCCAGGCCCCAGCCGTGGGGGTGGTGGATGCTGTGGCTGTAGAACTCACGGAGGTAGTCGTTCACGACGATGGGTGACTTGGCGTTTACGGCAAAGAGCTCGCACATGGCTGTATCCAATCGATGTGGGCGTGTGGAACCAGGACTGCTAGCAGAAGGCCCGACAGCAACACATTCGATTGGTGGCGATGCTCATGATGCGCTCCCTTGCACGAAGCTACGAATCTTTTCCATTGCATAGTAGCGTGACGGGCTTTGATAACCAACCAACAAGGTAGGAATTAACGTCTCGTTCATGAAACCTGCGCGAGCGCGCAACGTTCCTCTTGCCAATTGTGGTCAGATGTTGACGATGCAACAACTAGGAAGTGCATACCGTCGCGCTGGGTATTATGTTGCCAACGCAACACCAACTCAGGCCCTAGGCCTGGGGTGCCGGTGCCGACTACGGGGTCGGCGCCAGTCTAGTTCGGGCGCCAGAGAGGCCGGGTCCACATGAACAATCGCTTCGAGAACTTCGTCGGCTTGGTGTATGCCATGAACAAGGAGATACAGCGCATAAAGTCCGAAAAGATGGGCTCCTTGGGATTGCGCGGCACGGACACCATGGTGATGTACTACCTGGGCCAGAACGACGCCGGGCTGTCGGAGGCGGATTTGGCGCGCATGGTGAACCAGGACCGCGCGGCCATCTCGCGCACGGTGTCAAAGCTGGAGAAGGGCGGCTATGTCAAGCGCGCCAGCTGGGAGGACGGGGCGAAGTACCGCGTGCCCGTTCAGCTGACCGCCGAGGGCCGGCAGATAGCCTCCAGCATGGACAAGATAATCCAGGACGTGGTGGAGCAGTCCTCCGCAGACCTGAGCCCGCAGGAGCGTGAGCACATGTACGCCTGGCTCGAGCAGATCCTGGGCAGGCTCGAGGAGGTCTAGCACCCCGTCGCCAGGCGTCTGACCCAGACGCCCAATCAACCTTACAACCCAATTGCCACCGGGTGCGCCCGGGCCAAGCCGCCGGAGCAGCTCCGGGGGAAGGACGTTGCCATGTCCGTTCGCATTGTGACCGACTCAGCCTCAGACATCGTGGACTTCGAGCATCCCAACCTGGTGGTGCTGCGTGCTTCCGCTGACCGTGGCGTTCGGCGACGCACCTGGAGGAGGTCCGTGGCGACGTATGCATGCTGGGGCTGCTGGACACCCTGGAGTACCTGCGCCGTGGCGGTCGCATCGGTGGTGCCAGCGCCCAGCTGGGCGCCATGCTGTCCATAAAGCCCGTCATCACCATGCGGGACGGCGAGGTGACCCCTCTGGGGAACGCCCGTGGCTCAAGGAACGGCAGAAACCTTCTGAAGCAGCTGGTGGACCAGCATCCCATCGACTTCTATCGCCCGTTCGCACCGGCGTGCTCCGAGGGCGGCATGCCGACTTTGCGGAAGTACATCGAAGATTCGAAGGACCTTTGGGAGGGCATGGCAGACGGCCTGCCCATCCACTCGGTCGGCGCCGCCATTGGCACGCACGTGGGCCCCGGCGCCATCGCGGTGGCGTACTTCCAGAAGCGCGACTAGGAGCCGCAGGCGTTCCTTTGGTCTAGACTGGACCCGTAGACGTGGGCGCAGCGGCGCCCGTCGGGCGGAAGGCTGGTCGCGTGGCGCGCTTGTACCTGATAGAGGACGATGAGGGGGTTCGGCAGCAGCTGACGCTGCTGCTGCAGGGAGCCGGACACGAGGTCATGGTGCCTGACGGCTTCGAGATGCTGGGGGCCAAGGTGGCCGCCGCGGACCCCGACCTGGTCGTTTTGGACCTGGGCCTGCCGGGCACGGACGGACAGTACGTGGCGCGCGAGATTCGGCAGGTCAGCGACGTGCCCATCATGGTGCTGACCTGCCGCTCGTCCGAGCTGGACGAGCTCATGAGTCTGACCGTGGGCGCCGACGACTTCGTGGCAAAGTCGACGAACCCCCAGCTGATCCTGGCGCACGTTGACGCGCTGTTGCGCCGCAGCGGCAAGAACGCGGCGGACCACGTGGTGCGTTGGGATGGCGTGGAGCTGGACCTGGTGCGCTCGCGTGCCTCCAGCGAGGGCGGTGCCGTCGAACTGACGAAAAACGAGCTGCGCATACTGGAGCTGTTGATGCGCCGCGAAGGCGGCATAGTGTCCCGTGACGAGCTGATGGAGGCCCTGTGGGCCACCGACTCGTTCGTGGACGACAACACCCTCACGGTAAACATGAACCGCCTGCGCCAGACCCTGGCAAAGATAGGCCAGCGCGACCTCGTGGTGACCCATCGCGGACAGGGCTACGCGGTCAGGATGCCCCGCAAATGAGACTGCGGAGCTTCTTGCGCTCTCATGCGCTTCTGGTGTTCCTGGACGTTTGCGTCGTGGCGCTTCTGCGCCTGGTGCTGCCAGCCATGGGGCTGGAGCACGACTCGACGGTTCTGGTCTGCATCGTGGCGGGCATCATGCTGGCCGTGGGGCTGGCATGGGAGTGGCTGCGCGAGCGCTCGTTCGTGGGAGCCCTGCAGCACCTGGGCGACGTCGGGCAGGATGCGATGGACCGGGCGTCCGAGCTGCCCGAGCCCTCATACCCCGAGGGACAGGCAGCCTACGGCGCCGTGCAGAACGTGCTGCGCAGCGCCAGACAGGAGGTGGGCCGAGCCCAGGACGAGTCCCGCGACTACCGACGTTACGTCGAGACCTGGGTCCACGAGGTGAAGACTCCCCTTGCCGCCTGCAACCTCATGCTGGAGAACCGTCACGACCCGTCTATGCGCCCCCTGGCGCGGCAGATTGCCCGGGTCGAGGCATACGTGGAACAGGCGCTGTACTACGCGCGCAGCTTTAGCGTCCAGAGGGACTACCTCATACGCGCGTGCCCGCTGGACGAGCTCGTGC
>JAQXQO010000123.1 GCA_029101205.1 Coriobacteriales bacterium | reverse complement strand
TCTTTCAGCCTCACAAAGTGCCTGGTAGGAGGCCCGCCCGTTTTCGGGGTTCGCCGCGAGGGGCGGGAAAGTCCGGGTCCGGGCGCCCAGTTCTGGAGATTGGTGCCCGGAAGGGCCCACAAAACCCAGGTCTGGGCGTACAAGGGTCACCTATTTCTCGGTCTGGGCGGCAAACGCCCAGACCTGTCGACGTTAACGTGCAGAATCCACCCAGACCGGGAGATTGTCGCAGGCCAGCCGCCCAGACCAGGAGATTCCTGCGTGTCAGCCGAGACAAACTCCAGACCTGGGCGCACGAAATTCCGGTAATGGACGGCGTCGGCCTCAGCACTCTGCCGAGCACCCCGTCACATCCTTATCACCGACCCGCCACAGTCTGGATTGGCTCCTGAGAGCTGGAAAGGTCTCGCTATGAAGGAGCTCCGAAGTTAACCCGTGATATATTCAGCGGCTCGTACTAGTCGGCGGCTCGTACGGATTACCGCCACCGTCTCACGCGAGCCGTGGCCAACTGCCGAGACCGGCCAATTCCCAGGGCATCCGCCCACAGCAAAAGGCACAGTTCGGTACGCGTTCGGCAAGAAAAACGTACCAAACTGTGCCTCTGAGTGCAGGGGGGGTGTTCGCTAGCCCTCGTTGTCCGATTCGAAGTCATCCGACTCGAAGTCGTCCTCGTCCATGTGGTCCAGGGCATAGCGCACCTGATAGGGCGCAACCTCGTTGCGGACCTCGCCGCACACGGTATGCTCGCCGAAGTGCGGGTCGCCGGAGTTGTCCACCCACAGCAGGATGCCCGTGTCGCCGGGCAGGTCGACCGACAGCCAGTCGCCCTGCAGCCGGACGCCGCAGGTGTCCAGGCCCTGCGCCACGCGGCCGTCCACGTCGCGGACGCTGTCGGCATGGGCACGACCCGGGTCGCTCTCGGTCGGCGGAACCTGCTGGGGAGCGCCGTCGCCAGAAGCTTGGCCCGCCGCCTGGTCGCCGCCCACCGCCCGGTCGCCGCCCGCCGCCTGTTCAGGGTCGGCGCCGGCACCCAGGCCGCAGCCGTCCTGGTCGGGGGTGTTCCCGCCGAACCGCTGCCAGTCGGTGTTCAGCAGCACGCGCACCGCACGCGCACCGGGCAGCCGCATGCCGACGCCCGCCTGCGGGGTCTCCCCCACATTCAGCACGCAGACCAGCCGCTCGTTGCCCGCTGTCCTCTGGAACGCGTAGACCAGACGATCCGCGGCGTCGGCAATCAGCCACTCGAAGCCGTCGGCGCTGTAGTCGCGCGCCCACAGCGCGCTGAACGTCGTGTAGACGTGGTTCAGCTCGCGCATGTAGCGGTAGAACGCGGCATGGTCGCCGCCGTCGCCCATCTGTCCCCAGTCCTGCTGGCGCGACTCGTCCCACTCGCGCGCCTGCGCCCACTCGGAGCCCATGAAGTTGAGCTTCTTGCCAGGATGGCAAATCATGTAGAGGTAGAACGTGCGCGCCTCGCGCAGCTGGCGTGGCCAGGGACCGAACATCTTCCTCACCACGGTGGACTTGCCATACACGTTCTCGTCGTGCGACAGCGACATCAGCCATTGCTCGCTGGGGAAGTAGTTCATCGAGAACGTGATGTCGTGGTAGTGGTCGCGGCGCTCGAAGTCCTGCTTGCGGAAGAAGTCCGTCGTGTCGTGCATCCACCCCATGTCCCACTTGTAGTCGAAGCCCACGCCGCCGACCGCGGGGTCGCCCGTGACCGAGGGGAACACCGAGGAGTCCTCGGCTATCAGCAGGCAGCCCGGATGGCGGGCATGGAGCCCCTGGTTGAAGGAGCGCACGAACTTGATGGCCCCCTCGTTGCGCCCGCGCGACTCGTCGCCCTGCCAGTACAGCAAGCGGCTGACCGCGTCCAGGCGCAGCCCGTCGAAGTGGAACTCCGACAGCCACCAGTCCGCGTTCGACTTCAGGAAGCTCTGCACCTCGGGGCGCGACAGCATGAAGTTGCAGCTGCCCCACTCCGACATGCCCACGTCGGGGCGCGGGTACTCGTACAGCGCGGTGCCGTCGAAGTTGGCCAGGCCGTAGGGGTCCGAGGCAAAGTGCACGGGCACGAAGTCCAGGATTACACCCAGGCCCGCCTGGTGCAGCCAGTCCACCAGGACCTTCAGCTGCACCGCCGTGCCGTAGCGGCTAGTGGGGGCAAAGAAGCCCGTGTTCTGGTAGCCCCAGCTCTCGTCCAGCGGGTGCTCCGAGATGGGCATGAACTCCACGTGTGTGTAGCCTGCGTCGCGCACGTGCCCTATGAGCTGGTCAGCTATCTCGTCGTAGCGGTACCAGTCGGTCTTTCTGGGTCCGCGCTTGCGCCACGAGCCCAGGTGCAGCTCGTACACGTTCAGCGGACGGTCCTTCAGCGTGGAGGTCCGGGCGGCCATCCACTCCTGGTCGTGGAACTGGTAGTCCAGGCTGCGCACGACGGAGCGGTGGCGCGGACGCAGGTCCATGCCGAACCCGTAGGGGTCGCAGTGCGTGGTCCACGTGCCGTCCCACGAGAGTATCTGCAGCTCGTAGGGGGTGTCAGGACCCACGCCCCGCACGCGCGACTCCCACATGGTGCCGTCGCCGGCACGCCTCATGGCCTCCTGGCGACCGTAGGGCAAAAGCACGCGCACCGACTGCGCGCTGGGTGCGTACGCCCTGAAGACCGTGCCGTCGCCCTCCAGGTGAGCGCCCAGGTAGCGATAGGCGTCGTAGCACCGGCCGGCGTGGAAGTCAAAGAAGTCCAGCCCGAAGTCAGCCTTGCCCATCTGGGCATCCCCCCTCTATTCGAGTCACGAGTCTACCTATCCTAGACTATTCGGTCCGCGCGCGCCACACGCGTCAGTCCACGCTCTTCAGGCTCTCCACCATGCTGACGCGGTCCAGCTTCGGCCGCATCATCAGCACGATGACCAGGGTGAACACCATAGTCAGGGCAAACGAGATCGCAAAGCTGGCGGGATGGATCACCCGGCCGAACATAACGTAGTCCACCTCGGCGGCGTTGATGACGAAGCCCTCCAGAAGTACGCCCAGGACCATGCCAACCAGATCCCCTATGGCTGCCAGCAGGATCACCTCGCGGAATATGTAGGCGTAGACCTCGTGCCGCGTGAAGCCCAGCACCTTCAGGCTGGCGATCTCGCGGATGCGCTCCGAGATGTTGATGTTCGTCAGGTTGAACAGCACGATGGCCGCCAGCAGCGCCGCCGAGACGATCAGCACCACGACCACCATGTTCACCACCGAAAGGGTCTCCTCGTACATCTGGATGGTCTGGTCCACGAACGACACGGTGGACACGCCGCCCATCTGGCGCAGATCGCTGGCGGCCTGGCTGTAGAAGTCCTGGCTCTCCGAGGTGGTGACCCACAAGGTCAAGAAGCGCGGCGTGCTGGAGTCCACCTGCGACCAGGCCTTACGGCCCACGTAGATCACGTTCCCCACGTAGTTCTCGCAGACGCCCGTCACGGTGAGCTCGCATCCGTCGCCCGTCGCGTTGCCGATCTCGTCCTGCGCGTACAGTCTCACCCTGTCGCCCACGCCGACGCCCAAGAGCCGCGCGGTCTTCTCGGCCAGCACCACGGACTGGTCGTCGAAGGGCAGCTGGTCGTGGGTCTGGCGGTCGCGCAGCGTCACCGCACTGGACAGGTCGGACGAGCTGCGCGGCACCTCCACGCTGACGCGCAGGGTCCCGTCGTAGTCCCGGCTGCCCGCCTGCATGTTCTCGGTCTGCAGGCGCACCACGTTCGTCACCTGGTCGGAGTCCCTGAGGTAGGACTCGGCGGCCAGCACCTGGTTGTCGGTGGCGTCGTCCGACAGGCCAACTGTGGTGTCGTAGTGCACGATGGGCCCGAACTGCCCGTCGATGATGTCCCAGATGGAGTCGTGCAGGCCAAAGCCCGTCAGCAGCAGAGCCGAGCAGCCCGCGATGCCCACCACGGTCATGAACAGCCTGCGCTTGTAGCGAAAGATGTTCCTGCACGTTACCTTCCACGAGAAGGACATCCTGCTCCAGAGCGGAGCCACGTGCTCGAGCAGGATTCTCTTGCCGGGCTTGGGGACGCGCGGCAGCATCAGGGTGGCGGGCGTCTCGCGCAAGGACGACAGGACCGCCAGCCAGGTGGCCAGAAGCGTCAGGCCCACGCCCAGGCCGCCCGCGCCCAGGGCTATGCCCAGATCCACCGGCAGCGGGAAGCCGCCCAGCGGAATGGGATAGATGACCGAGTACGCCGACGTCACTATGAGCGGCAGCACCTGGCACAGAAGGGCGATGCCCACCACGGCACCCACCACGCCTGCCAGCGCGGCATAGGCCAGGTACTTCCCCGCTATGGCGCCGGTGCCGTAGCCCAGGGCCTTCAGCGTGCCTATGAGCTGACGGTCGTCCTCCACCATGCGCGTCATGGTGGTCAGCGCCACCAGGGCCGCCACCAGGAAGAACACCAGCGGGAACACCGAGGCTATGTGGTCCATGCGCTCGCTGTCGGCCTGGTAGGCGGCACAGCCCTCGCTCTGCGTGTGGTCGAGGACGTACACCTTCGGCGCCTCCAGGGCGTCCACCTGGGCCTGGGCGTCGTCTATCTGCGCCTGGGCGTCGTCCAGCTGGCGCTGGGCGTCGGCGACCTGTTGGTCGTAGGTGGCCTAGCCCTGGTCCAGCTGCTCCTGGGCCTGCTGCAGCTGGGTCAGCGAGTCATCCAGGGTCTGGCGCGCCTGCGCCAACTGGGCCTCGGTCTGCGCCAGCTGCTGGTAGGCTTGCTGCACCGTCTGGTCCAGCTGCTCTTGGCCCTGCGCCAGCTGCTGCGCTCCGGCCTCGTAGGCTGCCCATCCGGCGTCCAGCTGGGCCCTTCCTTGGTCCAGCGCCTGCTTGGACGACTCCAGCTGCCGGATGGCCGTGCGGGCCTGGGCTATCTGCTGCTGGCCCGACTGCACCGCGGCGTCGACGGCGGTCTGGGCCTGGTCCAGGTCGTCTGCCTGGATGCCCCGCTGGGACAGCGAGTCCAGGAGGGTTTGCGTCTGCTGGTCTATCTGGGCCTGGGCGTCGGCCTTGCCCTGCTCCAGCTGTGACTGCCTCTGCCGCAGCTGGGACTGCTGATCCTGCAGCTGCTGGCGCGCGGCGGCTATCTGCTGCATCGCGGCGTCCACGTCGCCAAGCTGCTGTTGCTTCTGCACCAGCTGGTCGGCCTGCGCCTTCAGCGTCTGCAGGACCTCCAGCTGCTGGTCGGTCGCGCCGGCCTCCTTCGCCGCGTCGATGGCCTGCTGCAGCACGTCGCTGGCGCCCTGCGCGTCGTCTGCCTGGATGCCCAGGGCGGCGGCCGCCTGCAGCAGCTGCGACTGGGCGTCGGCCAGCTGCTGCTGGGCCTCCTTCAGCTGCCGCTCCTTCTGGTCCAGCTGGTCCAGGCCGTCCGTTATCTGCTTCTGCCCCTCGTCTATCTGGGCCTGTGCCTGGGAGGCCCGCTGGTCCAGCTGCGACTGGGCGTCCTGGATAGCCTTGATGCTCTGCGCGGCCTGGCTGGTGGTGGAGTTCAGCTGCCGCTCCTGGGCGTCCAGGGCACTCGAGGCCTCCTCGACCGAGCTGGCACCTAGCTTGCCAAGGAGCTCCGCCATGCCCTGCTGGTACTGGTCAAGTCCGGACCGATAGCTCTTCTCGCCCGCCAAGAGGGTCTGGAGCGACTGACGCAGGGTCTGAGCGTTGGAGTCGATGCTTGCCTGGCCCTCGGCAATCTGGCGCAGGGCCTCGGCCCTGCCCTGCTGGTATTGGGACACGCCCGACTGGTAGCTCTGGACGCCCTCCTGGTACTGGGCGCGCCCGTCCTCTATCTGCAGGCGGGCCTGGTCCAACTGCGCCTTCGCCTGGTCCAGCTGCTCCTGGGCGTCGGCGCGGTTGGTCTCGAGCTCGGCCTTTGCGTCGTCGATCTTCTGCTGGGCGGAGGAGCGCAGGTCGTCCAGGCGCGCCTTAGCCAGGTCGCAGGACTGCCGCTCCAGGCGCTCCTTCACCTGGCCGACCTTCTGCTGGTAGGCGTCAGACCCGCTCTGCAGCTGGCTGGCCCCGTCCACCTGCAGGTACAGCTGGGTGTAGGGAACGGAGTCGGCAAACGTGTCCTCCGGCACGTAGAGGTACTGCTCTATGCTGCCCGAGCCCAGGTTCGTGGAGCCGAAGCTACCGGTATAGGGGTACTCGGGGCTGCTGACCGTTCCCACCACCGTCAGCGTGGTGGTCGTCGTGAGGTCGCCGAGGTCCTTCTGCGCCGAGACCAGCTGCACGGTGTCGCCCACGCCGATGTTGCCCACCAGCTTGTCCGCGCTGATGACGCACTCGTCGGGCGACCGGGGCCAGCGGCCGCTGACCAGGCGCGGCCGGTTCAGGTACGAGGGGTCGTCGGAGTCCACCTGGCTGTCGGACACCTGCGTCGAGGCGGCCGCCGCGTCGCAGTCGATGGAGGTCATGCGGACGGCCACCTGCTGGTCGCCCATGGTTGCCATGGCGTCGATGGACTTGGCGGGCATGACCGCGCTTATGCCCTCGATCTGCTGCACACGCTCCACGTCCGCGTCCTCGAAGCCCGACGTGCTCACCAGCCTGAGGTCGCACAGGGCGCAGCCGTCGTAGTAGGAGTCGGCCGCCTGGCGCATGTCGGGCCCGCACATCAGAAGGCCGGCAAAGAAGCCGCAGCCCAGGGCCACTATGCCCAAAATGGCCAAGAAGCGCCCCATCGAGCCGCGAATTCCTCGCAGGACCTCGAGGGTGAACGCGTTCCTGTGGCTGCGATTCGACTTCATGGGCGCCTACCACTCGACGTCCATGGCGTCCGCGGGATGCGGGTTCGTCTGCACGCTCTGGGCCCTGCCCTCGCGGATGTGGATCACGCGGTCAGCTATCTGGGTGAACGCCTGGTTGTGGGTCACGATGGCCACCGTGCGGCCCATCTGGCGGCACGTGTTCTGCAGAAGCTTCAGGATCTGCTTGCCAGTGAGGTAGTCCAGGGCGCCCGTGGGCTCGTCGCACAGCAGGAGCTTGGGGTTCTTTGCCAGGGCGCGGGCTATGGCCACGCGCTGCTGTTCTCCTCCCGACAGCTGGGCCGGGAAGTTGTCCTTGCGGTCGCGCAGGCCCACCTGGTCCAGGACCTCGTCGGCGGGCAGGGGGTCCTTGCAGATCTGGCTGGCTAGTTCGACGTTCTCGTGTGCGGTCAGGTTCTGCACCAGGTTGTAGAACTGAAAGACGAAGCCGATGTCGTAGCGGCGGTACATCGTGAGCTCCTTCGGCGTGAGCGAGCTGACCTGACGGCCGTCCAGGACGATGGTCCCCGACGTGCAGGAGTCCATGCCACCCAGCATGTTCAGCACCGTGGTCTTGCCGGCGCCCGAGGGACCCACGATGACCACGAGCTCACCACGCTCGATGTCGAAGGTCATGCCATCGACGGCACGGACCTCCACGTCGCCCATGTGGTAGATCTTGCAGACGTCCCTGAACTCGACGAAGGCCATTCGTACCTGCCGTTTCTTTCTAGACCGCGCCACATGGTTGCAGTCGACGGACAACTCTGGGCCGCAACTGCCGACCGTAGCTGCAGGCCGCAACTACAGGCCATACACTCACATACTCACCCACGCCATCCACTCTATATAGCCACGAAATAGGATTGCCCCACCGAATCGCCGATTTAACCCGCCTACTCGGCCGTACGGCGGAAGATTCTGCCGTACGGCGAAATGTATTCAGTCACGCGACAATCGGGGCACAGCGAGACCACTTCTGGCCGTGCGTCCACACCAAACGCCCCCGAAGCTGGACACCCACACCTGCCCGCTCTGTACCAACGACAGCCCCACTAGGCGGGCAAGACGCCCACACCCGCTCACCTTGCACCGCGCAAGTGCAGACTAACCGGTTCTGGGCGCCCAGACCCGGCGACTCCGCACCGTCTGGTGCACACTACCCAGAAGTGGGTACCCGGACCTGGCGACTACGCACCGCCCAACCATCGACTTATGGAGTACCAAGCCTCCTACCTGGCCTTTTGTGAGACGGACAATTTCGCTCGGTGCAGACTACCCAGATGTGGGTACCCGAACCTGGCGACTCTGCACGATCTGGTGCAGACTACCCAGGAATGGGCGCCCATACCCGTCGACTCCGCACCGTCTGGTGCACACCACCCAGCTGTGGGTACCCGAACCCGTCTAGTCTGCACCAATCGCTACAGAGTCCGTGGGAGCGGTCGACCACACCTGGCTTTCCTGCAGGGATTTCTGCAGAAGTCGGACCCGTGGGCGCTCATACCTCCGGGTTTTGCAGGCATTTCTGCAGGGGCCGGACCTGCGAGTACCCACACCTGCCACCTTTGCAGGGGCCCGGTCTGCTCCTCTCGCAAAAGGCCTGGTAGGAGGCCCGGCCCTCCGGGCATGCTGGTCCCTGAATGCAAAGGTCGGACCTGTGGGTACGCGCACCTCGGGGTCCTGCAGCGATTTCTGCAGAAGTCGGACCCGTGGGCGCCCACACCTGCCACCCTTGCAGGGATTATCTGCAGAAGTCGGAGGTCTGGGCGTGGCGCCCACACCCACCACTTTTGCACACATACGCAACGGGCGGCCGCGAAGCGCAGCCAAACGACACGAAGCACGCCCTGCAATCAGCTCAATTCCGCATCCCCTCGCAGGCAGTTATCGTTCGAACCTGAGAACGCTCACGAACGATCCGTCAATTTGATTTGTTCTTCTTCGAATAATTATTCGAAAGTCATCTACCAAAGAAGGCCGACGTACCTGTCTGGAATGCTGTCACAAATACGCCGCTTGGCCTGCGCTGCATGTAGAATAGGGAATGTTCCAGCAGCACATAGGAGGCATTTATGGCAAAGCGCACCAAGAGCACGCGCAAGACCGCGAGCACCAGGAGGTCTGCTTCCAGCAGGAAGACAACTTCCACAAACTCTCGCACCCGCTCCGCCGCGGCGAAGCGCACCGCAGCAAAGGCAACGCCCGCCGCATCGAAGGCGACCGTCGATGAGGCGGCTTCCACACAGGCAACCTCTGCACAGGTAACTTCAGCGGCCGCAAAGCCCAGCGAGCCGGCATCCACGGCTCCCGCCAAGAAGGCGCCCGCGAAGGCCACGGCCACCGCCTCCGCAAGCAAGGCGGCCGCGAAGGCATCCGAGCCCAAGGCGGCCGCAAAGAAGACCGCTGCCGCGTCGAAGGGATCCGGCACGCAGGCGACTGCCTCGGCCTCTAATTCGAAAGTCACCGCGGCAAAGGCCAAGTCTGCCGCGAAGCCGGCCACTGCCAAGAAGAGCACTTCCGCAAGCAAGCCCACTTCTCAGACCGAGCGCAAGACTGCGGCTGCAAAGAAGGCCGAACCCGAGGTCGCCGCGAAGTCGACCGCAGCCGCGAAGCCTGTCGCCAAGCCAGCAGCTGTCGCGAAGGCCAAGCCCGCCGCGAAGCCGGCTCCCAAGGCAAAGGCCGCAGCGAAGGCAAATCCTGCCGCCACAGCCGCCCCTGTAGCCGGGCCCGCCACCAAGGCCGCCCCTGCGGCGAAGCCGGCAAACGCTGAGACTAAGGCCGAGCCCGCAAGGAAGGCTGCTGCGCCCAAGACCGAGCCGAAGCCCGCCGCGAAACCTGCCGCCAAGCCGGCGCCCAAGCCCGTGCCACAGCCTGCCGCTAAGCCGGCAGCAGCGAAGACCGCGCCGAAGCCTGCCGCCAAGCCCGTCGTCTCGCCGCACTTCAACGGCACCGAGTACGACAACCTCGAGGCCTGGATCGGCTCTATGCGCGACGGCAAGCTCTACGGCGTCCGCATCCCCAAGTTCTCCGCCGACCCCACGACCGAGTGCACGAAGACCGACGCGAACGAGAAGCTCCTGGTGGCCCCCAGCACGAACAACCTGAAGGGCACCAACGACTACCTGGACATCGCCGCGTTCATGTGCACCCGCGTGAACGGCTACGTCGACGACTCCGGCTACCCGCACGTGACCGCCATCGAGGGCGACGACCACTTCAGCGCGAACGGCCCCGCCGACGTCTATGTGCTGACGCCCAACCTGTTCTGGGCCTGGACCGACCAGGACGACAGCTCCTACCTGCGCATCAGTGACACGCAGCAGGAGGGCCTCGCACCCCAGCCCGCGGCCGCGCTGCCCGACGGCACGCGTCGCCCGTTCATGCTGTACCCCGCCTACCTGGCCTCTCGCAACTCGGACGGCCAGCTGGTCACGGTCAGCGGTCGCCAGCCCGCGCGCGTCAGCTTCAGCACGCTCGCGGCCCAGGCGCATGGCCGCGGCCAGGGCTACGCCGGCAAGTCCGTCGCCGACGACTGGTACGTGAAGGTCATGTTCCTGCTGATGTTCGCCCAGAAGTCCTCGTCGAAGGTACTTCCCGGCTGCCACGACCGCTCCTTCGCCGTGCCCCAGCGCTGGCACGAGAAGGGCGTCTCGCGCGTGGTGGTCAGCGCCGACGACGCGGCCGGTCTCATGGACGGCAGCGGCATCTACCTGCAGAGCATGCCCTCGCTGTACAACCAGTACCCCGACCTCACGCCCACGTACCGCGTCGCGTCCCACGAGACGCTGGGCGACGGCAGCGTCGCGCTGAACCTGGACACCACAGACAAGTTCGACACCGACGAGAGCCAGCTCGTGGTGGCCATGCCCTGGCTCACGGGCTCGACCGACCAGGTGCAGGGCACCTGCGGCTCGCCCATGGGGTCTGAGTACGCCGTCGAGCCCTTCAAGCTGCAGAACATCGAGCTGCAGAACGGCTGCGCCGAGCTGATGGGCGACGTGCTGGTGCGCTACGTCCGCAGCGAGGAGTACGGCAGCGTGGCACAGCCCTACGTCCTGGCCGACAGCGCGCAGGCGACGGACGGACTGAACGACTCGTTCGTTCCGACCGACCTCCAGCTGCCCACCTCCACCGGCCAGGAGGACGGCGAGATGGACGCGGGCTACCACTTCACCGAGGACGTTGCGAACGCCAACGGCCTCATGCTGGCCACGGGCTATGGCGCCCAGAAGGACACCGGCACCGGCAGCGCCACCTGGGTCGACGAGACCTACACCGAGGGCGTGCGTGCGCTCCTGTGCGGAGGCGACGCCGCGTCGGACGACTTCGGCGGCCTGTTCAGCGCCAGCACCGACACCGGCCTCTCGTTCCAGTCCTTCCACGTGGCCACGCGCCTTTCGGCCACGGGCCGCGCCCAGGCGTAAGGGCAAGAAGTTCAGTCCGCCCGGCGGCAACCCCATCCCAGAAGGAAAACAGCGGGCACGCGCAATCGAGCGCGTGCCCGCTTTTCTTGTACCGGCTCAGTGCCCCTGCGACGAAGCGGCAGCTGAGGGGTGTCCTCTGCACGATGAATTGCTGCTCCGCCCGCGTGGCTGCTCCGCCTGCGTGGCTGCTCCGCCTGCGTGGCTGCTGCGCCTGCGTTATTGCTGCTCCGCCAACCTTACGGCTGCCCCGCACACGTGGCTGCTCCGCCAACCTTGCGGCTGCTCCGCCAGATTTATTGCTGCGCCGCCTGCGTCCGGAAGGTCAGGGGTCGCTCAGCCCCAAGTTCCAGCTGGTCGCCGTCTTGGATGGGCAGGCACTCCCCCGCACGGATGACATAGCGCTCGCCCGTGCCCAGGCGCACCGTGGTCCCGCGCTCCGCGTAGCCCACCACCAGCCACTGGCCCTTCTCGTACGAGAAGCCCAGGTGCTTCGGGGCCACATAGCGAAACGCCGATGCGTCCAGTCGAACGTTGACCTCGGGCGGCACCTCACGACCCTGCCCGATGGCGCCCAGGATGTCCCCCGATCGAACCATCAGACAGAACGGGCCGTTCACCAGCCATGCCTTGCGGGTGGTGTCGCGAACCAGCGGATGCGCGGTCACGCCCTCGTCGGGGTCCTCGTCCAGCGTGTCGACGGGCGGCTCTACCGAAGGCATCGCCGGTACGCCGTCGGCCTGCGCCGCGTCGCCAGCCGGCGAAGTGCCACCACGTCGAGCCGCTTCGCCCGCCAGAGGAGTCCTGCTCACCCGAACCGTTCTCGTCGGGCGCGCGTGCGCGGCACCATCGAACCCGGCAACCTCCGCGACGTCGGCGTCATCCACCTGCGCGGTATTCATGTGTGCGGCGCGCGCGGCCGCCGCTCGCGGCTGCGGCTGCGGCTGCGGCTGCGGCTGCGAGCCAGCATCGTCCTTCTCGACAAAGCTGGCACGAACTTCGCACTGGCCCACGGACAGCTGCTCTGAGCGCTCGATGAGCACGGTGGGCACCTGCCCGTCCAGCCACAGCTCGTGCGAAGAGGCGCGCTGCGCCAGGGACTGCGCGATGGCCTGCTGCTTGCGCTGGCGGCCGACGCCCCAGTACGCGTCCCAGTCTGCGGCACTCACCTGCACGGTGTAGCAGTTGGGCGCCTCCACGTAGCTGGGCCAGGTCCTGCGGTTGCGCTTCATCTGCCGCCAGCACGACTCCTCCACGGTAGCGGGGTCCAGCCCGACGGGCTCGCCGGACGCCGCGGACCCCAGCTTGGCACCAAGCTTGCCTCCCAGCTTTGGGCCCGCCTCGGAGTCGACCTTGGAACGAATCTTGGACCCGGCACGGCGCGCCATCTCGCGCGTCTTCGCGCCGAACGCCAGCAGGGCCTCCTTCAGGTCCTCGTCGTCAAACTTCCCCGGCTGCATCGATTCCTCTTTCGCCCCCATGCCTTGTTGCCCGGATTGGCCCAGTGGCATCAGGCCGGCCATACCTCCGGATGGGCAACTCGTGCGCCCTTCCGCTCAACTGCACTTCTCCCCCTATGGTACGGGGGCTATCCTGTGTGCAGCCGCATTCCGCAAAACGCGCGGAATCCCGCGGCCGCCCGCGTGTCGCCAGCCTTGCGCACGCCCACCGGAAAGGACCGCATATGGAATACCGCATCGAGCACGACTCCATGGGAGAGGTGCGCGTGCCCGTAGACGCCCTCTGGGGCGCCCAGACCCAGCGCTCCCACGAAAACTTCGTCATCGGCACCGAGCGCATGCCGCGCGAGATCATCCGCGCCTTCGCCGTGCTAAAGAAGGCCGCCGCGCTGGCCAACGCCGACCTGGGCGTCCTGGACCAGACCACCTGCAAGGTCGTCGGCCAGGTGGCAGACGAGATCCTGGCCGGGAAGCTGGACGACGAGTTCCCGCTGATGGTGTGGCAGACCGGTTCGGGCACCCAGTCAAACATGAACGTGAACGAGGTCATGGCCAACCGTGCGAACCAGATCCTGGGCCAGCGCCGCTGCCACCCCAACGACACCATCAACCGATCGCAGAGCTCAAACGACACCTTCCCCACGGCGCTGCACATAGCCGCGGTCACGGCCATCGAGCGCAACCTGCTACCCGCCATCGACCTTCTGGTGCGGACGTTCCGCCAGTTGGAGCAGCAGAACCAGGGCGTGGTCAAGTGCGGCCGCACGCACCTGCAGGACGCGGCGCCCATCGGCTTCTGGCAGGAGATCAGCGGCTGGCGCGGCCTGCTGGAGGCGTCGCGCGACCAGATCCGCGCCACCCTGCCGTTCCTGAGCCTGCTGGCGCTGGGCGGCACCGCTGTGGGCACGGGCCTCAACGCACCCAAGGGCTTCGACGAGGCGGCAGCGCGCCACATCAGCGAGCTGACCGGCCACGAGTTCCAGACCGACCCGAACAAGTTCCATGCCCTCTCGGGCAAGGACGCCATCACCTTCAGCCACGGCGCCATCCGCACGCTGGCGGCAAACCTCATGAAGATAGCCAACGACGTGCGCTGGCTGGCGAGCGGCCCGCGCTGCGGCCTGGGCGAGATCACCATCCCCGCGAACGAGCCCGGCAGCTCCATCATGCCCGGCAAGGTGAACCCCACCCAGTGCGAGGCGGTAACCATGGTGGCCGTGCAGGTCATGGGCAACGACGCCACCATCGGCTTCGCCGCCAGCCAGGGCAACTTCGAGCTGAACGTGTTCATGCCCGTGATCGCATACGATTTCCTGCAGAGCGTGCGCCTCTTGTCCGATGTCATGCGCTCCTTCAACGAGCACTGCGTTTCGGGCATCGTTGCCAATCGCGGAAAAATGTCGCAAAATCTACACGAATCCCTTATGCTAGTTACCTGTCTGAACCCCTACATCGGATACGAGAAGGCCGCAAAGGTCGCACAGAAGGCGTACCAGGACAACACCGACCTGAAGCACGCCTGCGTCCAGCTGGGCTTTTTGACCGCAGAAGAGTTCGACAAGGTGTTCAAACCCGAGGAGATGGTCTAACGATGGACGAAACCAGCAGGAAGAGCCTGGAGCTTCACAAGAAGCTCCAGGGAAAGATCGAGGTCGTTTCTCGCGCCAAGGCCGAGACGAACGAGGACCTGGCGCTTCTGTACACGCCCGGCGTCGCCGAGCCCTGCCGCCAGATCCAGGCCGACTACAGCAAGTCCTGGGAGCTCACGCGCCGTGCCCACCTGGTGGCCGTGATCACCGACAGCACCGCCGTCCTGGGCCTGGGCGACATCGGCGCCGCAGCCGGCATGCCGGTCATGGAGGGCAAGTGCCTGCTGTTCAAGGAGTTCGGCGACGTCGACGCCTTCCCCATCTGCGTCGACACGCATGACACCGACGAGTTCGTCCGCACCGTACAGCTCATCAGCAAGAGCTTCGGCGGCATCAACCTGGAGGACATCGCCGCTCCCCGCTGCTTCGAGATCGAGAGCCGCCTGAAGGAGCTGTGCGACATCCCCGTGTTCCACGACGACCAGCACGGCACCGCCATCGTGTCCGCCGCCGGCCTGCTGAACGCCGTCAAGGTCACCGGTCGCCAGATGGGCAGCCTGAAGATCGTGATGAGCGGTGCCGGCGCGGCCGGCCTGGCCATCGCCACGCTGCTGACCCACATGGGCTTCGGCGACGTCATCCTGTGCGACCGCCACGGCGCCATCTACGAGGGCCGCGACAACCTGAACCCCTACAAGGAGAAGGTCGCCAAGTACACGAACAAGAACAAGGAGGCCGGCAGCCTGGCCGACGTCCTGAAGGGCGCCGACGCGTTCCTGGGCGTCTCGAAGCCCGGCCTGGTAACCCCCGACATGGTGCGCACCATGAACAAGGACGCCATCATCTTTGCCATGGCCAACCCCACGCCCGAGATCATGCCCGACGAGGCAAAGGCCGGCGGCGCAGCCGTCGTGGCCACGGGCCGCTCCGACTTCCCGAACCAGATCAACAACGTCCTGGTGTTCCCCGGCATCTTCAAGGGCGCTCTGCAGGCCAGGGCAAAGCAGATCACCGAGGACATGGAGATCGCCGCCGCCGAGGCCATCGCCAGCCTGGTGCCCGAGGACAAGCTGTCCCCCGACTTCATCATCCCGTCCGCGCTCGACAAGAGCGTGGCCGACGTGGTCGCGAAGGCCGTCGCCGAGAGGGCGTAGGCTTCGCTTCGGGCGCTCGAGTGCGTCAGCAGCGCGCACGCGCAAGCACTCGCAGCTTGCATAAGCACTCGCATCACGCACCAACAAGCGCGTCCCGCATCGCCGGGGCGCGCTTTTTGTCGTGGCACCCTCGTGGCAGCCTCGCGGCAGCCTCGTAGCACCCTCGCGGCAGCCTCAGGGTGCCCTCATTCTCCCGGGACGCGTCCAGCCCCCCCACGCGTGCATCCACATCCAGCCTTTCCGCCATCACACCTCCCCGCACGCAATGACGGCGGCAACAGGCACCCGTATCCGAACGACTCCACGACGGCAAGCAGCAAACCCAGGTGCGGGTATCCTGGACCACGCCATGTGTGCATCCAATCTCAGCAGATCAAACTCCGTACACCCAGACCTGGCATGTGCGTCCTGGGCACCCAGACCTGGCATGTGCGTCCCATCTTGCGAAGGATGCGCGGTCTGGCATCCCCGCTCCTGGTCGCCTAGCGCCAATAGGTGCGCACCCGGTAGGTCTGGGTACCCGAACCTGGCCACTTTGCACCGAACGGTGCAGACTAGGCAGTTCTGGGTACCCGAACCTGGCCACTTTGCACTGCTCGAGCTTCCCCTCGAATGACAGCAGACCCTCTACCAGGCATTTTGCAAGAAGGGCAAAGTGAGCTGGTGCACACTCGGCGGGTCTGGGTACCCGCACCGGGATACTCTGCACCGAAAGGTGCACACTCGGCGGGTCTGGGTACCCGAACCAAGCGACTTGGCACTGGAGAAGCTCAATCGACGCTGTCCAGTCACCCATAATCCTGTCCAGTCACCAACAGTCGCCTTG
>JAQXQO010000122.1 GCA_029101205.1 Coriobacteriales bacterium | reverse complement strand
GGCTCGGGCAAGGACGACTTCCAGACCAAGGTCCTGGCCACCATCCCCGGCCACCCCGTGCGCGTGCTGTCGCTGGAGAACTCCGCCATCGAGAAGGCCATCCAGCAGGTGCGCGACGCCCTGGACGCAAGCGACCAGGACCAGCTGACGCAGAGCCTGCGCGTTCTGGCGCAGCTGGGCGTGCACTACGCAAAGAAGGGCGACCTCATCTACCCCATCCTGAAGACCCGCTACGGCTTCTCGGGCCCCGCCGACGTCATGTGGGGCGTGGACGACGAGATTCGCGGTGCCCTGAGGAACCTGCTGCACGCCAGCGACCGAGGCGAGTCGTGGCACCAGCAGCTGGACGCCGTCCTGACGCGTGCGCAGGAGATGACCTATAAGGAGGCCAACATCCTGCTGCCCCTGTGCGTGAAGAACTTCACCGACGAGGACTGGCTGCGCATGTACGTCGACATGAAGGGCTACGACCTGTGCATCATCGACGACGCCGGCACCTGGCAGACGGGCGAGGCCTACTTCCAGAAGTGGGCCCGGCACGCCGACGAGCAGACGGGCGTCAATGCGGGCCAGGTCAAGGGCACTGATGGCGCCGAGGTTGGCCAGGACGTGGCGGGCTCCCAGGCCACCGGCTTCACCGCCGACGCTACCATCAGCCTGCCCTCCGGCAGCTTCACGCCCACCCAGCTGGACGCCATGTTGAACACCCTGCCCGTGGAGATCACCTTCATCGACGACCACGAGACGAACCTGTACTGGAACGACGACGGGCAGAAGAAGCTCTTCAAGCGTCCGCCCACCGCACTGGGCCGCAAGGTCTGGGACTGCCACCCGCCCAAGGCGCAGCAGATGGTGAAGTCGGTCATCGCCGCGCTGAAGTCGGGCGAGCGCGACAGCTTCGACATCTGGATGCAGAAGCAGGGCGAGCCCGTGCTGGTGCGCTACATGGCGGTCCGCGACCGCCAGGGCAGCTACGTGGGCACCATGGAGGTCGTGCAGCGCATGGGCTTCGCACAGGAGCACTTCAGCCTGGCCGGCGGCGATCGTCCGGCGAGCAGGCCGCAGCTGTAGGCGATGCCCTTCTTGCCCACGTGCCAGAGCTTGGCAACCCACGCCAGGCCCGCCAGGTCGAGCTGACAGAGGAGCCCCGGACCGTCGAGTGCGGTCCGGGGCTCCTTGCGCTACTGGGTTGGGCAGTTCCTCTGGGCTGGGCTCTGCCAGCCGGGGTCGTTGCCGAGCCTTTTTCCAGGCCGTCGACTACGATTTGAGCTACGGCTTCGGCCAGATCCCGGTTGCGCCTTCGGCTAGATTCAGGCTACGCCTTCGGCTCCGGCGCGTTGCCCTCCTCCTGGGCGTCCTTGGCATCCAGCTTTGCCAGCGCCTCAACCGCGTTGGGCGTGCCCATGCCCGACATGACGATCTGCAGCACGTGCAGCGACAGCTGGGGGTCGTTCGGCGTGCCGCCGTACGCGCCCGCCGTGATGGAGCCAAAGGTGAAGGCGCCGCACACCGAGATGGCGGCCATCGTGGCGTCGATCTCGGGACGGACGAAGCCCTCCGTCTTTGCGCGCTCGATCTGGTGCGCCAGGATCAGGACGACGTCGACTATGCGAGAGTCGCGGTTCGCGGCAAGGTCCTCCTGGAAGTGTGTCAGCTGGCGCACCATGCCCAGCGCCAGCGGCGTGCCCGAGCGGAAGCGCTTGGCAAAGACGGCCGCCAGCTGCACCAGCGCCTCAAGCGCGGACGAGGAGTCCAGCGCCTGGTGTGCCACCTCGTCGGCAAAGGAGTCCAGCTCGGCGTCGAAGACCGCGTTCGCCAGGTCGTCTCGGTCCGAGAAGTAGTAGTACAGCGCGCCCTTCGACATGTGGCACAGGTCCGACACCTCGGACATCTGGAAACCCACGCCGCCGCGCTCCACCATGAGCCCCTCGGCGGCACGCATGATGCGCTCGCGGGTGGCCGAGCTCTTGTTCGTCTTTATGGAAGAGCGGACGCGGTGCTGCCGTCCCAACGCCCTGCCGACCGCCTTCTGGACCGCCTCGCCGGCGTCCAGAGACCTTCCAACCAAATCGGTGGTGTTGACCGCGCTGTGACCTTCCTTGATGAGCCCCATACCGCTCGCTTTCCCATGTTGCAACGAACAACGCATGCCACCTTGGCCGGTGACGCGGCGCCTTAGCCACGTAGGCCGAACCGCAGTTGCACCAACCGACTACAGCCGTGCGGACTGCCACAGCTGAATTGCCTCAGCAGAACCGTGACCACGTGAACTGCCTCGGCCGAACCGCAGCCAGTCAAAGGCGCCCACCCAGACGTACGATTTTCCGAAAAACCGTCTAAAGCTGCCGCACGCAAGTCAAAAGTGACGTAGACATGATAGCGCGTGAAGCTTTCCATAAGCTAAAACTCTGACGCGTCCATTAACATACTCGCTGGTTATGACCTGGTAGCGCGATTACTTCGCCCGACAGGAGCAACTTGCTTGCACGAATCTTTACGCGAGGATCCGGTCGCATGCGGCGTCCACGGCGGCGTTCTTGCCCGCAGGCCCGGCGTCCATGGCGACGTTCTTGCCCGCAGGCGCTCGACCGTCGAACGACTCCCCTTTGCCAGGATTCTTGCCTTCGTGGCCGAGAAGAACGCGCCAGCTTGTCGGCTTTGCA
>JAQXQO010000121.1 GCA_029101205.1 Coriobacteriales bacterium | reverse complement strand
ATCGCCCACAGGCTCTCGACCATCGTGGACGCTGACCTCATACTGGTGATGGACCATGGCACCATCGTCGAGAAGGGCACTCACGCCCAGCTCATGCGGCTAGACGGGGCATACGCGCAGCTGTATCGCAGCCAGTTCGCGTAGGCTCCCGTCGTGGGAAAGAAGGACATCATGGCAGACGAGGCGTTCTTCCAAAGAGCCTACGACATAGTGCGGCAGATTCCCCGCGGGCGCGTGGCAACGTACGGCCAGGTGGCGCGCATGATGGGCGAGCCCCGCAAGGCGCGCTTCGTGGGGTTTGCCATGCACTCCAGTCCCGGCATGGCCGGCGGGGTGCCGTGCCACCGGGTCGTGTTCGCAGACGGCAGCCTGGCTCCGGGGTTCGCCTTCGGGGGCCCCGGGCAGCAGCGCCGGATACTGCAGGAGGAAGGCGTGGGCTTCTTGCCCAGCGGGAAGGTCGACATGCGGCGCTTCCAGTGGGAGGCGTAGCGCGGCGAGGCCGTAGCCGCGGACGGCTGCGGCTGTGGGCGGGGCGCCCGCACGGGCGGGCGGCTCGTGCGGGCAAGTGGCTCACGCGAGTCACCACCCGTGTTGGCTTGGTGCTAGTCTGGTCACGGAAAAGCGAAAGTCCGAGGCGAGGAGAGCACATGGCTGACGAGCCCCTGCGCGTACCGTTTGAACAGCTGAAATCCACCATCAGGCAGGCCCTGCTGAACGCGGGCCTGCCTGAGGACGTTGCCGAGGAGTGCGCCCGCACGCATGCCGAGTCCTCGCTGGACGGCGTGCAGAGCCACGGGCTCAACCGCGTGCCGCGCTTCATAGACTACGTGCGCCGCGGCTGGGTAGACCCCGAGGCCAAGCCGGAGCTGGTGGGCGCGCACGGCGCGGTCGAGAACTACGACGGACACCTGGGACCCGGCATCACGAACGCCCGGTTCTGCATGGGGCGCGCCGTGGAGCTGGCGAAGGCGCACGGCATCGGCTGCGTCGCCCTGCGCAACACCACGCACTGGATGCGCGGTGGCAGCTACGCCTGGCAGGCCGCGCGGGCGGGATACGTCGCCCTGTGCTGGACGAACACCGAAAGCTCGATGCCCCTGTGGGGCTCCACGGAGCCCGGCGTCGGAAACAACCCCTTCTGCCTGGGGATTCCTCGCCAGAAGGGCCCCGTGGTGCTGGACATGGCCACGAGCCAGTTCTCCTGGGGAAAGATCGGCACCTACCGGCTTGCCGGGCGGCAGCTGCCCTTCGACGGTGGCTACGACGCGCAGGGCCAGCTGACGCGCGACCCAGCCGCCATCGAGGAGTCGCACCGCATACTGCCCGCCGGCTACTGGAAGGGCTCGGGCATGGCGCTGGCGCTGGACCTGGCCGCCGCGGCGCTTTCGGGCGGCAAGTCTGGCAGCGTAATGGACGCCGAGGGGCGCGGCTCGTGCACCGGCGCCTGCCAGGTGTTCATCGCCCTGGACCCGTACCTGTTCGGAAGCGAGGAGCAGGTGCAGCAGATGCTGGACCAGCGCATCGACGCGGCGCATGCGACCGCGCCGGTGGACGCCGGCCGACCCGTGACCTACCCCGGCGAGCACACCCTGGGGCGCCGCCAGCAGAACCTGCGCGAGGGTGTCGTCGTGGACCCCGCCATCTGGGCGCAGGTGCAGGCGCTGGCTGCCGGCAGCACCGAGCGCATCGTGGACCTCTCGGCCGGAGAGGTCTCCACGCAGAGGTAGCACGGGGCGTTTCGACCCGTTCGACGCGACATCGTTGCGGCGAGTGGCACGGATTGGTACGTTTTTCAGAGTGAAAACGTACGGAAGTGTGCCTCTCGCTGCGTGGGAACATTACGAGAGGATGACTTCATGCAGGTACAGATACTCGAGCTCATAGACGGCGCGCGCAAGGCGCGAGGCCTTACGGTGATCATCGACGTGTTTCGCGCCTTCACGCTGGAGTGCTACCTCTTTGACCAGGGGGCCGAGCGCATCTATCCCATAGGGTCGGTGGACGACGCCCTGGCCATGAAGCGCGAGCACCCCGACTACGTCTCGTTCGGCGAGCGCGGCGGCGCGCAGGTGGACGGCTTCGACTTCGGCAACTCTCCCGCCCAGGTGAAGGGCGTGGATCTGACGGGGCGCACCTGCATACACACCACAAGCGCGGGCACGCAGGGCATCGTGAATGCCACGGGTGCGACCCAGATCGTGACCGCCAGCCTGGTGAACGCGGCGGCTGTGGCCCGCTACATCAGACATTGCCAGCCGCAGCAGGTGTCCATCGTGGCCATGGGCAACGCCGGTGTCAGGACGGCGGGGGAGGACGTGCTGTGCGCCCGCTACATCAAGTCGATACTGCAGGGCGACCCCATCGACGTCCAGTCGGAGGCCAACGCCTTGGCGCAGACCGACGGAGCGAAGTTCTTCGACCCCGCGCAGCCCGCGTTCCCGCAGGAGGACTTTCCGCTGTGCGTGGACTGCGACCGCTTCGACTTCGTCATCCGCGTGGGGCGCGACTCCGAGGGCAGGCTCGTGAACACGAAACTCGACATCCGCTAAGAAAGCCGTCTGGACGTCGGCAGAACGCCACGCAGCACCCGTCTGGCCACCTGGGTCCATGCGACTCTGGTGGCCCTTCTTGTGCCCTTCAAGAAATCGAAGGTCGTTCCGCACTTGTTTAATCGTGAAAATTCGGCGCTTCTTGTGCATTTACTGAATAGTGCGAGGAGTTTTGCATTTTGGTACTTTGCGAGCGCCTGAACAGCGACAATATATGCGCAAGTTGCAGCAGGTGTGCAGCGCGGCGTTGCGCTTCTCGCGCTCCCACGCCTGTCAGGCGCCATTGCGCGGACGAACGTGCGCCCGCCGGACGCGATGATTTTTCGCAACAGGCAAACGTGTGGACAGGACTGGGAAGGGCATGGGCGAGCTGTGCCCGGAGCGTGGGACGGACCCTCGTCTCCAAGCGAGAAAGGCGGAAGCGTGTTCGTAAAAATCATGGCTGAGTTCCTCAGCACGGCGCTCATGATCATCTTTGGTGTGGGCGTGCACTGCGACACCGTGCTCAACGGCACGAAGTATCATGGCTCTGGCCACCTGTTCGCCATCACCACCTGGTCTTTCGGCATCAGCGTCTGCCTGTTCATCTTTGGCGGCGGCATCTGCATGAATCCCGCCATGACCCTGGCGCAGTGCATCCTTGGCCTGGTGCCCTGGTCGCTGTTCATCCCCTACATCGTGGCTGAGATGCTGGGCGGCTTTGCCGGTGCCGTCATCTCCTGGTTCATGTACGCCGATGCTTTCAAGGTCTCCGAGGGCAAGGTTGACCCCATCGCCATCCGCAATATCTTCTCGACGAACCCCGTCATCAACGACAAGCCCCGCAGCTTCTTCGTCGAGGCCATCGACACCTTCGTCTTTATCACCGGCATCCTGTCCATCGCCCACTACGGCGGCGACAACCTGCTGATGGTCGCCATCGGCGTCGGCCTGCTGGTGTGGGCCATCGGCATGGGCATGGGCGGCATGACCGGCTTCGCCATGAACCAGGCCCGAGACCTTGGCCCCCGCATGGCCTACCAGGTGCTGCCCATCGCCAACAAGGCCGACAACAACTGGTCCTACGGCCTGACCGTCCCCGGCATCGCCCCGTTCGTGGGCGCTGCCCTGGCTGCCCTGTTCGTGCACTCCTTCCTGGGCTTCTTCTAGGAGCGCGCAGCCTGGGGCTGCTGAAGTGCGCTAGTGGCCTCGAAGGGGCCGTTCCAACGGCTGCGCGGTTACGCACGACCTTCCGAAAGCCGTTCGGAAACGGCCGTCGGCCATGCGCACGCTCGACTTTTGAGCTAGATTTGACGGGTCATCGCGTTATGCGGTGACCCGTCTTTTGCTGGCTTGGCCCATTTGTCGGGCCGGCCGCCCGCAAGCGGGTGGCATTCGTTTGGCAGGTGAGAAGCGCATGAGGGTAGCCATCGTCACGGGGGCCTCGAGCGGGTTGGGCCGCGAGTACTGCAGGTGGGTGGACGACCACCGCCACGAGGGGCGAGGGCTGGACCAGCTTTGGGTCGTGGCGCGCAGGCGACAGCGCCTGGACGAGCTGGCGGACCAGCTAGGAATCCCGGTGCGCGTGTTTGCCGAGGACCTGGGCACGCGCGAGGGCGTGGTCGCCCTGGCCGACGCATTGAGCGATGCCCAGAAGGCCGACCCGTCCTTCGAGGTGGGCTTTCTGGTGAATGCCGCGGGGTTCGCACGCTACCTCACCGTTGAGGACACCTCGCTGGACGACATCGACGCCATGGTGGACGTGAACTGCCGCGCGGTAATCGACGTGACGCACGTGTGTCTGCCGTACCTGCACAAGGGGGCCCGCGTACTGCAGGTGGCCAGCTGTGCCGCCTTCCAGCCTCTGCCGGGCCTGTCCGAGTACGCCGCCACGAAGTCGTTCGTGCTGTCCTACACCCGCTCGCAGCGCTGGGAGCTCATCGGTCGAGGCGTGTACATGACGGCCGTGTGCCCCATCTGGGTTAAGACCGAGTTCAACAAGGTGGCCATGAGCAAGCGGCAGGATGGCAACCTGACCGTGAGGCACACCTTCCCGAACCTGGAGCCCAAGACCGTGGTCGACTGGTCGTGCTTCGTGAACTCCATCAACTATCCCGTGGCCACCTGCAACGTGGTGCCCTTCCTCATGCGCATCGCCGGAAAGGTGCTGCCCTCTCCCGTGCTGATGGCCATCTGGGAGGGACTGCGCAGGGTCTAGGACGCATGCACCTCGTAGTCGTTCATGGCATCGCCAAAGGCCATGACCTCCTGGAGCTTCACGTCCTGCGCCTGCATGACCTGCGCCAGGCCCGTGGCCTTTGACACACCGCGAGGCACCACGTCTATCCACATGCTGCCCGACGGGGCCAGCGTGAAGGCGTCGCCCCGCTCGCGCTGGAGCGCGTAGGCCATGTCCATGACCGCGTCCAGCTTGTCGCAGCAGATGGACGCCTTTATGATGCTGACCTCGGGCCCGGGCATGACGCCAATGTGCTCGATGTTCGGCAGGTCCTTGTCCAGCTCGCGGTGGTAGTAGGCCACCTCGTCCAGCAGGTAGTCGGTGTCGTGGTCGAACAGCGACAGGTGCAGGCAGTCGAACATGTCGATGGCGCGCTTCAGCCTGCGCAGCGCGGCGGTGACCAGCCCTCCGTCCACCGCCCGCGCCGCTCGCGCCTCTGAAACATGCCGGAAAAGTGCCAGCAATTAGAATGAATCCCATTGACCGTGCGCTTGCGTGCTATGAGAGGAGCAGCATGCACGAGGAATTTCTGATGGGAAACGAGGCCATGGCGCTGGGGGCCCTCGCCGCCGGCGTGCGCGTGGTCGCCGGCTATCCGGGCACCCCCTCGACGGAGGTCCTGGACACCATAGCCCGTCGCAACCCCGGCAACGTGTACGTGGAGTGGTCGGTGAACGAGAAGGCCGGCATGGAGGTGGCGGCGGGAGCGGCCTGGAGCGGTGCCCGCTCGCTGGTGACCATGAAGCAGGTGGGGCTGAACGTGGCCTCCGACCCGCTGATGAGCCTGGCCTACCTGGGCGTGAAGGCGGGCATGGTGGTGCTGGTGGCAGACGACCCCGGCCCCATCTCGTCCCAGACCGAGCAGGACACGCGCACGTTCGCACGCTACAGCAAGCTGCCCTGCTTTGACCCCAGCTCGGTGGCGGACGCCTACCACATGATCCAAGACGCGTTCGAGCTCTCGGAGCGCCTCAACACGCCCGTGCTCATGCGTCCCACGACGCGCATCGACCACGGCTACGAGGCCATCCAGGTGGCCGACCCCGAGCAGTGGAAGGACTGCCAGCCCGACGGGTTCCAGAGGGACCCCTCGCGCTGGGTCATCTTCCCCAAACTGTCGCGTCGCAACCACGAGCTCATCGAGAAGCGCAACCTGGAGCTGCGAGGCCAGCTGTCCGCCTACGAGGGTAACCAGGTTGTCCCCGCGGGCGACGTCTGCCCGACGCCGCGGCTGGGCATAGCGACCCACGGAGTCAGCTACACCTACGTGCAGGACGTGCTCGGCCGCATGCTGCCCGCCGACCAGCGCCCGCGCGTGCTGCGCGTGGCGACGCCGTTTCCCTTCCCGGACCAGCTGGCCGAGGGGTTCCTGGACGGCCTGGACCAGGTCCTGTGCGTCGAGGAGCTGGACCCCGTGATCGAGCGCTCCCTTCTGGAGCTGGCGGGGGCAAAGGGGATCGACGTGCGCGTGCGCGGCAAGCTGACGGGCGACGCGCCCACGGCGGGCGAGAACACGCTGGAGGGCGTCGAGGCCATGCTGTGGGCGTTCCTGGGGCTGGAGGCGCAGTGCCAGGAAGCGGCGAGCGAGGGCCAGGGGAGCGGCGCGGGCCAGAAGGCCGAACCCGCGGCCCCCGAGCCCCAGCTGCCCGTGCGCCCGCCCGTGCTGTGCGCCGGCTGCCCCCACAGGGCCAGCTTCTATGCCGTGAAGGTGGCCATGAAGGGCAGGAAGACCATCTATTGCGGCGACATCGGCTGCTACACCCTGGGCAACGCGCACCCGCTGGACATGTGCGACACCTGCCTGTGCATGGGCGCCGGCATCAACATAGCCCAGGGCGTCTACCACGTGGAACCCGACACGGCCTGCTTTGCCTTCGTGGGCGACTCGACCTTCTTTGCCTCGGGCATCACGGGCGTGGTGAACGCCTACTACAACCAGGCGAACCTGACCCTGGTGGTGCTGGACAACTCGACCACGGCCATGACGGGACACCAGCCGCATCCGGGCACGGGCAGGACGGCCATGGGCCAGCAGGTGAAGCCCGTGGACATCACCGCCGTCCTGCGCGGCATCGGCCTGACCGAGGTGCGAACGGTGGACCCCCTGGACCAGGAGGCTGCCGTGAGGTGCGTGCGCGAGGTAGCGGACCAGCCGGGCGTGAAGGCCATCATCTTCAAGTCGCCGTGCGTGGTGCTGACAAAGCCCCAGGCGCACTCCCAGGTGGACCGCGACCGCTGCATCGGCTGCAGGCGCTGCATCAGCCAGCTGGGCTGCCCCGGTCTGTACTGGAAGGACGGAAAGGCTGCCATCGACCAGACCCAGTGCACGGGCTGCACCCTGTGCGAGCAGGTGTGCCCGGTGGGGGCCATCAGCGGAGGTGAGCGACTGTGACACAGCAGCGCGACGACGGCCGGCGCACCACCAGCGTGGTGCTGTGCGGCGTGGGCGGCCAGGGCACCATCCTGGCCTCGAAGCTCATAGCCACGGCGGCCATGGACCGGCACATACCGGTGAAGACCGCCGAGACCATCGGCATGGCCCAGCGCGGCGGCAGCGTGTTCAGCCACCTGCGCATGGGCGTGGGCGTGGCAACGCCCCAGGTGGCGCGGGGGACCGCGGACCTGCTGCTGGCCTTCGAGCCCGCCGAGGCCCTGCGACAGCTGGGCTACCTGGCGCCCGACGGCGTCCTGGTGGTCAGCAGCCGCCCCGTGGTGCCTGTGAGCGCCTCCACGGGTGGCCCCGCCTACGACCTGGACGCCATCATGGGCGCCCTGCGCGCCCGGGTGGAGCCGCTGCGCCTGCACGTCGTGGACGGAACCCTGGCCATGGAACAGCTGGGCTCGACCAAGGTCCTGAACGTGGTCCTGCTGGGCGTGGCCGCGCGCACGGGAGCCCTTGGGCTGACCCCGGACGACATGGCGCAGGCCCTGCGCCAGCGGCTGCCCCAACGGCTGTGGGACCTGAACCTGCGTGCCCTGGCCTGGGGCTAGGCCGCAGGAAGCCGTCCTCGCAAAACCCTCTAACGAAAGGCGAACGCCATGCAGATGCGTGCCGACCAGCTGGACCATGTGAACCACCAGATTGAGCGCCTGCTGCGCTCCCAGAACTTCTATGGGCGCAGGCTCCAGGAGCTGGGGATATCGGGCGTCAGCTCGCAGGAGGACTTCGAGCGGCTGCCCTTCTCGCAGAAGGACGACCTCAGGCGCGCCTACCCCCTGGGCATCAGCGCTGTCCCCGAGGAGAAGATCGTGCGCATCCACTCGTCGTCGGGCACCACGGGCACGCCAGTGATCATCCCCTACACGGCGAAGGACGTGGAGGACTGGGCCATCCAGTTCGAGCGCTGCTACCGCATGGCGGGCGTCACGAACACCGACCGCGTGCAGATAACGCCGGGCTACGGCCTGTGGACCGCGGGCATCGGCTTCCAGGCGGGCTGCGAGCGACTGGGCGCCATGGCCATCCCCATGGGCCCCGGCAACACCGAGAAGCAGCTGCAGTTCATGCAGGACCTGGGCAGCACCGTGCTGTGCTCAACCTCGTCCTACGCCCTTCTGCTGGCCGAGGAGATCCAGAAGCGCCACCTGGAGGACCGCATACACCTGCGCAAGGGCATCATCGGCTCCGAGCGCTGGGGCGCCCGCATGCGCCAGCGCATCGAGCAGGGGCTGGGCATAAAGACCTACGACATCTACGGCCTGACCGAGGTGTACGGCCCGGGCATCGGCATCAGCTGCGACCAGGGCCACGGCATGCACTACTGGGACGACTTCATCTACATCGAGATCATCGACCCCCAGACCGGCGAGGTGCTGCCCGACGGCGAGACTGGCGAGATAGTCATCACGACACTGGTGAAGGAGGGCGCTCCGCTGATACGGTTCCGCACGCACGACATCAGCCGCATCATCCCCGGCGAGTGCGCCTGCGGCAGCAAGTTCCCCAGGTTGGACACCATCGTGGGCCGCAGCGACGACATGATGAAGATCAAGGGCGTCAACGTGTTCCCGAAGCAGATCGAGGAGGTGCTGCAGCTGTTCCCGCAGCTGTCCAGCGAGTACCAGATCCACATCTCGCACCTGGAGGGCCGCGACACCATGCGCATCTACGTCGAGACGGACGGCACGCAGGACTTCCTGGAGCTGGCCGGCCAGGTGGCGCACGAGGTAAAGAGCCGCATCGGCTTTACCCCGCTGGTGAAGGTGGTCGAGCTGGGCGTGCTGCCCCGCAGCGAAAAGAAGTCAAAGCGCGTGTTCGACGAGCGCTACAAGTAGCAGGTCCGATGCCGCGCGACGCAGGCCGCGCGGCGTCCTTTGGAGGTTCGCATGGTGATGGTCGGGGGCAAGAAGGGCTGCCTGCGTGGCTGTCTCATCGTTTTCCTGGCGCTGATCGCCGTAGGCGTCATCGGCTCGTGCATGGGCCTGGGGCAGGGCGACTCCTCGAAGGTGGACGGGGACCAGGCCGCGACCAGCACAGAGGAAAGCTCCGAGCCCGCCGCCGCACCCACCGGGAGGCTGACCTACGCCGTCGACACGGGCGGCGCCCCCACGGACGACTGGCCGCTGTACCTGACGGTGGCCGACGAGCACGGCGAAGGCGGCTCCGACCAGGCTATAGCTCCTGGAGGAGGCACGCTGGAGCTCACCTGCGGCACGCACCAGGTCGGTGTGGCGAACGACTCGTGGATCGCCTCGGACGGCACGCTGCTGGGCGTGGCGGACGTCAGCCCCACCAGCGTGGACGTGGGCACCGACGAAGCCGCGGCGGATGGCACGACCGCGTTGACCGTGAGCCTGCAGAAGGTGGACCCCGCACAGACGTCTAGGGACGACTACCAGGCGCGCATCGACTCGGCCTGCGCGTACATATCGCAGCACGAGGGGCAGGAGAAGGCGGACCAGCTGCGCTCGCTGGCTATGAAGCTGCTGCCTGCCGAGAACGCGCCTCCCGCCACGCTGACCGCGCGTTACCTGGACGTGGGCCAGGGGGACTCCGAGCTGGTGCAGTTGCCCGACGGCAAGGTCATGCTGATAGACGCCGGCGAGCCCGACCAGGGCTCCAAGGTTGTCTCCGACGTCAAGGCCCTGGGCATCAGCAGGATCGACTACCTGGTGGCCACGCATCCCCACGCCGACCACATAGGCGGCATGGCTGACGTCATCCGTACGTTCGACATCGGCGAGGTGTGGGCGCCCAACGCCACCGCCAACACGCAGGCGTTCGAGTCGTTCACGGGCGCCGTGGCGGCGAAGGGCCTCACCATAAACGCGGGCAGCAAGGGCAAGGACATCGTGGCCCCGGGGACCACCAGCTACGATATCCAGATACTGGGGCCGGACGCGTCCGTGAGCTCCGAGGACCTGAACGACTACTCGCTCGTCATCCGCGTGCGCTTCGGGCAGACCTCGTTCCTCTTTACCGGAGACGCACCGAAGGACGAGATCGCGGGCGACGTGGGCGAGCACGTGGATGTGCTGAAGGTGGCCCACCACGGCAGCGACACCGGAACCGACGCCTCCTTGGCGCAGACCCTGTCGCCCAAGATCGCGGTCATCTCGTACGGGCTGGGCAACGACTACGGCCACCCGAAGCAGGGCGTGCTGGACGCGCTGGCGGCCTGCGGCGCCCAGGTGCTCGGCACGGGGGTCAACGGCACCGTGACCGTGACGTCTGACGGGACGAACGTCAGCGCCTCGCCAGAGCGCGACGGCACCGTGCAGGCGGGATCCGCGTCGAGCTCGGACGATTCGTCGAAGTCCAGCGGCTCATCTGCGGGCTCCAGCCAGTCCGACCAGGGCCAGGCATCTGCGGCAGCTGCTCCTGCGGCCGCGGCGCCCGCGGCCCCGGCCGATACCGGCGGCGACGAGACCGTGTACGTGACGCCCAGTGGCAAGAAGTACCATCGCCAGGGATGTCGCACGCTGAAGAAGAGCAGGACGCTGATACCCATGACAAAGTCGGAGGCGCAGGCGCAGGGCTACGACGCGTGCAAGGTGTGCAACCCGTAGCGTCCTGCGCCGCGCGCCGCGCGAAAGGGGATGACTGAAGTGCTGGTAATCGACCGCATCGAGGGGCGGCTGGCCGTCGTGGAGGTGGCAGCCGGAAGGTTCCAGAACGTGGAGGTGTCGCGCATCAGGGGCCGTGTCCGCGACGGTGCGCTGCTGCGCCAGCTGCCCAACGGCGACTACGCCGTGGACGAGGAGGCCACGGCCAGGCGCACCGAGGAGATGAAAAAGAGGACGCGTGGCCTGTTCAGGTAGGCCGCGCGTCCCCAAGCGGACTCGATGCGCCGCGAAGGCTACGAGTTCGAGGAATCAGTCGAGCTGGAGCCGGAGTCGACGCTCTGGAGCCAGTTGACGCTGACCTGGTAGTCCTTCTGGCTGGTGTTGGCCAGCAGCGCCTTCACGTGCTCGGTGACCACGTCCTCGGCATGCTGGCGCGCCTTGTCCAGGAGGCCGGAGTTCACCGCCGTGTCCTTCTCGTAGCTCTCGCGGTAGCTGAGGAAGCTGGTGACCTCGTCCACGCTGATCTGGCTGATGGGGTTGAAGGTCTGGTCGTAGGTCTCGACGCTGTCGGTGTCGATGTGCGAGTCCAGCACCTCGACATCGGGCAGGGTCACGCTTATCGTCTGCGTGGAGTCGTCGATGCTGACCTGGCTCTGCGTGATGTCCTTGATGCCGGCGGTGACGGACCCGTCGTAGGTGACCAAGAACGAGCTGCCGGTGAACGGGATGCTGATGTCGAACAGCTTGGCGTCGTCCTTGCTGTACTTCCCGACGTCGGTGTAGTCGTACTCCTGCGTGACCAGCTGCGCTATGTCGGAGAACGAGTTCTTTATGGTGGTGGAGTCCGCCTTGGTGGCGCCGGCGGTCAGGATGCCGTGGTTGCCTATGGCAAGGCCCACCACCAGGGCCACGGCGACTGCCGCCACCGTGAGTCCGACCTTCGCCTTGTGACCCAGGGACTTCAGGTGGTGCGTGACGCCGTGCTTCGGGCTTTCGCCGTGCTCCGGACGCTGCGCGCGCTCGTGCTTCGGCGCCACCTTCGTCTGCTCGCTGTCGGTGGGCGTGACGCCCGCCGGCTGGTTTTTGTTCTTCTTCATGTCTTTCTCCTCGTTTGTGGTTTCCGAGGCCCGTATGGGCTGGCGCTCATACAAGGGACTAGGGTACCCGGCTCGTGGCTTCAAACGCCCATTTGGGTCTCTGGACTACGAAAACTTGCCAGTTTGAACATTGGTTCCATACAATTCATTCCAGAAACGTCCGAGGGTGAGGTGTCGACATGAATATGAGCGGAGGCAGTGCCGTGCCGGGCGAGCGCAAGAGGCTCTTTTTGGCACTTCTGCCCAGCCCGCAGGTTCGCCAGGCCCTCGTGCGCACGCAGCGCGCCATCGGCCCGCGGCTCAGAAGCCCGCGGCCCACGCTGGAGTCGAACCTGCATCTGACGCTTGTGTTCCTGGGAGAGTGCGACACCGCGCAGGGGGCGGCGGCGGTGCGGGCGCTGGCCTGCGCCGCGCAGGTGCAGGAGCCCTTTGAGCTGAGGCTGGCTGACGTCGGGCTGTTCTGGAAGCGGCGCGGCTCCATCGTCTGGCGCGGCGTAGCGCAGGATCAGGGCACCGAGCGGCTGCGAGACCTGCAACGACGGCTGTGCCAGGAGCTTAGGCAACATGGTCTGTCCGGGTTGTGCGGCGACGCGGATGCACGCTACAATCCGCACGTCACGTTGTTTAGGAATGCGCGGCCGGCCGTGGTGACGCCTGCTGGCGGGGACATGCCTGGCTCGTCTGCCGATGGAGAGGATGCATCCGTCGAAAGGGACGCGCGGCGCAAGGCCCTGGAGCGGGTGTGCCGGGAAGCCTCTGGCGTGGCGCCGGGTGGGGTATGGGTGGTGCAGTCGGCCAGCCTGATGTGGAGCCATCATCCGGATGGCGGCCCGCTGTGCTACGACCTCGTACAGACCGAACAGTTTTTGGGATAAGGGCTTTTGCGCCAGAGAGGACGCTTGGATATATGGGACCCATTCTGCTGAGCCCGCACTACATCTCGCCCATCTGGGGAGGCACCGCCATCGCCCGCGCACGTGGCATCGACCTGGCACGGGGGCAAAACTACGGCGAGGCGTTCGACGTCAGCGCGCACGAGGGTGTCGAGTCCGTGGTCGCCAGCGGCCCCGATGCGAGCATGCCGCTGGGCCAGCTGCTGGGCCAGAGGCACCGGGAGGTCATGGGCGACGACCCCGAGGACATGGTGGTGCAGGTCGTGTCCATGGACGCGCGGCAGAACCTCTCGGTTCAGGTGCACCCGGACGAGGCCTACGCCCGACGCGTGGAGCACGACCGCGAGAAGGCCGAGAGCTGGTACATCCTGGACGCTGCCCCAGGGGCCACGCTGATAGCGGGCTGCACCACGGACGACGTGGACCGGCTGCGCCGCGCCGCCGCGTCTGACACCATAGGGCAGGAGTACGGCCGCAAGGTGCCCGTCCAGAGGGGCGACTTCGTTCTGATACCCGCGGGGACGCTGCATGCCCTGGGCGCGGGCATCTTTGCCGTGGAGGTAGGAAGCTTTGGCAACACGACGTATCGGCTGTGCGACTGGGGCCGCGGCAGGCCCTTGCAGGTGGACTGCGGCTTCGACGTGCTGCGCACGGGCAACGAGCCCGTGGTCAGGCACCTGGGAACGCACGACCCCAGCCGCTTGCAGGTCAGGGTGGGGGCGGACCACCGGCTGTTCCATTGCGACGTGGTGGACGTTTCGGGAAGTTGGGAGTGCGAGCTTGGGGGTACGTATAGGGTCGTAACATGCGTAGAGGGCACGGCAGACGTCGGCTGCGGTGGCCAGGAGGCTCGGCTGGGCTACACGACGTCGTGCATCGTGCCCGCCTGCGCACAGGGGTTCCGGGTCAGCGGTGACTGCCGCGTGCTCGTGAGCTCGCATCCTCTGGGAGCGGAGTAGCTCGTGCGGGGGAGCACCGGACCCTCTGCAGGAACAGCCGTGACGGAATGGAGGGTTCCCATGGTACCCATGAGAAGGTCGCACCGAGAGATAACCGACCCAACCCAGATGAAGGACCTCATCGACAGCTGCACCTGCGTACGCGTAGGCGCCTGTGACTCCAACGGCCCCTTCGTGGTGCCCATGAGCTTCGGGTACGAGTGGTCGTCGCTCGAGTTTGCCACGCTGCGCGACAGGCTGGAGGGCATCAAGCCAAAGAGCCAGGTGGCGCAGGAGGCGGAGTCCAGCGAGCACCCCGTGCCGCTGCGCCTGTACCTGCATTCGGCCACGCAGGGGCGCAAGGCGGCCTGCTTCGACCAGTCCCCGCGCGTGGCCATCGAGATGGACCAGGAGCTGGGCGTCATCGAAGGCCCCTACGCCTGCTCGTACTCCTACTCGTACCGCAGCGTCATGGGCAGCGGCACCATCGTGCCGCTGGAGGACTACGCGCAGAAGCTGCGCGCCCTGGAGCTCATCATGCAGCACATGGCGCCCGACGCGCGCGTGCCCTTCCAGAAGGAGGCGGTTGACCGCGTCCGGGTGTATCGCATCGACGTGGACGACGTCACCGGAAAGGAGCGCTTCCCGAAGGAGTAGCCGCCCGGGCCTGCGGTTCCAGGTCCTGTGCGCCGTACGCTCTTGCGACGGCCGGCTCCTCGGTGCTGACAAAAGCCCCCTCCGGAAACGTTCCGGAGGGGGCTTCGTGCGTTCGAGTTCTTCTAGCCCGCCGCTAGGACGCTAGGTGCTGGACCTTAGCGGGCAAGAAGGGCATGACGGGCTAGAAGTCGAGGTCGTAGTCCTCGGTCATGAGGGGCTCGGTGGCGTAGCGCAGGGGAGCCAGCTCGTCGACCGTGTGGTAG
>JAQXQO010000120.1 GCA_029101205.1 Coriobacteriales bacterium | reverse complement strand
TACCCGGGCAATCTCCAGGTCGGGGCATCCGACCCGCGCTATCACCAAATCGGAACATCGCTGAGCACCTCGCAGCCAGGTCGAGACGGCAAAGAGCTATCGACGGCTCGCCTGGGCGCATCAGCATCGACACATCTATGCAGGCCCAGCCGCTCTCTACGTAAATGGAAAACGGTGTGCGTCCGCTATTCTCATGCCACCCACAGGCAATCGAGACGGGGGGCTGCCCTGGTCAGCATCACAGGACCGCCCTGGTCAGCAACACAGGACCGCCGTGGTCAGCAACACGGGTTAGCCATAGGCAATATTAGGGTCTTTACCTGCGAATTTGCTTCTTCTTGCCGAAACGGGGCAGACTAGGTTCCCACAACGTGCAATCCTAGTCATAAAACTCGAGTCGCAGGGCGAAGCGGATCGGACCTCAAGCCGGGATAGCTTGGCCCACAAGCCGGGATGACCCGGGCTGCAGATCGGGTGACTCGGGCCACAAGCCGGAACAGCCCGGAACGCCATCGGGGCAGTCCGGGATGCAAGTCGAGATCAGCCCAGAGTCAAAACGTAGGTGAGGGCCTCGCTGGACAGAGGTCTCCACCGAGGGGAGGGTTAATGCGCGCAGGAGTCATCGGCACGGGAAAGATAGCCTACATGATATGCCCGCACCTGCGGGAGTGGGGCATCGAGGTCGGGGCCATCTGCAGCACGCCTCGCAGTTCGGCGAAGGCTCGCGAACTGGCCGGCGAATGTGGCTTGGATCCCAACACCTCGAATACCCTCTTTACCGACCAGTCGCAGATGCTGGCCCAGGCCGACGTCGACACCGTGTACGTTGCCCTGCCGAACCACCTGCACTATGCCGCGACTCGCCAGGCGCTGGAATCCGGCAAAAACGTCATCTGCGAGAAGCCCCTGACCTCGAACGACCGAGAGGCCCAGGAGCTCAGCCGGCTGGCCCGGCAGCGCGGGCTGTACCTGTGGGAGGCCATCTCGACCCTGTACATGCCTAACTACCTGCAGATTCGCGATTGGCTACCCCGCATCGGACAGGTGCGCGTCGTGGCGGTCAACTACTCCCAGTACTCCAGCCGCTATGACGCCTTCAGGTCGGGCCAGGTGCTGCCGGCATTCGACCCCGCAAAGTCAGGCGGCGCCCTCATGGACCTGGGCATCTACTGCCTGCACTTCGTGGTGGGCCTGTTTGGCGAGCCCCGCTCGTGCACCTACGCGGCAAACGTGCAGCGTGGCATCGACACCAGCGGCGTGGCACTGCTGGACTACGGAGACTTCAAGGCCAGTGTCATCGCCGCGAAGGACTGCGCCGCCCCCACGCTGAACGTGATCGAGGGCCAGGACGGCTACATCGCCACCCAGACCCCGCCCAACGTCCTGGAGCCGGTGACGCTGCACCTGAACGACGGCACGACCCAGACTTACGACGTCCATCCCGACCAACGCTGGGAATGCGAGTTCAGGAGCTTCCAGGCCGACATCGCCAACGGCGCCGACGGCCTGGCGCACTGCTACCAGATGCTGGACGAGTCCCTGGCCACGATGCGCCTGCAGACCCGGCTGCGTCTGGACGCCGGCGTGCGCTTCCCGGCCGACGACCAGTAGGCGCACGGCTGCCAGTAGGCGCACGGCCACCAGCCTCCACCGCACGGACCGTCACGCGACAGCCAGCCAACGAGACCACGGCCTCGCCCATCGACCGTCCCCGGCCGCAGACCACACAGAAAGGAGCTCGCAATGAGCATTCGTTGGGGAATCCTGGGCGCGGGGAACATCGCGCACCGGTTCGCGCGCAGCGTGGCAAAGGAGCCGCACTCGGTGCTGGTGGGCTTCAGCTGCCGCACCCGCCAGAAGGCGCGCCAGTTCGCCGAGGAGTTCTCGGTGCCCGCCGAGCACGTGTACACGGGACCCCAGGCGCATCAGAACCTGCTGGATGACCCCCAGATTGACGCCATCTACCTAGCACTTCCCCACTCCATGCACCACGAGTGGACCATCGCCGCCATGCGTGCCGGCAAGGCAGTGCTGTGCGAGAAGCCCGCGGCGCTGGATGAGGAGCAGATGCGCGACATCGCAAAGGTCTCGCGCCAGACCGGCATGCTGTTCATGGAGGGCATGAAGACCCGCTTCGTCCCGCTGTACGCCCGCGTGAAGGGTGCCGTGGACGACGGCGTCATCGGCGAGGTGACGTCCATAGACGCCACGCTGTGCAACGACATGGCCGCCCAGATAGAGGCGGCAGGCTCCTATCACGTGCAGCCCGTCGGCGGAGGCGTGCTCCTGGACTGCGGCTGCTACTGCGCCACGTGGATCGAGGACTACCTCAGCGGCGGCATCGACCACCTGAACGTGGACGGCCTGCAAAAGAACGGCGTCGACTACTACGTGGACGCCCAGTTCGAGGTCGGCGGCAACCAGGCGCGCCTGGAGTGCGCGTTCGACCGAAAGAAGCCGCGCAGGTGCACCATCCACGGCACGAGGGGCACCATCGTGGTCGACGAGCTGCACCGGCCGCAGGAGGCCACCGTCACCCTGAACGGCCAGGAGCCCCACCACATCAGCGAGCCGTACGTAGTGGACGACTTCTACGGCGAGATCGCGCACTTCTCGCACCTGTGGCGCCACGGTCACACGGAGAGCCCCGTCATGCCGCTGACGGCCTCCATCCGGCAGGCGCGCATCCTGGACTCCATCCGCCAGGCGTTTCGCTACACCCCCGACAGCCTGGCCACGCTGCAGCGCCAGGAGGACATCCTGCGCTACCCCGCCCGCTTCGGCAGCGACGAGGCCCTGCGCCTGGGAAACGCCGTCGCGGACCTGTCGTCCGACTACGGCCGCGGCGTCCTGGTGCAGATAGTGCGCGAGAAGGACGGCCTGACGCTGTTCCAGTGGGCCTCCGACGACAAGGCGCCGCGCAATCTGGAGTTCGCTCAGGCAAAGCGCCAGGCGTCGCTGACCTGCGGCCATTCCAGCCTGTGGGGCTACGTTCGCCGCACGCTGGACGGCGTGAAGCCGGCCAGCCGCGACGAGGTCACGGGCGCCCTGTACTCGGCCGGCGCCTTCCCCATAGTGGACGGCACGGGCCAGCGCGTGGCCACCATCAGCATCAGCGGGCTGCACGAGGGACGCGACCACGAGCTGGCGGTGCGCGCCCTGGAACGCGCGCTGGGGGTGGTGGCGCCCACCTTCACCGAAGTGGCCGTCTAGCCCCGGGAGGGCCATGCCAACCCGGTCGCGTCACACTTCCTTCACAGGTTTTCCAATTACCGAGAAGGGATTTCGCATGACCGAAGAGGCAAAGCCTTACACTCGCTAGATAGCAAGAGTTAGACGGGGGTGGGCTTCCCTGTGCCTCCCCCTGGCATCAAGGTAATATCGGCAAGAACCACAAGGAGCATCTATATGGCAGAGGCTATCCGCAAGGTCAACGTAATCGGTCACCTCCATCCCGACACCGACAGCGTCTGTGCCGCCATCAGCTACGCCTACCTGAAGAACCATATCGACAAGCCCATCTACGAGCCTCGTCGCGCCGGCGCCCTGAACCGCGAGACCCAGTTCGTGCTGAAGCACTTCGGCTTCGACGAGCCCGCCCTCATCACCAGCGTGGCCCCGCAGATCAAGGACATCACCTACCAGCGCCAGCCCGGCATCGACGCGGAGACCAGCCTGTACGTGGCTTGGAACCTCATCAAGGAGACCAAGGTCGACACGCTGTGCATCACCGACGGAAACGACGACGTCCAGGGCCTCATCGCCGTGAAGGACATCGCCAACGCGAACCTGGACATCTTTGACACGCAGGTCCTGGGCACCAGCCACACCCGCTACACCAACATCCTGGACACCCTGAACGGCGAGCTGGTCGCCGGCGACCCCAACGGCAGCATCGAGTCCGGCCACATCCGCGTGGGCACCACCCCCGAGATGATGGAGGGCGTCATCGAGCCCGGTGACGTGGTCCTGGTGACCAACCGCTACGAGACCCAGCGCTTCGCCGTCGAGTCCGGCGTCAGCTGCGTCATCGTGTGCAACGGCGCCCACGTGTCCAACGTGGTCGTGGCCGAGGCCCAGAAGCGCAACTGCGCCATCATCACCACCCCGTACGACACGTACGCCGCCGCGCGCCTCATCAGCATGTCCATCCCGGTGCGCGCAAAGATGCTGCCCGCCGACCAGATCATCCGCTTCAGCATCAACACCACCATCGACGACGCACGCAAGGTCATGACCCAGAGCCGTCACCGCTTCTTCCCGGTGCTGGACGAGTCGGGCCACTACTCCGGCGTCGTCAGCGGTCCCAACCTGCTGGACCCGCAGAAGAAGCACGTCATCCTGGTGGACCACAACGAGCGCAGCCAGGCGGTGGACGGCCTGGAGCAGGCCGAGATTCTGGAGATCGTTGACCACCACCGCATCGGCTCCATCGAGACCTCCGGCCCCGTCATGTTCCGCAACATGCCCGTGGGCTGCACCTGCACCATCGTCTACGGCATGTACCAGGAGAACGGCGTCGAGATTCCCGCCAACATCGCCGGCATCATGCTGTCCGCCATCCTGTCCGACACGCTGGCGTTCCGCTCGCCCACGTGCACCCCGCTGGACGTCACGGTGGGCAAGAAGCTCGCGCAGATCGCGAACGTGGACATCGACTCCTACGCCGACGCCATGTTCGACGCGGGCGCCGACCTCACCGGCCGCACCGCCGAGGAGTTCTTCAACTCCGACTTCAAGGTCTTCAGCCGCGGCCACGTGCGCTTCGGCGTGGGCCAGGGCAGCTTCATGACCGAGAACAGCCGCAAGGCCGCCGAGAAGCTGTGCGGGCCCTACCTGGAGGAGGGTGCCGCCGCCAACGAGATTCCCGTGGTGTTCTACATGTTCACCGACGTGAAGTCCCAGACGACCGAGATGCTGTACTGGGGCCCCAACGCCGAGTCCGTGGTCTCCCGCGCCTTCGGCGTCACGCCGAAGGACGGCATCGCCACCCTGCCCGGCGTCGTCAGCCGCAAGAAGCAGGTGACCCCCGCCCTCATGAACACCCTGCTCCAGATGGAGGAGGAGTCCGAGGACTAGCGTACCCGGGCACGGCCACAGGCGGCAGCGCGCCAGCGCACCGCTTTCCTACGCATGAAAGAAGGGCAGCTCGCGATTGCGGGCTGCCCTTCTTGTATTGGACGCTGAACCTTTGGCCTCAGGGCCTGGGCCATGCACTTCTTGCCCCGTAGAGCCAGATGCGAGGAAGCGAATCGCCTACGCCGTTGTTGCGCCGCTAGTCGCCGAGCTCCGTGGCGCTCGCCTGGCCCAGCTGCGCCGCTGGCTGCTCCTGGACGCCCTTCACCGACACCAGCACCGTGGTCAGAAGCATCAGCACCAAGCCGGCCCAGTCGGGGGCCGTGAAGCTGGTCTGCAGCCACAGGGCCGACAGCACGGTGGCGCTGACGGGCTCCATGGTGCCCAGAAGGCTGCCCTTGACGCCACCCACGACCGAGACGCCGTACAGGTACAGGCCGAACGCGGCGAAGGTGCCCACCAGCACGATCAGTGCCAGGACCGCGATGCCGTCCAGCCCGAAGGCCGGGATTGCGGGAGCCGCGGCACCCGTCGCGGCGGCGATACCCTCGCTGGCCATGAGTACCGCCAGCGCGGCGAAGCCTCCCAGCAGCATGCCCGATCCGGTCACGGGCATGCTGCCCCACTTCTGGAACAGCCTGTGGGGATACATCACATAGAAGGTGACCGACGCAGCGTTGGCCATGCCCCAGGCAAGGCCCGCCGGAGGGATGCTGAGCGTGCCGAGGTTGCCCTTCGTGGCGATGAGCACCGTCGCCACCATGGCGCACGCCAGGCCGGCCAGCTCGCGCACGTGCGGCAGCCTGCGCTCCAGAAGGCAGGTCACCAGCATCACCAGCACCACGCTGGAGCTCTGCAGCACCGTGGCCGTGCCAGCGTTCGTGAAGTTGACAACCTCGGTGTAGGTCAGCTGGCACAAGAACAGTCCCACGCAGCCAAATATGACCAGCCTGACCACGGAGGCGCGGTCACGCACGATCTGCCCCATGAGCTCCCTGCGAAACGCCAGCAGGTACGCCATGAACAGCGCTCCCGCACCCAGCATGCGCACCACGGTTATGAAGAGGGGCGACACGGTGTAGTGGGCGTACAGATACTGCGCGCAGGCGCCCGAGAGGCCCCACATCGCGGCGCCCACGATGGTGGCCACGATGCCCCTGGCAAACTTGCTCATGCGATTGTCCCTTCCCAGCCACAAGGCGGCCAAGCCCGTAAGGCCAGAGCGGCCCTCCGCCAGGCTGACCCCCAGCCGGCCGCCCGAACTAGTCTTTCGACCTGGGAAGTATACGCGTTGCCCCATCTGCAAAGGCCCGTGTGCCAGGTTCCGGCCAGAAAGCCCATCGCAGGGCAAACGTCCGGAAACAGGCACGCCTTCACAAGGGACGCCCCTCCGCCCCGGACGTCTGCCGGGGCGGAGGGGCGCGGAAGAGAAGGCCAAAGATGCCCTCGACGGCAGGTGCCGCCGAGCGCGCTACTTCAGGTTGATGGCATCCAGGTTCTGGCGAATGACGCCCAGCGAGTTGTTCATGCGCACCATCTCGTCGGGCTTCAGCTCCAGCTGCAGGACCTCCTCGATGCCGTCGGCACCCACGACGCAGGGCGTGCCGGCTGCGAGGCCCTTGGCACCGTACTCGCCCTCCAGGTGCACCGACAGGGGCATGATGCGCTGCTCGTCGTGCAGGACCGCGATCACGATCTCGCTGACAACGGACGCGATGCCGAACTCGGTGCAGCCCTTGCCCGACACGATCTTTCCGCCCGCCTTGCGCACCTCGTCGACCGTCTGGTCCAGGTCCACCGTGTCGATGTCCTGGTGGCTGACGGCCAGATACTCGTGCAGGGGGATGCCGCCCACCGAGATGTGCGACGCGGGGATGAACGACGAGTCGCCGTGCTCGCCCATGCAGAACGCCTGGATCTGCTTGCGGTTGGCGCCCAGCTTGCTGGCCAGGATGCGGCGTAGGCGCGCGGTATCCAGCGACGTGCCGGTGCCGAAGACCTGCGTGCGGGGCAGGTCAAGGCTGCGATACAGGTACTCGGTCACGATGTCGCAGGGGTTGCTGACGTTGATCAGCACGCCGTGGAAGCCGGACTCGCGGATGGGGTCCACGACCTTCTGCAGCACCTTCAGCGTACCCGCCATCATGTCCAGCCTGCTCTCTCCCGGGCGACGGCTGCGGCCGGCGGTCATGACCACGAAGTGGGCGTCCTTGCAGTCCTCGTAGGTGCCGCCGCGGATGATGAACGAGTCGCCCAGCGCAGAGGCCAGATCGTCCAGGTCCATGACCTGCGCCTCGACGGCGGCGGGATTGATGTCCACGAACACGATCTCGTTTACCAGGTGGCCGTACATCAGGCACAGGGCTATGTGCGATCCCACGTGACCCGCGCCGACGATGACCACCTTGCGCGTCTTCCACTTGCTAGACATGTTCTTCTCCTTTGATTCCTTGGACGGATTCACCCATTTGCCGAACGGAGGTTATCACGCGGGAGGTCACAATGTCTCCACAATCTGTGCGAACGGTGGCACGCGTCCCGAGAGCTTACAATGGAGGCCCACCCACCATCAGGAGGCATTCACCTTGGCACCCGAACCCCTGGTCAGCGTCATAGTCCCCGCGTACAATGCGCAGGACACCATCGGCCGCTGCGTAGACTCCATCCTGGGCCAGTCCTACCGAAACCTGGAAGTTTTGGTCATGGACGACGGCTCCACCGACGACACCCCTGCCATCCTGGACAAATACCAGGCGCAGGACTCGCGCATGCGCGTCGTGCACAAGGAGAACTCCGGCGTGTCCGACTCGCGCAACCGCGGGCTGGACCTGGCACAGGGCACCTACGTGCAGTTTCTGGACGCGGACGACTGGATCACGAACGACGCCACCAGGCTTCTGGTACGCGGCATGCAGCAGAATGACGCCGACATGGTCATCGCGAACTTCTATCGGGTAATCGGCGAACGGGTGTCCACGAAGGGCGACATCGACTCCCCCACCGTGATCACGCGCGAGGAGTACGCCGACCGCATGAGCGAGAGCCCGGCCGACTTCTACTACGGCGTCCTGTGGAACAAGCTGTACAAGCGCTCCATCATCCAGCAGAACAACCTGCGCATGGACCCCAACATCAACTGGTCCGAGGACTTCATCTTCAACATGGAGTACGTGCTGCACACCGACCGCATCTACCCGCTGCAGACTCCCATCTACTACTACGTAAAGACGAAGGGCTCCATAGTACAGGGCTCGGACTTCGGCCAGACCGTGCAGATGAAGCTGACGGTGGTGCAGTACTACCGCGACTTCTACCGCCAGGTGTACGACCCCGACTCCGACGCCACCCGAAAGCCCGCCGTGTACCGCTACCTGATGTCGTTCGCCAGCGACGGCGGCGTCACGCCCGGGATGCCCAGCACAAAGAAGCTGGGAGAGGAGCGTGGCGAGGTGCGCTTCAACCCTGCCATGAGCCGCAGCTCCCTGGCCGACGCCTACTACTACGGCAAGCTGATGGACCGCTGCCTGACGCACGTGGCCCAGCAGTACGACCTCACGCTGTGCGAGGTGAAGGTGCTCATGCTGCTGAAGCGCGCAAACACCTTTGCCGACCGCGACGAGATAGCCGAGTTCCTGAACGTCACGAAGCGCCTGGTCAGCAAGTCCATCACGCGCCTTCTGGCCCGCCACCTGATCGAGACCCGCAGCCACCTGGACGAGGACGGCGAGAAGGACCTCTATCTTCAGATGACCGACGCGGCGCAGCCCATCAGCGAGGCCATCGAGCGCGCCTGGGGCGACGTGAACTCCGTGCGCTTCAAGGGCTTCGATGGTAAGGAGATTGAGAGATACAAGAGCGACCAGGCCAGGATCCGTGCCAACATAGTGCGGTACCTAACCGCCTAGCCTTGGAGGACCAAACTTGCACGGCATGCACACCCGACTGCCCAAGCACTTCGTGTTGGAAGAGCGCCTGGAGCGCTACGCAGACGCAATCGAGACGAACCCACGCGGCCTCAGAGGCAGGTGGTCGGAGGCCTGTCACGTGCTGGAGCAGGGACGCGGCCTGGGCCGCTACCGCGAGGTCAGGCTGGATCTGGGCTGCGGCAAGGGCGTGTCCACCGTGGAAGCTGCCCGGCGCGAGCCGGACGTGCTGTTCGTGGGTGTGGACTACGAGCCTCTGTGCATAGCCTACGCGGCGCAGCACGCCTGCCAGAGCGGGCTTCACAACGTGGTGTTCGTCCCGGGCAAGGGCTCGGACGTGCCCGAGTTCTTCCAGGAGGGCGAGCTGTCGGCCGTGTGGCTGAACTTCCCCACGCCCTTCCCCCGCACCAGGCGCGCCAAGCTGCGCCTGACCTACCTGGATCGCCTGATGGACTACCGCCACGTGCTGTCGCCGGGAGGAGTGGTCAGGCTGAAGACCGACAGCCAGCCCCTGCGCGACTTCACCCTGACCCAGCTGGACCTGGCGGGCTACAAGGTGCTGTGGCAGACGGACGACTGCAGGGCCATGTTTCCCGACGAGCCCGTGTCGGGCTACGAGGAGCGGTTGTGCGCCCAGGGTGCCAGCGTGTACGCCGTGTGCGCCACTCCCGGCCCCGAGCCCGCGCACGTGGAGCAGACGGCCAAGCTGAGCCTGGTGGACTACCTGCCAGCCGACCTCAATGCCATGAGCTACGTGCCGCATGGCATGGAGCGCACGGTCACGAACATCCGCAACCTCGAGGCAAAGGGCCGCAGCCGCGACGCCGCCATCCACATGCACTAGGGCGTGCGCCAACACGTCACACAGAGTGACACCCTCGGACCGCAGGCAGACCAGGACCCCTGGCTACCTGCGGTTCTTTCTGATGGTGAGGGGCGCAAGCCCGCGCAGCCCCTCTCGGTAGTGGCACACGAAGGCCTCCATGACCGCAGCGTTCGACGCGCTGTCGGGGCCCAGGCAGCGCAGGACCACGCCCGATGACTCCAGGGCGCTCACGCCCACGCGCACGCCCTCGGGCGCCGCGGCCTCGGCGCATTCCCTGAAGCCCTGCACGTCGTCGGGACCCAGCTCCTGGCCCACCACCAGGACGGACCCGAAGTTCGTGTGCCCCTCGAAGGCTCCCATGCCCTGGATGCCGCCCTCGTCGGGACACGACGCCAGGCGGTCCAGCGCCACCAGCCGCCCGTCCAGCGTGACCCTGGTGCCGATGAAGGCGCTGTGGTAGCGGAAGGGCTCCGCGTCGGGCGACCAGCCGCTGGA
>JAQXQO010000119.1 GCA_029101205.1 Coriobacteriales bacterium | reverse complement strand
GAGGGTGTCACTGCAAAGCTGGAGAACGGCGTTTTGACGGTCAATGTCCCGAAGATTCAGCAGAAGGACAACGTCACGAAGGTCTCCATCGACTAGCTTTCGTCTGCTAGCACGTTTGCACTTCTCAAGACAGGCAGGTTTGCCCAACGGGGCGGCGCTTCGGCGTCGCCCCTTTTTTGTGCGGCTTCGTGCGGGGCGGTTTTCGCTCATAGCCGTTAAATGCTAGTTATCAGTTGGGTTTCCGACATTTGCACCCCGACATCTGAACGTAGCATGGCCAGCAGCATAAAAGTTTCGCGCCGCCACGAACCGCGGACCCCGTCCGACCCCGTGCGGACGGCATCCACACCCACGGGGCGGCGCGCCAACCTAGGGGAGGCTGCCAGCATGACCAAAAACGTTACGCGTCGCGATGCCATTGCACTGTTTGGGGGTGCCGCAGCCTTTGCGGCCCTGGGAACCCTGGCCGGCTGCTCCGGCGGCGGGGACAAGAAGTACAAGATCGGCGTCCTGCAGCTGACCGAGCACGACGCCCTCGACCAGGCAAACAAGGGCTTCGTCCAGGCCCTGGACGAGTCGGGCCTGTCGTACACCATCGACCAGCAGAACGCCCAGAACGACCAGTCGGCCTGCCAGACCATCGCGCAGAAGCTCGTGAACGACGGCGACGACCTCATCCTGGCCATCGCCACGCCCGCCGCGCAGGCCGTGGCCGGTGCCACCACCGAGATACCCATCGTGGGCACGGCCATCACCGACTTCGCCGCGTCCGGCCTGGTGGCCAGCAACGACGCGCCTGGCGGCAACGTCACGGGCACGTCCGACCTGACGCCGGTGGACGACCAGTTCGGTCTGCTGGTGAAGCTTCTGCCCAACGCAAAGAAGGTCGGCGTGCTGTATTGCACCGCCGAGTCGAACTCCGACGTCCAGGTGCAGATGGCCGAGGAGGCCGCCCAGAAGCGCAACCTCGAGGTCACGCGCTACTCCGTGTCCAGCTCAAACGAGATCCAGCAGGTCGTGGAGTCCATGGTGGGCAAGGTCGACGCCTGCTACGCGCCTACCGACAACACCATCGCCGCCGGCATGTCCACCGTCTCCATGGTGGCAAACGAGAACAAGCTGCCCGTCATCTGCGGAGAGAAGGGCATGGTGGACAACGGCGGCCTGGCCACCTACGGCATCGACTACAACAAGCTGGGCTACAAAGCCGGCCAGATGGCCGTGAAGATCCTGAGGGGCGAGTCCAAGCCCGCCGACATGCCCATCGAGACCCTGGACGCCAGCGAGTGCACGCTGGCCACGAACGAGGACACGGCCAAGGCCGTGGGCGTGGACCTCTCGGTCCTGAACTCGTAGCCGACCGGGCGGCGACCCGTCGCTCCCACGTGCGGCCTGCGGGCGGCATGCGCTTCTTGCACGAAACATGACGTGCCCGGTGCGCGACTGGCCGGGCACGTTTGCGGATTAGGGGGGAACTCTATGTTATTGGCACTTTCCGGGGCGGTGTACCAGGGAATTCTCTGGGGCATCATGGTCCTGGGCGTCTTTATCACCTACAAGATGCTGGATATCGCCGACCTGACCGTGGACGGCAGCTTTGCCCTGGGAGGCTGCGTGGCTGCCACGGCATCGGTCACCCTGGGCCTGGACCCGCTGGTGGCCATCCTTTTGGGCACGCTGGCCGGCGTCATCGCCGGTGCGGTCACGGGCCTTTTGCACACGCTGTTTGACATTCCCGCCATCCTGGCGGGAATCCTGACGCAGATAGCCCTGTGGTCCATCAACCTGCGCATCATGGGCAAGTCCAACCTGCCCCTGCTGAACGTGGACACGGTCTTCACGCGCCTCTCCTCGATGTTGGGCGTGTCGCAGAGTGTGGCGTCGTTCATCGTGGGCATCATCGTGGCTGTGCTGTGCATCGTGCTGCTGTACTGGTTCTTTGGCACCGAGATTGGCTCGGCCCTGCGCGCCACGGGCCAGAACGAGCACATGTGCCGCGCCCTGGGCATCGACGTGCGCGTGACGAAGCTGATTGCCCTCATGCTGTCCAACGGCCTGGTGGGCCTCTCGGGCGCCCTGGTGTGCCAGAGCCAGAAGTACGCCGACATAAACATGGGCACCGGCGCCATCGTCATCGGCCTGGCGGCCATCGTGATTGGCGAGGTGTTGGGTCGCCTGACCCCCGGCAAGCTGCAGGCCTTCGGCAGCCGCCTGACCTCGGCCGTCGTGGGCTCCGTCGTGTACTTCCTCATTCGCGCCCTCGTGCTGCAGATGGGCATGGACGCCAACGACATGAAGCTCTTCTCGGCCATCATAGTGGCGCTGGCCCTGGTGATTCCCGTGATCGTGGAGCGCCGCCAGCAGCGCCGCGCCTACTCGAAGGGAGGCGAACGCTAGATGCTGCAGCTGAACAACGTGCGGAAGACCTTCAACAAGGGCACCGTAAACGAGAAGCCCGCGCTGCGCGGGGTGAACCTGGACCTGCGGACCGGCGACTTCGTCACCGTGATCGGCGGCAACGGTGCCGGCAAGTCCACGCTGCTAAACGTGGTGGCCGGAGTGTTCCCGCCCGACGGGGGCACCATCGTGCTGGACGGCAAGGACGTCTCGCGCCTGCCCGAGCACAAGCGCGCCGCCGACCTGGGCCGCGTGTTCCAGGACCCCATGCGCGGCACCGCGGCTGACATGCAGATAGACGAGAACCTGGCCCTGGCGGCCCGTCGCGGCCAGCACCGCGGCCTGGCGTGGGGCATCACGAAG
>JAQXQO010000118.1 GCA_029101205.1 Coriobacteriales bacterium | reverse complement strand
GCGAAGGCCAGGGCCCACAAGCCCAAGCTGATCATCGCCGGAGCCTCCGCCTACCCGCGCATCATCGACTTCGCGCGCTTCGCCCAGATAGCGCACGACAACGGCGCCATCCTGATGGTGGACATGGCCCACATCGCCGGCATCGTGGCAGCTGGCCTGCACCCCAGCCCGGTGCCCGTGGCGGACGTCACCACCTCCACCACGCACAAGACCCTGCGCGGCACGCGCGGCGGCATCATCCTGTGGAACAACCCCGACTACACCAAGCGCATCAACTCCTCGGTGTTCCCCGGCACGCAGGGCGGCCCGCTGGAACACGTTATCGCCGGCAAGGCCGTGGCCTTCGGCGAGGCGCTGAAGCCCGAGTTCAAGACCTACATCCAGAACGTGCTGGTGAACGCGAAGGCACTGGGCCGCGGCATGGAGTCCAAGGGCCTGCGCCTGGTCACGGGCGGCACCGACAACCACCTGCTGCTGGTGGACCTGACCGCCGCACAGAACGTCAGCGGCCGCGACGCCGAGCAGGCGCTGGAGTCCGTGGGCATCACGGTAAACAAGAACACCATCCCGAACGAGAAGCGCTCCCCCTTCGTGACCAGCGGCATCCGCGTGGGCTCCGCCGCCATCACGACCCGCGGCTTCGACGAGGCCGAGTGCGAGCGCGTGGGCGAGCTCATCGGCATGACCGTCTTTGCCATCGAGCACGACGACCAGGACGCACTGGCACCCATCAAGGCCGAGGTCGCACAGATGCTGGCCAAGCACCCGCTCTACCCCGAGCTGGGCTAAGAAGGACTCGCCGGGCTGCGGACCAACGCACCGCGCAACAAATAGGCAAGAAAACACAGTGGGGACACGCCATTCAAGCGCGTCCCCATATTTTGTCGAAGGTCACATGACGCACCGGTAAGCAAACGTTAACATTTCTCGCAGTAGAATGAACGATGCGCACCGTCAACACTTTTCGTCGAGAGGCACCCATGCCAACGCCAAGTCACTGCCCCAACTGCGGGGCTCCCCTTTCCCCCGGCCAGCTGTTCTGCACCAACTGCGGCATGCGGGTAGATGCCTCGGGAGCGGACGCCACGCAGGTCAATGCCGTGAACCCCTACGCAGGCGGCGTGGCCGATAACGGCACAGCCGTGAACGGCACCCAGGAACTGGTGCCTATACCGCCAGTGCCGCAGGACTCTGGGGCCAGCTACCAGCAGCCTTCCCACCATCCCAGCAACCACAACCACAACCACGCCAAGATGATCGGGCTCGTGGCGGGCTGCGTAGCCGCGGGAGCCGTCGCCGCCGCATTGGTGTTCCACTTTGTGGTGAGCCCTCAGCAGCAGGCCCAGTTCCAGCAGCAACAGCAGCAGTCTGACCAGGCCCTATCCCAGGCCCAGCAGGACGCCAGCAACGCGAAGGCGCAGGCCGATGCGGCGCAGCAGCAGGCTGACGCAGCGCAGCAGCAGGCCAATGCGGCACAGCAGCAGGCGGACCAGGCGGCGCAGGCCCAGGCCGACGCGGCCGCCGCTGCGCAGGCGCAGGCCAACGCCCAGAAGTCCGCGCAGGACACCGCCGACCAGCAGTTCCACGACACGCTGGTGAGCTACTACGACGCGCTGTCCGGATACGACCGCCGCATTCGCAATGCCGCGACCAACTTCAACAACAACTACCTCTCGGCAAGTGCATCCACGCGCTCCGGCTACTCCGACGACGCAACTGGCCTCCAATACGAGCTGGAGGCCCAGGTTGCCAACCTCTACAGACTCAGCGAGCCCCAAAACTCCGCGTACGCGACGCAGTTCGCCCTGCTGCAGCAGTGCTACAACGACTGCTACCACCGTATCAGCGTTATAGCTGACGCCTGGACCACCGACGTGCAGTACAGCGACCCCTCCTCCCACAAGGACGAGATTCTGGAGCCCATACAACAGGACAACGTGCACGGCACCAACCGCTACAAGACCGACTACGACAGCACGTATCCGCAGATAAGCCTGTAGCGAATCCAACCCGTGACGGCACAGCTGTTCAATCAGGCCGCAGACCAGCTCGCATAGGGGAAACTACGCGCCCGGATGTCACGCATCCGGGCGCGTATCGTCTTTCATGCCCTGGGTTCTGCCCGCACGCCTACATGAAGCGACGAAACACCGGGATGCGATGGAGTGCCCAGGAAAACGCCAGCGCGCAGGCCAGTGCGATGCAGAACAGCAGCGCCTCGGCCACGAAGGCCGGCAGCGCTGCGAAGCCTATGAACCGCACGGCCAGGTGCAAGAAGATCACGTGCGTCACGTACACGCCAAAGCTGTAGCGCGCCACGCACGCGAAGGCGGGATGGTCGGCGATGGGCCGGCTGTCCAGCGCATGCCTGGCCCACAGGAAGAACGCCAGCGAGAACAGCGCGCACAGCGGGCTGTAGGGCAGGTAGTACATGCCCGACTGCGTGCCCGCGAAGGCGCAGACCACCGCAAGGCCCGTGGCGCAGGCCAGCGCCAGTCCGCCGCATGCGGCCGTGGCACGATTCCACCGCAGGTAGTTGTGGGCATAGTAGCCCGCCAGGAAGTACGTGACCGAGGGGGCGTACTGCGTCACGAGCTCGCCCGCCGCGGGAAGGTCACCCTGGGAGACCGACGTGCAGAAGGGCACCATCATGGTGACGGCGGCCAGCGCTAGGATGAGCGTGGCCAGGCCCTTTTGCGAGAGGTGCGCCACGACCCAACGAAGCGCAGGCAGGAGCACGTACAGGCCAAGCAGCGCATAGAGGTACCACAGGTGGTCCCAGGTCTGCGCCGTCAGCACGCGCAGAACCGCCAGCCACAGGAGATCCCAGCCCACGGGCGTCCCGTCCACGTAGAGCTCCATGGCGGCAAACGCCGTGCCGAAGGTTGCCAGCACGAGCAGCATCCTGCTGGCGTAGTGCCATACGTAGTGCGGCCTCATGCGCTTCTGCGGGCTCAGCAGCAGCGCTCCCGAGATCATCAGGAACACCGGCACGGCCCAACGGGTCAGCAGTACCTCCACCAGCTCGTAGGCCGCCATGCGCTCAGGCGTCACCACCGGCAGCACGTATGCGCTCATCTGGATGAGCGTGTGCATGAGCACGACCGCAAGTGCTCCCAGCGCGCGGCACCACTCGAAATAGTTTATCTTTGCTCGCGTCAAGACTGGGCACCCTGGTCGTCGTCGCCCTGGGCGGAGTCGTCTAGCAGGTTCTTCTGCTCCCAGGCCTCCTTCTGGGCGGCATCCTCCTGGGCATCCAGGCCGTGCACGTCGATGAACTCCTGCATCTGCGCCTGGGTGGGCATGGACTGCTGGGCGCCTGCCTTCTGCACGGCAAGGGCCGAGGCGGCTGTGGCGTAGCGCATGCCCTCGATCAGTGAGGAGCCGTCGCACAGCCTGCCCGCCAGCACGCCCAGATACGCGTCGCCCGCACCCGTTGAGTCCACGGCGGGCACCTTGTAGGCGGGCACGCGCACGACCCTGCGGTCTGCCAGGGTGACGGATCCCTTCTTGCCCAAGGTGATGACCGTGTTGCGCACACCGTGCTGCGTGAAGCAGTCCAGCGCCTCGCGAGCGCGCCAACGGTCCGCGGGATAGACGCCGCACAGGGAGTCGCACTCGGTCTCGTTCACGCACAGCAGGTCGAGCGCCCCATACACGCTGTCGGGCAGCTCGTGCGCGGGGGCGGCGTTCAGGATGGTGTACAGCCCCATCTGGTGTGCCAGGTCTATGACCGCAAACGTGGCGTCCAGGTCGCACTCAAGCTGCGTCAGGAGGACGTCGCCGGGCTGTGCCAACTTCTGCAGGATCTGCCGGGCGGCAGCCGCATCCAGCGCGTGGTTGGCACCCGGGTCCACGATGATGCGGTTCTGGCCCTCGCTGCGCACGATCATGGCCGTGCCTGTAGCGTAGCCGGACTCTGTCTGCACCTCCACGCAGTCGACGCCCGACAGCAGCAGGCCGTCGGTCAGGCGCTGTCCGAAGGCGTCGTCGCCCACGCGGCCGATCATCAGCGTGGTGGCTCCCGAACGGGCGGCAGCCACGGCCTGGTTTGCCCCCTTGCCTCCGGGATTGGTAAAGAAGCCCGAGCCCAGCACCGTCTCGCCGGCGCGCGGCATGCGGCCGCACACCATCGAGAGGTCCATGTTTAGGCTGCCGAACACGATGACCCTAGCCATTGCGGCCCCCTTGCCTCGTGGGGCCACCGGCCCCGCCTGCGCACCGTCGCCTTGGATCGATTCCTTGGTGTGGTGGCTTTTCTTGCGATTGATCTTCTTTCCCTGGCGCCCTTGCCGGGCTGCCCATCTGGCCATGCTAACGCAATGCCGCTTTGAGCTGGGCTTCATTGGCCCAGAAGCGCTAGCCCTCCTGCACCTCGCCCGCCATGAGGCGCTCGTACATGACGCGGTTGGCCGCCAGCTCCTCCTGGTCGTCCAGGGGCTCCAGCGGCTCGACGTCCTGGCCGTACTTGCGCTGCATGGCGCGCGAGATGAGCCAATCGGCCACGCCGGGGTTCTTTGGCAGCAGCGGACCGTGGATGTAGGTGCCCAGCACGTTCTTGTACAGGCAGCCCTCGTAGCCGGACTGGCCGTCGTTGCCGTGGCCGTACAGCACCTTCCCCAGCGGCTGCACGCCGTCGCCCAGGTGCGTGCGCCCGCCGTGGTTCTCGTATCCCACGATGGGCTGCGGCGAGACCTCGCTCTGGATGGCGATGTTTCCGATGATGCGCGGCGTGCCGCGGTCGGTGTAGAGGTCGACCAGCTCCAGACCGGGGACGCGCTCGTCTCCCATGAGGTAGCTCTCGCCCAGCAGCTGGTAGCCGCCGCAGACCGCGCCCAGGACGCCACCGTCCTCGACGAACGCCTTCAGCTCGTGCTTCTGCTGCAGCAGGAAGTCGCACACGATCTTTTGCTCGCGGTCGGAGCCGCCGCCGATGAAGGCGATGTCGACGCCCGCAAAGCTGGGCGTGTCGCCCACGTGCACCTCGTAGACGTCCGGGCGGATGCCACGCCACTCCATGCGCTTGCGCAGCACCAGGATGTTGCCAGAGTCGCCGTACAGGTTCAGAAGCTCCGGGTACAGGTGGGCTATCCTGAGCGAGCGCTCCGGACGGGGCGCGTTCGTTGCCGATGAGCTAGTCATGCCGCTTTCCCATCCTTTCGAGCTCGGCCTTCGCGGGCCACAGCGCGCTGTAGTTGGTCAGGACGTACAGCGGGCGCTCCTTTGGCAGGTCGTCCACCGCCTTGAGGGCCGCCTCGACGTTCTGGCAGATGTCGGCCTTTATGCCGGCGTACTTCAGGCGCACCTGCAGGTCGTTCGCGCGGGTGCCGCCGGCAAACACGTGCAGGTCGTCACCCTCGCCCGCCAGGCGCTCGAAGTCGACGTCCCAAATCCACGAGATGTCCTTGCCGTCGTTGAAGTTGTCGTTGATGACCAGGTAGGTGGCCTTGGGACGCGTGTCCTGCAGCAGAAGCGAGAGGTTCTGGTTGAAGCCGGTGGGGTTTTTTGCCAGGTTGAGCACCACCTCGCGGCCGTCCACGTCGAAGTGCTGCAGGCGGCCGTTCTGCGGATGGTAGCCGTCCAGCACGCGCTGGAACGTGGCGCCGTCCACACCCGCCATGGACGCCGCGGCGAAGGCTGCCAGCAGGTTGTACACCATGTACACGCCGCCGAAGTCGGCCTTCAGGTGGACCTTGCCGTCTATGCCCATGCCGGTGACGTCGAACTCGACGCCCGTGCGTGTGACCTGTACGCCGGTGGCGCAGAAGTCCAGGTGTGGCCTGCAGAAGTCGCCGTTGGGGCAGCGAAAGGCGCCCAGCTGCGCGTAGGCGCGGTAGTCGTAGGTCAGCTCGTCGCCGCACACCTGGCAGAACGCGCCCTCGGGCACGCGGTCGGGCGGCAGGTGCAGGTCCTCGCCTATGCCGAAGGCCAGCACCTTCGTGCCGGACTTCTGGGCCTTCAGGGCCACGCCCATGCTGATGGGGTCGTCGCCGCACACCAGGAGCGTGGTCTGCGGAGAGCTGGCAAGCGCGCGAGCGATGGTGTCCTGCACGCGGTCTATCTCGCCGGCGCGGTCCAGCTGGTCGCGAAAGAGGTTCAGCAGCACCAGGCAGCGCGGGCGCAGGCCCGGCAGGATGTTCACGGTGCTGAGCTCGTCGGCCTCGATGACGGCCCAGTCGGCGCTGCTGCCGGGCAGGAGGGCCGCCGCCACGCCCGGTGCCATGTTGGCGCCGGCGCGGTTGCACAGCACGCGGTTTCCCGCCGCCTCCACCGCCGAGGCCAGCACGTTGTTCGTCGTGGTCTTTCCGTTGGTGCCGCACACCACGATGGCGCCCTTGCTCAGCTTCTTTGACAGCTGGGCGATGATGTTGGGGTCCAGCCCCAGGGCCACGCGGCCCGGTAGCTGCGACGCGTTGCGATGCAGCACGCTGCGCAGCCCCCAGTGCGTCAGCCTTCCCAGCCCGACGCCCAGCGCAGATCTGACTCCCATGTGCCTATGCTTCCTTCTGTGCCGTGGTGGACGGGGCCGCAGTGGCTTGCTGCGTGGTCTGCGCGTCAGCGGCAGGCAGCTGGGCGCCCTCGGCCGGGTGCGACTCCTCGTTCTTCCTGGAGTTGTACTCCTCGGGCGTCAGCACGTCCTCGATGCGCAGGTTCACGCCGGCGATCTCCAGGCCGGTCATGCCCGTGACCTGCTTCACCACAGTCTTCTTTACGTCCTCGAACACCTTCGGCGCGTAAGCGCCGTACTCCATGAGCACGCTGATGTTCACGCGCACCGAGCTGTCGGGCGTGACCTCGACCGAGACGCCCTTGCGCGGGTCGGCCTGCCCGAACGCCTCCTGCACCGAGTTCAGCCAGCCGCCCTTCATGCCCACGACACCGGGGACGTCGCGCATGGCGATGGCGACGATCTTCTCGATGACGCCGTTGGAGAAGGTGAGCGAATCCTCCGAGTCAAGGTCCTCGTCGTCGGCGACGATGTCTTGCGAAGTGGGCTCCTCAGCGGGGTCCTGCGTGGCGTCCGTCTGCTTCTGCTGGTCGGATGCTGTGGCCATGTGAACTCCTCCCCGAGCGCAAGCGCTCCTTGGTTGGTCTGTGTCGGGCGGCCCTCCAACGGGCCGTGGAAACGTGAAGCCGAGCGCTGCTCCGGCGTCCGATGTTGCTCCGAGCCTCACCGAGGGCCGCCCGGCCTTGCTAGTTGCGGTTCTCGCGGACGAACCTGCGGACCGCGTTGATGATCTTTGGGTCGCCGTCCAGCTTTTGGCCTATGGCAACGCCCACCAGCACCACCAGGGCGATGAAGAGCGTCTGCCAGAAGCCGATGATGAAGACCAGCAGGGCCACAAGGAACCCCAAGAACCCAAAAAGCACCGCATTCTCATGTCCGGGGAAGGTCCGGGCCACCCACGAGCGGGCGGAGCTAACCGCTTGCGAGAAGTGCGCCGCGTGGTTGGCATTGCCGGCGCCGTCCGAGGACGGGTTGGCCTGGCCGGTGGCCTGCTGGCTGTTGCGCGCGGACTCGACGCCCTTCTGCGGGGCGGACTCGACGCGCTCAGTGCGGTCAGCGGAGCCTTCGCTTTCGACCCGGGGCTTGGGAAAGCCGTTCTGTTGGGACATTAGTTCTCACCCTCCTTCGGGTCTGGCTCAGGCGTGGCGGCGGGCTCGGCCGACTGGTCAGCGGGGTTGACGAGCGCTGCCGATTCCTCGCTGGACGTCGAGTCGTCAGCGTTCGTCGCGTCGTCGGCGGCTGCGGCATCGTCGGGAGACGCGCCGTCGCCGTTCTGGGAGTCAGAGGCGGTGCCCTGGGCGGTTGCGGGTGTGTCGCCGCCTTCGTCACTCGGCTGGTCGTCTACAGGGATGGCGTGCTTCTCGTCCTCGTAAGTAGGCTCGGACGGCTGGTTGGCGACGGGCTCCGCGTCTGCGGGCCGGGCATCGGCGGCAGGCTCCGTGACCTGGGCGTCGGTCTGGGCCGCGCCCGACTCGTCCGAGGCGGGCTGGACGTCGGTGGCAGCGTCGGCGGTGGACTCCTCGCCGGAGGCGGAAGCGTCGGTGTCGGAGGCATCCGCGTCGGACTCATCGGCCTCCTGGGACGAACCGTCCTCCGTCATCTGCCCACGCGCCGAGTGGAGTCGAACGGTGATGCCACTGGAGAGCTCCTCGGTCGGGTCGGCCTCCTCCTGCGGGGACTCAACGGGCTGCAGCACGTGCGTAGGCTCGGACTCCTGCTGCGCGGCGTCGCCCTCGCTCTGATATGAATACCCGTACGAAGGGCTGCCGTAATCCGTGGAGTAGTCCAGCGAGGCCTCCTGCTGGGGCTCCTTGAAGTCCTGCGGGTCGGTGAACACCAGGCTGACGTCCTTCAGGGTGTCTCCGCAGACGCCCGCCAGGCCCTCCTCCAGCTCGCCATGCAGCTGCTGGCCCTTCTGGACCACGTTCAGGGCATGCTTCGGCGTGACGCGGGCACGCACGCGTACCGAGCGCTTGCGCACGCGGACATGCGTCTTTGCCGCGATGCAGGAGCCGTCGCGCTCGATGATGTGCCTGGCCTGCGACGCGATGGCTTTGCGGGTGACCGTGACCTGGCCGCCGTCCAGCCGGGACACGGTGATGGACTTGCGGTTCCTGGGCGAGAAGAGCGAGCGCAGGAAGCAGATGAGCACGCCGAGCGCCAAGATGCCCACCACGACGGTGACGGCCAGCTGGTAGCTGGGCTCACCCAGCAAGAGACTGGTGGCCTCCTGGGTATAGGGCCCGTACCACGGAAGCAGCAACGCTGCCAGGGCAAGGATGCCCGCAAGCCCAAACACGAACAGGCACAATCTCTTGAACCAGCCCATGAGCAACCATCTTCCTCTGTCGATGCCTATGCATGAAAAGAGCATACCCCCAAGACGGGACGTTTATCTAAAAACCCGTCTATGAGGTGGCGGTGGAGGGGTCCACGTTGGGGTCGGCGCCGGAATCCACGCGCGCCATGATGGTCTGTATCTGCGAGGAGTCCGTGACGACGTAGCTGACGCCGTCGATGGTCTGGCTGGTGCCCGGTATGGAGCATGAATATATGGTGGGATGCGTGATCATGAAGCGGCCCATCAGCGGAATCAGGCTGTAGCACTTCATGTTTGTGCTGACGAGGTCGCCCAGGGTGTCGGTCAGGCCGGGAAGCTGCGTCACATTCATCGAGAGGCACTTGCTCAGGATGGCCTCCAGGACCAGGCGCTGGTCCTCCTGGCGCTGGAAGTCGCCGTTGGCAAAGCCGTGGCGCACGCGCGAGAACAGCATGGCGGTGTTGCCGTCCATGGTGTGCTCGCCCGCCGACATGACCAGCCCCGTGTAGTTGGGGTCGTTCACGGCCACCGGCACGTTCACCGTGATGCCGCCCAGGTAGTCCACGATACCGGCGATGCCGTCGAAGTTCACTACGGCCACGTCGCTGATGGACGCGCCGGTGAGCTCGTGCACGGCCTGGACCGCGCCGGCCGCCCCGCCGAACGCGTAGGCGGCGTTTATCTTCTGCGTGCCATGGCCCTCTATCTGCACCATGGTGTCGCGCGGGATGCTGACCATGGTGACCTTGCTGGCGATGGGGTCGATGCGCGCCAGGATCATGGTGTCGGTGCGCGACACCGTGTCGCCGTCGCGGGCGTCAGAGCCCAGGGCCAGCACATAGTACGGCGTGCAGGGGATGTTCCAGGACAGCTGTTGCGACAGGCCCTCCGAGGCGCTCTGCGAGAAGGCCAGCTTCTGGTCGATGGGGCTGAAGACCACAGCGTACACGCCCACCATCACGGCGATGATGGCCGCCAGGATGATGAACCCGCGATGGCGCAGGTGGCGTCGCGGCTTTCGCGGGCCGCCGCCCTCACCGCCGCCCACGGGAGCCCCATAGCCGTTGCCTCCATAGCCGTACGCCTGGTTCCACGCCGCCTCGTCGTAGGACGAGACGGGCTGGCCAGTCTGCGGCGTCCGACGACGGCGCAAGATGCGACCATTCGAGGAAGGCTGAGCGGGCTGGCCATAGGAGGCATCGACGTAGGGCGTCGGCTCGTCTCCCGTCCAACGGCCGTCTGTGGGCGTGTTTGCGCCCATTGAGTAGCCGCCGCGGTCGTAGTCATAGCCGTCGTAGGGCTCGGGGGCTGCGGACACCTGACGGTAGGGCTGCTGGGATACCTGCGGCTGCCCGCCGGCGCGCACCTGGCGCTGTCGTGGCGTGCGGTGCCGGGCGGGCTGGGGCTCGTCGGGTGCGTCGGGGTCTATGGCGTCGTAGCCGTCGTAGGGATTGTCGGCGGTGTCTATGGCGTCGTAGCCGTCGTAGGGGTTTTGCGAGCTGGGGACGTATGCCCCATGGTCCTGCCGGGGCTGAAACCTCAGCACGTCAGAGGAGCCCTGCCTGCGCACGGTGCGCGGGACGCGTCCGTCGGAACCACGTGTGTCGTTGCTCATGTGCGAGGCCTCCCCTGCGCTCGTCTGTGAAGCGGCTACCCCGCCAGCCTGCTAGCGGGAGTTCCACTGGTTGCAGCGCTCCAGGAGATGCTGCCTCACGATGAGGTACGCATCCTCCACGCGCTCGGCCACAGCACCGGTCCACACGTTCACGAAGCCGCCGTGCACCACCGCGGCCAGGGCGTCCACGCCCAGGGCGACGGCCAGAACGCCCAGGACTATCTGCGCGGGCCCCGAGGCGGCAAGGCACTGCCCGGCCAGCCAGACCACGATGGGTACCAGCAGCAGCGTCCACAGCTGGTTCTTCAGCAGCTTGCTCAGGGTGCAGCCGTAGCTGGCCGACTTCGGGCGCAGGTCGTAGTAGCGCCGCACCAGCCACGAGAAGCCGGCGTTCAGCACCTCTCGCACCAGGTTAGACAGATAGCCCGCAAAGATCTCATACACCAGAAGGTACGTGGGGTAGATGAGCCCCGCCAGCAGGTGCGCAATGCCCAGCAGGTCGGGCGCGTTCGGGTCCAGCCGCACGGCGTAGCGCGCCATGTTGTCGTTCACCAGGGGAAACTGCCGCCACCACACGTAGGCAAACAGCGCTACAAACAGCACGCGGAACACGACGGGGCCCAGGAGTATGGTGCGGGGCGTGATGGGCACCTTCTGGTCGGCGGCCTGCGCGCCCTCGTCGGCAAAGTCCCAGAAGTGGTCGTCGTTGGCAGTGACGTCGGAGTTCCACGACGAGGAGTTGGCGTAGGTGCCGTAGTTGTGGGTGCCGTAGGACTTGCGCCAGTCGACGCCCGCGAAGCCGCTCTCGATGCCCGACGCCGCCGCTGCCGTCTCCCAGGTGCCGCGCACGACCACGCGGTTGGCGTTCGATCCCTCGAACTGGCCACGCAGGAACTGGTAGGCCTTGTTTACCTGGACCATCTTTGCCTGCGCCTGGGCGGGCGAGATGCCGCGCTTCGCGGCCATGTCGGGGTGGTACGTGCGCGCCAGGTTGGTGTAGGCCTTCTTTAGCGCTTCCCGGTCGTACTTTGCGGGGACGCCCAGTATCTGCTCGGCGCCCTCCTTCGTCATGTCCTGGTGCATATGCGGAACCTCCCTGACGCGGGAGGCCCGCGCAGCATGGCAAAAGCAAGAGTCAACGTGCATGGTGGCCCACGTGGCGAGCCACATACAGCGTAAATATTAGTCGTACGGACGCAAGGTGCGCCACCCTCGGACCAAAGGCTCCACGCCATTGCCGTGAAGCTGTCGGCAGCGGGCGGCTACTCGCCCGCCCCGAACCACTCGTCCAGAAGGCCCCTCAGCCGCATGCGCTCCCACGCCACATAGATGGCCGAGTGCACCAGGCTCCCCTGCGCCATGCGCCGCTCCATCTGCGCGCGGTCCAAGAGCACCAGCTGCGTGCGCTCCCCGCGGTCGAAGTCGGTGTCGCCGGGGCGTGCGCCCTCGGGCAGGCGCACCGCCACCAGGTGCATGATCTCGTCCGAGCTGCCCGCCGAGGGAAAGAAGGACCCCAGCTCCGCCACCTGGTACCCAGGGTCGTTGACGACGTAGCCTGTCTCCTCCCGCAGCTCGCGCAGGGCGGCCTGCACGGGGCTCTCCCCTTCCTCGATCCCTCCGGCCACCAGCTCGTCTTGCCAGGAGTCGACGGCGTAGCGGTACTGCCTCACCAGCAGGACGCGTCTGCCCACCGCCACGAGCACGCACACGCAGGGCTGGCAGCGCACGACCGAGTAGGGCGAGAGGCCCTGCGGCGTCCGCAGGTACGCTCGCTCTATAACGTAGCGCCCCAGCGACGTGCGGTCGCGCACCTGGTAGGGAAAGGGCTCGAAGTCGCCGGCGAGGACGGGGTCGCGCCAGGGCTCGGGCTGTGGCTCGGGTTGGGACACGGCCGGCGTGTTCTTCTTGCCCTCCTGCGCTTGCTGCGAATCTGCTGACAACGGGTGCTCCTTTGGGTCCTGCCGCGTGTGCATACAAAGGGGCGCCGCACGCAGCGGCGCCCCATACGTTCCAGACAGAGAGCCTACTGGCCCTGCTTCGCGTACTTGGCCTCGGTGGCCTCCTTGGCGGGACGCCACCAGTCCTCGTGCTCGCGGTACCACGCGATGGTCTGGTCCAGGCCCTCCGAGAAGTCCGTGTGGACGGGCTTCCAGCCCAGTTCGGTCTCGAGCTTGGTCGGGTCGATGGCATAGCGACGGTCGTGGCCGGGGCGGTCGCGCACCCAATCGAAGTCGTCGGGGTCCTTGCCCATGCGCTCCAGGATGGCGTGGAGCACGTCGATGTTCGAGCGCTCGCCGTTGGCGCCGATGAGGTAGGTCTCGCCGATGCGGCCCTTCGTGAGGATGTCCCAGACCGCGCGGGAGTGGTCCTCGGTGTGGATCCAGTCGCGCACGTTCTTGCCGTCGCCGTACAGCTTTGGCCTGATGCCGCACAGGATGTTCGTGATCTGGCGCGGGATGAACTTCTCGACGTGCTGGTAGGGACCGTAGTTGTTCGAGCAGTTGCTGATGGTGGTGCGCAGGTCGTACGTGCGGTGCCACGCGCGCACCAGAAGGTCGGACGACGCCTTCGTCGAGCTGTAGGGGCTGGACGGGCGGTACGGGTCGTCCGGCTGGAAACGGCGCGGCTCGTCCAGGGCCAGGTCGCCGTAGACCTCGTCGGTGCTCACGTGGTGGTAGCGCACGCCGTGCCTGCGGCATGCCTCGAGCAGGCAGAAGGTGCCCTCGACGTTGGTCCTCAGGAACGGGGAGGGGTCGGCGATGGAGTTGTCGTTGTGCGACTCGGCGGCGTAGTGCACGATGGCGTCGTGGCCGGGCACGATGCGGTCCAGCAGATCGGCGTCGCAGATGTCTCCCACGACCAGCTCGACGCGGTCGGAGGGCAGCCCCTCGATGTTGCGGGGGTTGCCGGCGTAGGTCAGCTTGTCCAGCACGGTCACGTGGACGCCGAGGTGGTTGTTCACGACGTAGTGCACGAAGTTTGACCCGATGAAGCCACAGCCTCCGGTGACGATGATGTTGTGCGGCTCGAAAGCCTCGCTCATGTGAAACCTCCCGTAGAAGTGGTGTTGCGTCCTGCCCTAGCGAGGCAGCGAGGCCACGTACTCGGACAGCTGATCCTCCCAGTCGCGCGGGGTGAACCCGGCGGCCTCCAGCTTTGACAGGTCCAGTGCGGAGTGCACGGGGCGCGGAGCCACGGGGCCCTTCGCCTGGGCGTAGTAGTCTGCGGTGCTGACGGGCACGACGGCGTCGCCGTTGCCGTTTCGCTGCTGGAACACCGCGCGCGCGATGTCGGCCCAGCTGCGGATGGCGCCCGAGCCGGTCATGTCGTAGGTGCCGAAGGGCGCGTGGCTGCCCAGCAGGTGCAGGATGGCAGCGGCCATCTGGTCGGTGAAGGTCAGGCGACCCAGCTGGTCGTTCACCACGGTGACGCGGTCCAGCTTGTCGTCGGGGTCGGCCACGCGGTCGGAGAGCGCCGCCATGGTCTTTGCGAAGTTGTGCCCGTCGCCGATGACCCACGAGCTGCGCAGGATGTAGTGGCTGGGGCAGCCTGCCACGGCCAAGTCGCCCGCGGCCTTCGACT
>JAQXQO010000117.1 GCA_029101205.1 Coriobacteriales bacterium | reverse complement strand
GGACGGCATCCGACGCCACGTCGGTGGTGCTGCTCAATGGTGCCTCACCACCTGGAAGCGCTGCAGCTGCACGTCGTCCTCGTCGGGGTCGAGGGCGCCCGGGGGTGGGGGCAAGCGGACCAGCGCGGCGGGGGGGCGGGGCGGGGTGCGGCCGGTTGGGGCCGCCAGCCCCCCGCCCGGGGGGGTGGTTGGCTTTGCCGCCGGCCGGGGCGCCCTCGACCCCGACGAGGACGACGTGCAGCTGCAGCGCTTCCAGGTGGTGAGGCACCATTGAGCAGCACCACCGACGTGGCGTCGGATGCCGTCCGCTGCAGGGTGTGCCCGCACGAGTGCAGGCTGGCGGAGGGCCAGGTGGGCTTCTGCCGGGCCCGTGCCTGCCACGACGGGCGGGTTACCTGCCAGAGCTACGGCTTTCTGACCTCGATCGCCCAAGATCCCATCGAGAAGAAGCCCCTGGCAGACTACCTGCCCGGCACCACGGTGCTCAGCGTGGGCAGCTACGGGTGCAACCTGCGCTGCCCCTTCTGCCAGAACTGGACCATCTCGCAGTGCGACCGCGATCACGCCCGCACGCGCAGCATGTCGCCTCGGCAGCTGGTGGACCTGGCATGGCAGCTACACCAGCAAGACCACGACATGGTGGGCCTGGCCTACACGTACAACGAACCGCTGGTGGGCTGGGAGTACGTGCGCGACTGCTCGCAGCTGGCGCACGACGCCGGGCTGAAGAACGTGCTCGTGTCAAACGGCTGCGCAGAGCCTTGGGTCATCGACCAGCTGACGGGCCTGGTGGACGCCGCGAACATCGACCTGAAGGGCTTCAGCGACGAGTTCTACCGCACGTGCGCCGGCAGCCTGGAGTGCGTGCAGAAGACCATCCGCACGCTGGCGGCAGAGCCCAGCTGCCACCTGGAGGTCACGACGCTGATCGTACCTGGCATGAACGACACACCCCAGGAGATGCAGCGCATCGCCCAGTGGCTGGCCGGCCTGCCTGTGCAGGGCGACCCCATAACGCTGCACGTGACCAGGTTCTTCCCGCGCTGGCACATGACGGACCGCGGCCCCACGCCGGTGCAGACGGTCTACCAGCTGGCCGACGTGGCTCGGCAGTACCTGGAACGCGTGCGTGTGGGCAACTGCTAGGCGCCCGCACGGCGACGTCCCGAAGCCGCATGCCCTTCTTGCCTGCCAAACGGGCAAGAAGGGCATGCGACGCGGCGCGACACATCAGATGAAAAAACGCCCCGGCTGGCGGTGCCAGTCGGGGCGACTTGTTAACCGTGGCTATGAAGCCGCAATCTCCCCAGCACCTGAGCGTGCCAGGGCGATTGCGCGAACCGCGCCTACTTGCGGTTCTGGCGATAGAAGGCGATGAGCGCCTTCGTGGAGGGATCCTGGCTGGCCAGCTTGCTGTCGTCGTGGAAGGCAGGCGTGATCTGCTTTGCCAGCTGCTTGCCCAGCTCGACGCCCCACTGATCGAAGGAGTCGATGCCCCACACGGTGCCCTCGGTGAAGGTGATGTGCTCGTACAGGGCAATGAGCTCGCCCAGGGTGTGGGGATTCAGCTCGGTGCCAAAGATGCTGGTGGTCGGGCGGTTGCCGGTGAAGCAGCGAGCGGGGACCATCCACTCGGCCGTGCCCTCGGCGCGGACCTCGTCAGCGGTCTTGCCGAACGCCAGGGCCTTCGTCTGGGCCAGGAAGTTGCCCAGGAACAGCTCGTGGATGTCCTGCTGGCCGTCCTTCGTCGGGTTCGCGGTGTTCACGAAGGCGATGAAGTCGGCAGGAATCAGGCGCGTGCCCTGGTGGATCAGCTGGTAGAAGGCGTGCTGGCCGTTGGTGCCAGCCTCGCCCCAGAAGATCTCGCCGGTCTTGGTCGTGACGGGCGTGCCGTCCCAACGCGTGGACTTGCCGTTGGACTCCATGGTCAGCTGCTGCAGGTACGCGGGGACGCGGTGCAGGTACTGGTTGTAGGGCAGCACGGCGTGGCTCTCGGCGTCAAAGAAGTTCTCGTACCAGACGTTCAGCAGGCCCATGAGCGCGACGACGTTCTGGCGCAGCGGGGTGTTGCAGAAGTACTCGTCCAGGTCGTGGAAGCCCTGCAGGAACTGCTGGAAGCGCTCGGGGCCAAAGGCGATGATCCGCCACCGGCCCACGGCCGCTTCGACGGAGTAGCGGCCGCCGACCCAGCTCCAGAAGCCAAAGGCGTTCTGCGGGTCGATGCCGAACTTCTCGACCAGCTCGAGATTGGTGGAGACGGCCACTAAGTGCTTCTGGATGGCATCAGCGACCGAGGCGTCGGAGCCGTCGATGGCGCCCTGGGCCTTCAGGCCCTCCAGCAGCCAGGTCTTGGCCTCGCGCGCGTTGGTCATGGTCTCCAGCGTGGTGAAGGTCTTGGACACGATGATGATCAGCGTGGTCTCGGGGTCCAGGCCCTTGGTCTTCTCGGCCATGTCGTTAGGGTCGATGTTCGAGACGTAGCGCACGCTGATGCCGGCGTCAGCCATGGGCTTCAGGGCCTCGTACACCATGACCGGGCCCAGGTCGGAACCGCCGATGCCGATGGACATGATGGTCTGGATCTTCTTGCCGGTGACGCCCTTCCACTCGCCGGAGCGCACGCGGTTGGCGAAGGCGTACATGCGGTCCAGCACCTCGTGGACGTCCTTCACGCAGTCCTGGCCGTCGACGATGAGCTTGCCCTCGTCGGACTTCGGGCGGCGCAGCGCGGTGTGCAGCACGGCGCGGTCCTCAGTGGTGTTGATGTGCACGCCGGAGAACATGGCCTTGCGGCGGTCCTCCAGGCCGACCTCCTGGGCCAGCTCGACCAGGTCGTCCACGGTCTCGTCGTCCAGGTAGCTCTTGGACAGGTCAAAGTGCAGGTCGTTCACGTCGAAGGAGTACTTCGACACGCGGTCGGGGTCCTCCTGGAACCACTGCTTCAGGCTGAAGTTGTTCGCCACGAGCTCGTCGTGGTGCTGCTGGAGCTTTGCCCAAGCCTTGGTCTGGGTGGCGTCTACGGGTGCCGGGATGTTTTCCATGTCGTTCCTCCATCTGATGCGGAATCACGCGATGTATCGCGGGCAGTTATCGCATATTGTACAACGGCATAGCTGAAGCGACACGGCCACACAGCCGTCGGCGTGAAGGCAACACAGTGTCTCAGCTGCGACGATGTGAGAAGGATTCCACAGGGAGCATACAGACAGCCAAACCATCGGAGGCGTGGCATGAAGAGGATTTTGCTTATCTCAACCGGCGGCACCATCGCGTCCGTGGAAGGCGCCGAGGGGCTGGCGCCCGGCATGCAGGCAGACGCCATCCTGTCGTACGTACCCGAGCTGCGCCGCGGCTACGACGTGTCCACGCTGCCCCTGTTTTCCATCGACTCCAGCAACATGCGGCCCGAGCACTGGCTGCGCATAGCCAGGGCCATCCAGGACAACTACGACGACTACGACGGCTTCGTCGTCATGCACGGCACCGACACCATGGCCTACACGGCGGCGGCGCTATCGTACCTGTGCCTGTACCTGGCCAAGCCCGTGGTGCTGACGGGCGCCCAGCAGCCCATCGAGCGCACGGCCACCGACGGCACCCGAAACCTCATAGACAGCTTTGCCGTGGCGGCCGACCCCGGCTCGCGCGGCGTCATGATAGTCTTCAACGGCCACGTCATCGCCGGCACCCGCGCCCGAAAGACCAGGTCAAAGAGCTACAACGCGTTTTCCAGCATCGACTTCCCCGACCTGGCGGTCGTGCGCGGGGGCCGCGTGGTGCGCTACATAGCCACGGGGGACGCACCCAGCGTGCCGATATTCTCGCATGCGCTGGAGGGGCGCATCTTTCCGCTGAAGCTGGTGCCGGGCATGAGCCCGCACGTGTTCGACGAGCTCATAGACGACTTCGACGCCATCATCCTGGAGAGCTTCGGCGTGGGCGGCATCCCGATGTATCCCGACGATTCCGGCGACGACGCGTTTGCTCGCGCCATCGAGCGCTGGACGCAGGCCGGAAAGATCGTGGTAGTGACCACGCAGGTGCCCCACGAAGGCTCCGACATGGCCATCTACCAGGTGGGACTGCACATCCGCGACCGTCGTGGCGTCATCGTGGCTTACGACATGACCTTCGAGTCCATCTATACCAAGCTGATGTGGATCCTGGCACAGACGCGCGACCCCGCGCGTGTGGAGCGGCTGTTCCACACGCCCATCAACCACGACCTCGTGGACCTGGGGTAGCCCCTACCCCAGCACCTCGCCCGCGATGCGCGCGGACTCGTTGGCGTCCTTCGCATAGAAGTCGGCGCCCACCATCTGGGCGTACTCGGGGTTCAGCACGGCGCCGCCCACCATGACCTTGGCCCAGGGCGCCTGCTCGTGTAGCAGCTGGATGGTGTCGGACATGGCCGGCACCGTGGCGGTCATCAGCGCCGAGAGGCCCACCAGCTTGATGTGGTCGCGCACGACGGCGTCCACGACCACCTGCGGCTCCACGTCGCGACCCAGGTCCACGACGTCGTAGCCGTAGTTTTCCAGCAGCATCTTCACGATGTTCTTTCCGATGTCGTGGATGTCGCCCTTCACGGTGCAGATGGCCACCTTGCCCTTCGAGGGCACGTCGGCCGCGTCGCCGTTCAGCTCCTTCAGCCGGTTGAACCCGGCCTTCGCCGCCTCCGCCGACGCCATCAGCTGGGGCAAGAAGAACGTGCCCTTCTCGAAGCGCCTGCCCACCTCGTCGAGCGCGGGGATCAGCACGTCGTTGATGCAGAACATGACGCCGTGGTCGGCCACGATGGTCTGCACCAGGTCGGGGATGGGGCCCTTGCGCCCGGCCAGCACCAGCTGCTTCGTGCGCTCCACGGGGTCGGACGACTCCGCCTGCTGGCCGGAGGCGGGGCCGGGCGCGGCAGCCGCACCCGATGCCGCCGCCCCGTTAACGGGAGCCGCGGCTGCGGGCGCCTTGTCGGAGCGGTTGACGTAGTCGGCCACGTAGCGCTGGGCGCTCTGGTCCTCGCCGGACAGCACGCGCCAGGAGTTCACCACGTCCATCATGCGTTGCTGCGCTGGGTTGATGATGGCCAGGTCCAGCCCGGCCGAGAAGGCCGCCGCCAGGAATGTGGCGTTCACCAGGGGGCGGAACGGCAGGCCGAAGCTGATGTTCGACACGCCCAGCACCGTGCGCACGCCGGGAAGCTCCCGCTTTACCAGGCGGATGCCGTCCAGGATGGCGCGCGGGGCGCGCTGGTCGGTCGAGGCGGCCATGGCCAGGCAGTCGATGATCACGTCCTGGCGCGGGATGCCCCACTCGTCGGTGCGCTGGACTATCTTTCGCGCGATGTCCAGGCGTCCCCGCGCGGTGGTGGGGATGCCGGCCTCGTCTATGGTCAGACCCACGAGGGCGCAGCCGTAGTGCGCCGCTATGGGCACCACGGCGTCCAGGGTCTCCTGCTTTCCATTGGTGGAGTTGATGATGGGCTTGCCAGGATAGCTGCGCACCGCGGCCTCGATGGTCTGCGGCACGGCGGAGTCCACCTGCAGAGGCAGGCTCGTGACGCCCTGGAGGTCGGCCATTATCTTCAACAGGACCTGGGTCTCGTCCACCTCGGGCAGTCCGGCGTTCACGTCGAGCACCTGCGCGCCGGCGCGGGTCTGCTCGATGGCCAGGCCCATGATGTAGTCGTAGCTGCCCGAGCGCAGGGCCTCCTTCATCTTTTTCTTTCCGGTGGGGTTGATGCGCTCGCCGATGACGCCCACGTCGCCGGGGCGCAGCACGCACAGCTGCTGCGAGCTGGCCACGACGAAGTCGTCACGCACCTTGCGCGGCGCGGGACCCGCCTTGCGGGCCAGCATGTCCTTCTCGCCCGCGATGTAGTCGGGAGCGGTGCCGCAGCAGCCGCCCACCACCGACACGCCGGCGTCCACCATACCCTGGACGGCGTCCACGAACTCGGGCGCCTTGATGTCGTACACGGTGACGCCGTCCACCACGCTGGGCAGGCCGGCGTTGGCCTGGGCCATCACCGGCACGCGCGACCAGGGCAGCATGCGCTCCACCAGGGGTGCCACGTCGGCAGGGCCCAGCGAGCAGTTGATTCCCAGCACGTCCGCGCCCAGGGCCGACAGCGTGACCGCCGCCACCTCGGGCGTGGTGCCCAGGAAGGTACGCCCGTCCTCGCCAAAGGTCATGGTGCAGAAGATCGGCAGGTCGGAGTTCTCCTTGCACGCCAGGACGGCGGCCTTTATCTCGGCCAGGTCGGCCATGGTCTCGATGACGAAGAGGTCGGCGCCCGCCCGCGTGGCCGCGATGGCCTGCTCGGCAAACAGATCGTAGGCCGTCTCGAACGGCAGGGTGCCCATGGGTTGCAGCAGCGACCCGGTGGGGCCGATGTCCGCCGCCACGTAGCGCGGGTGCGCCGCCTTGGCGCATGCGATGGCCGCCTGGAACACCTGGTCCACCGTGGGGGCATCGTCGCCCGCCGTCGCCAGCTTGGCGCGGTTGGCGCCGAAGGTGTTCGTGGTCACGACCTCGGCACCCGCCTGCACGTAGGCGGCGTGAATCTGTGCGATCTCGTCGGGGTTCGTGAGGCACAGAAGCTCGGGCAGCTCTCCCGCCTGCATGCCGCGCTCCTGCAGCTGCGTGCCCATGGCGCCGTCGAAGCGCAGGAACGCCCTGCCGGCCAGCGCGTCGGCCAGGTGCTGGTCCTTCACACGCAGCTTGCGGTGGTCGTAGGTGCCAAACATCGGCTTCGGACGTACGAACGGGTCTTTTGTGCTAGCCACGGCAGGTCCTCCCGGTAGGTCTGATGGTGCAGAAGTCAAAGCAGGGGCAGCCCTTGCAGCTGCCGTGCGTGGACGGCTGGCGCTCGTGGAACATGCCCACCACGGCGGTCACGCTCTTTGTGGGGGTCATCAGCAGCGTGGGCGTCAGCGTGATGCCCAGCCTGCGCTGCGCGTCCAGCGTCTGCAGCAGCACGGGCTGCGTCTGCATGGGCATGTCGCCGTACCCCGGGCTAAAGCGGAAGTTCGTGAAGAGCCCGCGGTCGGCGGCCTGCCGCACGATGCTGGCCTCGGCGGCGTCGGCGGCGCGCTCCACCAGCGTGGTGGACGCCGCGTCAAAGATCACCTGCCGGATGTGGTCGGTCAGGCTCAGGCGCTTCAGCATGCGCTCGTTTGCCATGCCCAGCGTAACTGCCAGCACGCCCACGGCAACGGCCCCGTCCATGTGCTCCCGCATGGAGTCGCCCACCAGCGTCAGCGCCGTACCCTCCAACCTGACCTCGGGCCGGCCGTCCGCGCTCGTGCCGCGCCCCGCCACCTCGAACACCTGCACGAGCCCGCGCGGCTGCGACACGTCCAGGCACTCCTGCATGGTCTGGCGGATGCGCCCCTCCAGCTCGGGAGAGTACTTCTGCCCGCTGTAGCCCATGTAGCGCAGGACCTCTGCCTCGTCTATGGAACGTATGTCGTAGCTCTGCAGCTGTGCCATGCCTCGCGGGACCTCCTAGCTGCTCCTAGTTCTGCAGATAGCCGCAGTCCACCAGCGCGTCGTGCGTGGCCTTGCCGATGGCGGGCTTGTTCATGCTGTATATGTGCAGGCCGTCCACGCCGTTGGCAGCCAGGTCCACCAGCTGCTGGCAAGCGTACTCGATGCCCGCTGCCGCCTGGGCCTCCTTGCTGTCGCCGGCGCGCACCAGGCGCTTCACGACCTTCGCGGGGATGGACGCGCCGCAGTTGAACGCCATGCGCTGGATCTGCTTCACGCTGGTGAAGGGCATAATGCCGGCGACGATGGGCACCTTTATGCGGGCACGGTCGCAGCGCTCGCGGAAGCGGTAGAAGTCGTCGTTGTCAAAGAAGAGCTGCGTCACCAGGAAGTCCACGCCGGCGTCCTGCTTTGCCTTCAGGTGCTCGATGTCCTGGCGCAGGCTCTCGCACTCCACGTGCCCCTCGGGGTAGCAGGCGCCACCCACGCACAGGTCTGGGTCCAGCTGCTTCAGGTAGGCCACCAGGTCGCTGGCATGAGCAAAGTCGCGCACGTCGCGCCCGGGGATGCGGTCTCCGCGCAGGGCCAGGACATTCTGCACGCCGTGCAGGCGCACCTGCTCCACGTAGCCGTCCACGTCCTGGCGCGTGGCGCCCATGCACGTCAGGTGAGCCAGGGCCTGCGTGCCGCGCCGTGCGATGTCGCCCGCGATGGCAAAGGTGTTCTGGGAGTTCCCGGATCCGCCTGCCGAGAAGGTCACGCTGATCCAGTCGGGGTGGTTCTGGACCAGCTGGTCCACGACCTCGGCGGCCTGGTCTACGCTCATCTGGCCCTTCGGGGGAAAGATCTCGTACGAGTAGCTTTGGCGTTGGGCAAGAATATCGCTGATGCGCATGGGTGGACCTTCCGGGTTTCACGAGGCCGTCCCCGCCATGGGGACGGCATAGTAGTCGGACTATGGTACACGCTGACCAGCCCCCGCCACGCGTTCGAAACTCGCAGTTTACGCAGGTAAGGAGCGGCCAAGAAGCGCATGCCACCGCAGACGCGGCATCCCCGGTACGGCTCTAGTACGGCTCGCCCAAAGGCGGCAGCTTCTTTAGTCGGGCCCACATGACCTGCTTTTGGCGCGGGTCGGACAGCGCCGCCTCGAAGCCTCCCAGGTTCATCACGCGCATGCCCCGCACGGGCACCACGACGCCCGGCTCCAGCATGGCGGCGTCGAAGTCCTCGATGGCCACAAGGTCGTCGGCATACGCCTCACGCAGCGCGTGGGCCGCCGGCTCGTCGCAAGCCACCAGCGTGGAGGGGTCCAGCGTGGTCACCGCCAGGCGCAAAAGCTCGGGGTCCAGCATGTCGCCAGCCGCCGTCACCGTGCTCATGGCCGCCCAGTCCTGCGGCTGGTATCCCAGCGCCGTCAGGGAGGCCCTGAGCGCCTTGCCGTCGGGGCCAGCCAACAGGCGGCTGCCGTTGCCGTCCAGCTCGCCCGGGTCGGGCTGGCCCTTCGCAAAGAGCACCTGCGAGAACGAGTTGCCCGAAAGGACCACTCCCGCGCTCTCCAGATGCGCCACCTCGGCACGCGCCTTGCTGACGTAGGCCTCCTTGTAGGCCTCGTGGTGCAACGCCATGCAACCGCCTCCCATGCCACGAACGTCGACCTCCGTCCGCCTGAGGGCAGCTCCGCACACAGGGCCTCCACACCTCAAATGGGTGTCGGCAGACCGCAAAAAACGGGTATAAGCGCTACGCAAGCCAAACGAAAGCCATTCTCGACACTCAGGAGGATACCCCATGGCCGTGAATGAAATCACCACCGCAACGTTCGACTCGGTCGTTGCCCAGAGCACCAAGCCCGTCCTCATCGACTTCTGGGCCTCCTGGTGCGGTCCCTGCCGTGCCCTCAGCCCCATCGTCGAGCAGGTCAGCCAACAGATGGGCGACCAGGTCGACTTCTATAAGTGCAACGTCGACGACGAGCCCGACCTGGCCACGAAGTTCCGCATCGTGTCCATCCCCACGCTCATCATCTTCAAGGGCGGCAAGCCCGTCCACACCATGGTGGGCCTCATGCCGAAGGACAACCTGGTAACGGAAATCCAGGCAAACCTGTAGTGGCTGGCCCAACTGCCCTTCCCTTCCTTTGCCCCTTCCTTCTTCCCCCAGGCGACGTGCCACGGCACGCCGCCTGGCTTTTTGTATGGCTACGTTGGGGCTGCGCTTACCGTGGGCTTGGGCAATTGACGACACCCGCGGCCTATGATGGCTAGAAACTCGGATGGACGTAAAGTGTGGCCGGGAAGCGCCGCGGGCTGCGCGCGCCAGCGGAGCATGCGCGCCATCTGGCAAGGCCCGTACGATGCCACGGGTCCGCGAAGCGGCCATTGGACGAGCAAGGGGGATGCTCTTTTTGGAACGCATGCTGAAGTTGCTGTGGCACACCGTGGTGCGCCAGCGCAGGTGGGTCATCGTGGCCGTGGCGCTGGTGGTGTTTCTGGCCATCCTGGAGGACGTGCTGGAGGGCGAGGTCATGCGCTTCGACCAGCTGGCGTACACGCTGTTCGTGATGAAACTGCGCCGGCCCTGGCTGACGAGCATCATGACGGGCTTCTCGGACCTGGCGACGCCCGAGGCGCTGCTGGTGATGCTGCTGATGATAGCCGCGTTCGCCCCCGGCAAGCGCCCCGGCCTGTGCGCCACCATCAACCTGGCAGCGGCCCTAGTGCTGAACCAGGTGCTGAAGGCCATCGTGCAACGCCCCCGCCCCGATGGCTTCAGGCTGGTGTCCGAGGTGGGCTACAGCTTTCCCTCGGGGCACTCCATGGTGTCCATGGCGTTCTTTGGGCTGTGCGCGTGGATGGTGTGGCACTACGAACGCGACCGCGTCCTGCGCTGGCTGTGCTGCATCGGCTTTGCCGCCGTTATAGCCCTGGTGGGCATTAGCCGCATCTACCTGGGCGTTCATTACGCCTCCGACGTCTTGGCCGGCTTCTGCGTGTCGCTGGCGTGGCTGGCCGTCTACACGAAGGTGTTCTGCCCCATGCTGATGTCGACGTCGGACATGTCGAGGGCTCCCGACGGGCCAGGTGGCTCGGATTCTGCCGGTGCCTAGGCGTTACAGGCTCGCTCCCCCCCCTCGTCGGGACGCACGCCCGCCCGGTCCTGAGGCGCCGGGGCGCGACGTGCCATTCTACCTGCGCGAGAAGAACCTTGCGAAGCCCGGGCGGCCTTCGTCCTCGTCGGCCAGCTGCAGTATCTGCGCGCTTTGGATGGTGCCGTCGTCGGCCGCGACGATGCGCCCCATGGTGGGGCCCATGCTGGTGCGTGGATAGGTGGGGCTGCCGGGGTTCATCAGCAGCACACCGTTGGGCTCGCGGCGCACGAACGGCCGGTGCGTATGCCCGCAGATGGCCACGTCGCACGTGGCCAGGTCCAGCCGCTCCTGGTAGTGGCACACCTCCCAGCGCAGGTTCGACGAGAAGATCCTGACCATGCGCTTCACGGCCGGGCTGTAGTCGACATAGGCGTCGTTGTTGCCCAGGCACATGACAACGCGGGCTATCTGCTGCAGACACAGGTAGTCCTGCAACGAGCAGCAGTCGCCCGCGTGGATGATCATGTCGGCGCCCTCAAGCGCGTCTAGCAAAGCCTTCGAAAGGTGTCCGTGCGTGTCCGAGATGATGTCGTAGCGCATTGCTCCGTTTTCCATATGGTTGGGTGGTCCCTCCGGGGACTAGAGGCCCAGCGCCCTCTTTAGCGCGACGACGCGCCTCCTGGAGACGGAGATCTTCTTGCCCTCGATGCCGTTGATGCCCAGCTGCAGGATGCCGCTGGAAACGACCTCGACGTCCTCAACGTAGGCTAGGTTCACGATGTAGCCGCGGTGCACGCGGAAGAACCCGTGCGGCGTCAGCTTGTCTTCCAGCTTTGCCAGGGAGATGGTCGAGAGGTAGCGATCGGTGTCGGTGTAGATGCAGGAGTAGTCGTCCTTGGCCTCGATGTAGCGTATCTGGTCTATGGGAACCAGCACCTTGCGACCGCTCTTCTCGACGGGGATGCGCTCGACAGAGGTGTGGGTGGTGGTTGGGGGCTTCATGCGCGTCTGCACCTTGTCGAGGGCCTGGTTCAGGCGGTCGGTCTCGACGGGCTTCATCAGGTAGTCGATGGCGTCCACGTCGAACGCCTCGAGGGCGTACTCGCTGTATGCGGTCACGAACACGATGGCAGGCGGGTTCTTCAGCTTGTGCAGGGCTTCGGCCAGCTGCATGCCAGAGGTCTTCGGCATGGAGATGTCCAGGAACATAACGTCGGCGCGAGCCTCCATCAGACGCTCGACGGCCTCTCGTGCGGAGGAGCACTCGACAATGCTGTCGACGCGCCCCGTCTCCTCGAGGAGGTACTTCAGCTCGGAGCGGGCCGGTGCCTCATCGTCGACTATCATGGCGTGCAGCAATAAAATCACCTAACCCAATACACAGCGCATAGCGCGACGTTTCCCATACCCATTTATTCTAGCCGTTATGAGACTGTGCCGCGCGCGAGTTAATCTTTGGCGCCGCACCAGCAAGGCGCAGGGTCACGCAGGTGCCCTCGCCCAGCTTCGACATGATCTCGATGCCCGAGCCCTCGTCGTAGAAGCGGCGGATGCGCTCGTCCACGTTGTGCAGGGCGATGCCCGTGCCATGTCCCGTGTGCGGGGCGTGCGGGTCCATCAGGTGCGCAGCGACCTCCTTCTCCATGCCCAAGCCGTCGTCTGCCACGGCTATGAGCACGTCGCTGCCGTCGGTGACCACGTGGATGTCTATGTGCAGTGGGCCCTCGTCGCGCATGGCATGGCGCACGGAGTTCTCGACTATGGGCTGCACCAGGAAGGACGGCACCAGCACGCCCTCCAGGCCCTCCTGCACGTGCTCCTCCTCCACGATGCGGTCCTCGCCAAAGCGGGCGCGCTCGATCTTCAGATAGCGGCGCGTCTGCTCGAGCTCGCGCGACAGCGCTATGCGCGAGTCGGAGTTCTCCAGCGTCCTGCGGTAGAAGACCGAGAACTCGCGCAAGAGGTCGCGGGCCTTCGTGGGGTCCGTGCGCGTGAACGAGGCGATGGTGTTCAGCGTGTTAAAGAGGAAGTGCGGGTTGATCTGCGCCTGGAGCGCCTTCACCTCGGCGCGCGCCGTCAGCTCCGCCTGCTGGTCCAGCTCGTAGGCGGTCAGCTGCGTCGAGAGGAGCTCGGCGAAGCCGCGGGCGATTTTCAGCTGCATGCGGTCCACCTGGTAGCCGTGACGATAGTACAGCTTCAGCGTGCCGATGGACTTGTCGCTGACCACCAGGGGCACGATGACGCCCACGGGGAAGCCGTCGACGGCGCGGCTCTTCTGCGCAGAGCCATCCTGGGCTTGGACGTCACGACTCGAGAAGGTCTCCATGTGGCCGCTTTCCAGCACCTCCTGGGTAGGCGCGCTGTTGGGGGAGCCTTGCGGATAGGGGGCGGGCTCCTCGCCCACGTAAGCCAGCACGTGCGAGGCGTCGGTCATGGCTATGGCGGAAGCCTGGGTCTCGGGCAAAAGCAGCTGGCACACGGCCGTGCAGTTCTCGGGCGTCAGGCCGCCGCGCATGTGGCTCAGAGTGCTGGAGGCCAGGCGCAACGTGCGCTCGGTAGCCTGCGACCTCAGGTCGTCGGGCATCAGCAGCACCGAGCCGGCCATAACGATGGCGACGGCCAGGATGGCTCCGGCAATCATGGATGCAGCCAGGTTGCTCTGCGAGATGCCCCAGGACAATAGCGCCAGCATGGCCAGAGACACCAATACCAGCCCGAACTGCACCAGCTGGGAGGTATGGTTCAGAATCCACTCCCTCATTTGCGACGGTCCCTCCTGGGTCGGCTGGGCACGTGCGGGGCGCCGCTCTGCAGGATGGCCTCGGCCAGGGGCTGGTCACGCCACAGCTGCGCCATCATGCCGGGCCAGTACGTCTGGAACTGCAGGTAGCTCTCGCTGACCCTGCGCGCCCACACCTTGGCGTCGGCACGAGCGTGCGTCCAGATGTAGAAGTACTCGCGGTGCTCGGGCTGGCTGATGGCGCGCAGCAAAGACGTGCGGAATATCCTCTTATGCACCTCCGGCGTAATCCACGTGGAGGGATACGGCGACAGCGACTGGGGCGTTATCTTGTGCAGGCCGATGCGGTGGTTCGCCACATCGATCTTCTCGACCTCATAGGTCCAGCGATAGACGTCCTGCATGAAGCGCGCGGCGTCCGACGGGGTCTTCGGCGGCAGGTGCTTCACGTACCATTGGTTGTCAAACCACACGTCCAAGCCGTTCATGCGCAGGTTGAACAGGTAGTCCATGTCCTCGCCGCGCGTGATGTAGGGGTCGAACGCCACGCGGCAGAACGCGTCCGCATGAATGGCCAGGCAACCGCCGCACACGTAGTTCGAGCGCGAGATGCGCGTACCCTCCTGGGCGCGGCGCATCCAGGCGTTGAACTCCTTTTTCTTTGTCCAGTAGCGGTCGCACCAGTGCGTGGTGGACTCGTCCGCGTAGCAGGAGTCGTGCGAGTTCAAGAAGTACCCGCTCTTTGCCGAAACGGGCAAATCCTGCCTCGTCAGAAGTCCCAGACCGTACACCGCGTCGATGAGGAAGTTCTCGTTCAGCACGATCTCGTCGTCGTCCAGGAAGACCACGATGTCATGGCCCAGAATCGCCGCCACGGCCAGCCCCATGTTTCTGATGGCGCCGTACCCGCGCAGCGACACGGTCTCGCCGACCATGTTGGGTGCCACCATGTGGATGGCGTTCGAGATGGCACTGGCCTCTTTTGGGCCGATGATCAGCGGATTCAGGTTGGGATGCTCCATGCAGATGGCGTTCACTCGCGCACGTGCCGAGTCGACACACGAGGGCGGGGCCACCACCAGCACCACGACACGCAGCACGCCCCGCACCTGCTCCAGCGACTCGAGGCAGTCCTCCAGCTCGGGTCTGGGCTTTGCGATGGGCGTCGCATGGTCGTAGGTGCCGACCTCGCCGATGCGCGGCGCGACGGCCTCCTTCGTCCAGTACGTGGGAATCACGATTACGGGGTTCACCTTTGCTATGCCTCTCTGCCTGGCCGCCCTTTGGCCTTGCGTCTGGCTGCGCCGCGGCCCCTGGGCCGCCCCGTCCGCAGGCAGACGCATAGTCAAATTCTACATCACAGCTGCTATGGGATGTGTGCCACGGCACCACGCCCTGGGGTCGTGGCACGCACGGAGCCATGGCGTTCGAGCGTCACGCCACCCACGGCGTCGCTAGCGCCCGCAAACAAAAAAGCCGGACCAGGAAAACCTGGTCCGGCCTGTGACTAGCCTTGCGGTGCCTTGCGCCCTACAGCTACATTACGCCTCGGCGTACATATCCTTCAGCTTCAGCAGGTGAGCGTAGCGCTGCATTGCGGCCTCCTCGTTCTCTGCGAAGAGCTCCTCGGCGCGGCCCGGGAACTCGCGGGTCAGGCGAGCGTAGCGAGCCTCGTTCATCAGGAAGTCCTGATAGCCGCCCTTCGGCTCCTTGGAGTCGAGCGAGAACTTCTTGCCCTCGGGAGCAGCGGGGTTGAAGCGGAACAGGTTCCAGTAACCGCAGTCGACCGCACGCTTCATCTCCTCCTGGCAGTGCATCATGCCGCCCTTCTTGATGGAGTGCATCTCGCAGGGGCTGTAGCCGATGATCAGCGAAGGACCGTCGTAGGCCTCGGCCTCGCGGATGGCCTTCAGGGTCTGCATGGGGTTGGCGCCCATGGCGACCTGAGCGACGTACACGTAGCCGTAGCTCATCTCAATCTCGGCGAGGGACTTCTTCTTGGTCTCCTTGCCGGCAGCGGCAAACTGAGCGACCTGGCCCAGGTTCGAGGCCTTGGAGGCCTGTCCGCCGGTGTTGGAGTAAACCTCGGTGTCGAACACGAAGACGTTGACGTTGCGGTTCGAGGCGAGGACGTGGTCCAGGCCACCGAAGCCGATGTCGTACGCCCAGCCGTCGCCGCCGAAGATCCAGAAGGACTTCTTGGTCAGGAACGACTTGTCGGCCAGGATCTTCTCGGCCTCAGGCGTGCCGGCGGCCTCGAGCTGCTTGATGTAGGCAGCTGCGGTGACCTGCGAAGCCTCGGTCTTGTCCTTGGCCTCGATCCAGTTGGACGCGGCGGCCTTCAGGTCGTCGGAGGCGGAGTCGGACTCAAGCAGCGCCTCGGTCATAGCCACGACGCGGTTGCGCTCGGCCTCGTAGCCGATCTCCATGCCCAGGCCGTGCTCGGCGTTGTCCTCGAACAGCGAGTTGTTCCAAGCGGGGCCGTGGCCGGCAGCGTTCGTGGTGTACGGGCAAGTGGCCGCGGGGTTGCCCCAGATGGAGGAGCAGCCGGTGGCGTTCGAGATGAACATGCGGTCACCGAACAGCTGCGTCACCAGACGGGCGTAGCTGGTCTCGGCGCAGCCAGCGCAAGAGCCGGAGAACTCCAGCAGGGGCTTGTGGAACTGGGACGCCTTGATGTTGGTGTCGCCGGCCAGCTCGGACTTCTCGCTGACCTTGTTCACCGCGTAGTCCCAGACCTCGGCCTGATCGGCCTCGGACTCCTGCGGGACCATGGTGAGGGCACCGCCGTTCTTGACGTCGCTCTTCGGGCAGACGGCCACGCAGTTGTAGCAGCCCATGCAGTCCAGAGGAGACACGGCGACGGTGAAGGTGTAGCCGGTGTTCTTCGGGAGCTTGAGGTCGGTGGTCCTCATGGCCTTGGGGGCGTTGGCGGCCTCCTCGGCGTTCATGGCAATCGGGCGAATCGTTGCGTGCGGGCACACATAGGAGCAGGTGTTGCACTGGATGCACTTAGAGTGATCCCAGCGAGGCACCATGACGGCGACGCCGCGCGTCTCGTATGCGGAAGCACCGAGCTCCCACTGGCCGTCTGCGTGATCCTCGAAGGCCGAGACGGGCAGGCTGTCGCCCTCCATCTGGTCGATGGGCATCAGCAGCTCCTTGACCTGCTTCACGAGCTCCTCGCGGCCCTCGAGCTTGATCTCTTTCGGCTCGTCGGTGGCGTTGGCCCAGTCGGCAGGCACCTCGAACTTGTGGAACGCGGTGGCGCCGGCGTCGATGGCCTTCCAGTTGGCCTCGACGATGTTCTGACCCTTCTTGGCGTAGGACTTCTGAGCGGCGTCCTTCATGTACTTCAGGGCGTCCTCGGCAGGCAGGACCTTTGCCAGGGCAAAGAACGCGGACTGCAGCACGGTGTTGGTGCGCTTGCCCATGCCGACCTTGGCGGCCAGGTCGATGGCGTCGATCAGGTAGACCGAGATGTTGTTCTTTGCGATGTAGCGCTTTGCAACGGCAGGCAGCTGCTCGGCGAACTCCTCGTCGCTCCACTGGGAGTTCACGAGGAACGTGCCGCCAGGCTTGACGTCGCGCACCATCTTGAAGCCCTTCACGATGTAGGAGGGGTTGTGGCAAGCGACGAAGTCAGCCTTCGTGATGTAGTACGGCGAACGGATGGGCGAATCGCCGAAGCGCAGGTGGCTGACGGTGACGCCGCCCGTCTTCTTGGAGTCGTACTGGAAGTACGCCTGGACGTACTTGTCGGTGTGGTCGCCGATAATCTTGATCGAGTTCTTGTTTGCGCCAACGGTACCGTCGCCGCCGAGGCCCCAGAACTTGCACTCGATGGTGCCTTCCGCCGCGGTGTTGGGGGAGGGAACCTCGGGCAGGGACAGGTTGGTGACGTCGTCCACAATGCCGATGGTGAACTGCCGCTTGGGCTGATCCTTGGCCAGCTCATTGTAGACGGCGAACACGCTGGCGGGCGGCGTATCCTTGGAGCCGAGGCCGTAGCGGCCACCCACAATGGTGAGGCCGGAGATGCCAGCCTCGTACAGAGCAGACACGACGTCCTCGTACAGAGGCTCGCCCACGGAGCCGGGCTCCTTGGTGCGGTCCAGGACGGCGATCTTCTTTGCGGTCTCGGGCAGAACGGCCGCGAGGTGCTTGATGGAGAACGGGCGATACAGGTGGACCTCAATCAGGCCGACCTTCTCACCACGGGCGTTCAGGTAGTCGATAACCTCCTTCAGGGTGTCGCAGAAGGAGCCCATGCAGACGACCACGCGGTCGGCGTCGGGAGCGCCGTAGTAGTTGAACGGCTTGTAGTCCGTGCCGATGCGCTTGTTGATCTCGTCCATGTAGTACTCGACGACGTCGGGCAGCTCGTTGTACAGGGTGTTGCAGGCCTCGCGGTTCTGGAAGTACGTGTCGCCATTCTCGTGGCTGCCGCGGGCGTGCGGGTGCTCGGGGTTCAGGGCGTGGTCGCGGAACGCCTGGACGGCGCCCATGTCCAGCATGTCGCCGAGGTCCTTGAAGTCCCAGACGGCGACCTTCTGAATCTCGTGAGAGGTGCGGAAGCCATCAAAGAAGTTCAGGAACGGGGTCTTGCCCTTGACGGCGGCCAGGTGAGCGACGGGCGACAGGTCCATGACCTGCTGGACGTTGCTCTCGGCCAGCATGGCGAAACCGGTCTGACGGCAGGCCATAACGTCGGAGTGGTCGCCGAAGATGTTCAGCGACTGCGTGGCGACGGTACGGGCGCTGACGTGGAAGACGGCAGGCAGCTGCTCGGCGGCGATCTTGTACATGTTCGGGATCATGAGGAGCAGGCCCTGGGATGCCGTGTAGGTGCTCGTCAGAGCGCCAGCGCCAAGGGAGCCGTGCACGGTGCCGGAAGCGCCGCCCTCGGACTCCATCTCGACGACCTTCACGGGGGTACCAAAGATGTTCTTCATGCCCTTTGCGGCCCACTGGTCGACGTGGTCGGCCATGGGGCTGGACGGCGTGATCGGGTAGATGCCCGCCACCTCGGTATAGGCGTACGACACGTATGCCGCGGCCTCATTACCGTCCATAGACTTGAATTTCCTTGCCATATCCTCTCCTTCGAAGCGATACGGTCCACCGTCCCTGCGGTGGCTATTGCCTTGCTTTAAAGTTTTGCCGGCTTTACCAGGCAAAACCCGCCTTCGGGACGCATGCGTATGTTCCCCCAAACGACATACACCCAGAAGCATTTGTCATCATAACGCAATGCCCACAGGGCTCCTTGACGCATCTGTTAGACGAGACTTTGACGCCGCTCGGTGGTTTTTCCATCGATTTCAAGGCACAAACCTGCGTACTCATTGCTATAATCCATGGCTTTGCCCCGTGTGTCATTTGCAGAATCCAGACACTTGCGCACGCCGGTGTTCGTGCTCCACCTAGCGCTTGCGCGCCATGGAGTCCAGCAGCTTCTGGTAGCCGTCGGCAAACCTCTGCGCACGCCTGCCAGCCGCATCCGATGCCGGGACGACCCCATGCTCGTCGGACACCAGGAACAGCTCGTCAAAGTGGTCTCCGCGCTCCACCTCGTCCATCAGGTGGGCGTCGCGCACCACGTTCATGCCCACGGTCAGCGCCAGGTCCCTTACCAACGTGGCTGCGCCGGACGGGCTCTGGTCCGGATCCATGCCCCACACCAGGTCCTCGCCACGCACCGCCCACAGCGTCTCGGGCGCCACATTGGTGGCGTTGCCCTCCTGTTCGGCGTAGCGGGCGCGCTCCAGCAGCCCTTGGGTGCTGGTCCTTTGCAGCGGCTTGTACGGCCCCACCGTCATGGCCGCCTTGCCGTCCTGGTCGACCACGATCATGAGGACGCCGTCCGGCCACCGTGCGCTGCCGTCCTCCAACGTCCACTCCACGTGCTGCTTTGCCCACGCCACAAGAGCCTTGGGCATGGTCCCGCCGTTGACGAAGCGAGCGCCAAGAGCACGCAGATGGCGATTGGCCATCGGCAGCCTCTGGCTGGCTATTCTCCACCTGCACACCAGCGTGGGCGTGCCCAGCGTAAAGCCCTGCTCCTGCCCCGTGCTGTTCTCACTCATACGAAGTCCCCTTCCGTCGGGGCGATGGACGCCCCTCGCAGGCTCACGGACACTTTTCCTTATGCCCATACCAAGCTGATACGATGGCAAGAAGTACTGACCAGCGCCCGATACGGCCCTCACAGTCTAGCGGCTGCGACCGCCGCAAGGCCGATGCACCTCCAGGAGAACACGATGCGAGCCGCGCAAGACCAACCAAACCTGTCGTACCGCCCCTTCAAGCAGGAGGACTTCGAGCCCCTTGCCGGGCTGGTCGCGCACATGTGGTTCGCGGATGCGGCACAGCGGGCGCAGCCTCTCCTGGGCGCGGCCGAGCTCTCGGCGCACCTGCGCTGTCACAACTGGTCCCAGGTTGCCTGCGCAGACGGCGTGGCACGCGCCGCCGTGCTGGTAACCCTGCATGGTCGCGAGGACCAGCGCCAGCATTGGGACGCCGTCAGGCATTCCTATGAGGAGCGTCTCCGCCAGCTTGTGGGGCCTCACGAGACCAACAGCCAGTTGGAGCTCATAGACCAGGAGGCCCAGGCCAGCGCGCGTCTGGAATCCAAGGGCAAGCCCTGGGCGGACGCGACGATAGAGCTTCTGATAGTAAGCCCTTCTCTGCGGGGGACCGGCGTCGGCACGAGGCTTCTGCACGCAGCAGGCGACCACCTGCACCGTGAGGGTGCGCGAGGCTTTTACCTCATGACTGACGATGGCTGCGACTACGGCTACTATGACCATCTGGGTTACGAGCGCGTATACCAACACGAGTCCTCCTATCCGGGAGTGGCAAACGTCTATGCGTACGCACACCTGCTACGGCAGCCGCAAGCCAACGAGAATGCAGATTCAACCTCAAACCGCTAGGACCACACACGATGTCATTCAGCAGCACGTTCGAAGAGATGCACCCCCTGACCACGGTGGGGAGGTTTGCGCCCACGCCCTCGGGCAGGATGCATGCCGGCAACGTGTTTGCCCTGCTGATGGCCTGGCTGGCGGCGCGCCACGAGAACGGACGCGTGATACTGCGCATCGAGGACCTGGACCCCAGGGCCCAGGACCCCCAGGCGGCAAAGCTGCTGATGGACGACCTGTCCTGGCTGGGGCTGACATGGGACGAGGGTCCCTACTACCAAAGTCAGCGTGGCGAGGCCTATGCAAGCGCACTTGAGACCCTGCGCAAGAGGAACCTTCTGTACCCCTGCTTTTGCACCAGGTCGCAGCTGCATGCCGCCACAGCCCCGCACCTCTCGGACGGCACCTACGTGTACCCCGGGACCTGCCGCAACCTGACACCCGCAGAGGTCCGGAAAAAGTCTGAGGTTCGCGACCCCGCCACGCGCGTCAGGGTGCCCAACCAGGGAGATTCCCACGGCAGCATCTGGTTCGACGACGTGGTCTACGGACGGCAGCACGAGGACCTTGCCCGCGACTGTGGCGACTTCCTGGTCAGGCGCAGCGACGGAGTCATAGCCTACCAGCTGGCCGTGGTCGTGGACGATGGCCTCATGGGCGTGACCCAGGTGGTACGTGGGCACGACCTTCTGGGCTCCGTTCCGCGCCAGATATATCTGCAAAGGCTCCTGGGCTTCCCTCAGCCCACCTACGCGCATGTGCCCCTCCTCATGGCACCTGACGGACGCCGCCTGTCGAAGCGAGATCGCGATCTGAACCTGGGCGTGCTGCGCGAGCGCATGGCAGGCCCCCAGCGCCTGCTGGGAAAGCTGGCGTCCACGGTCGGCCTGGCCCAACCGGGCGAGGAAGTGACCGCAGACCAGCTGGTAGAGCGCTTCTCGTGGCAGGCGATTCGCGACCACAAGGACGACATCGTGGTCAACGACGAATTTATTCAAAAGGATTTGTTGTGAGAACCTCGATTCTGGGGTACTATACCTAAGCACTTGATTTGGAGAGCTGACCGAGAGGCCGAAGGTGCTCGCCTGCTAAGCGAGTATTCCCTCCACGGGAATCTGGGGTTCGAATCCCCAGCTCTCCGCCAGACTATGCAACCCGCTTCCCCGGAGGCGGGTTTTCTTTTAGGTGGGCTCCCGGGGATTCGAACCCGAGAGGGCGTGTGCGTGCGGTGCACGCACACGGGCCGAGCGCAGCGAGGCCTTGAGCGCCGCACAGCGGCGCGGGAATCCCCAGCTCTCCGCCAGATTATGCAACCCGCTTCCTCGGAGGCGGGTTTTCTTTTAGGCGGGCTCCCCGGGGATTCGCACATCCCCTGCGTAAAAATCCTCCCATCGTCGTGTCGCGACCGCTCACGACACCTCTTACCAGGCATGATGACCGCTGCGCACACCATGCCACTAGGACTCCGAAGCTGTGCCGAGAAAAAAGTCAAAAAAGTTCTTGACGCCATGGGTGCCGAATGGCATAGTAAGAAGTCGCAAGCGGCGTTACCTCAGCTGGATAGAGGAACTGACTACGAATCAGTCTGTCGCGGGTTCGAATCCCTCACGCCGCACCAGAAATTGCAGCCCCGCATCTTCGGATGCGGGGCTTTTTCTGTACGTGTGCCTAAATGTGGGCGGTCTCCCCCGTTTGCTTGGGCCTAAAGGCAGCGGTAACCCTTCCGGCACCGGGAAGGTACGTGTACGGGACGCCGCTGCGATCAAGCGCGTCCATCAGATCCGACAGGAACGCCCCCGACGCCTCGAAGAACCTCAGTAGTCCGTCCATCGCGGCCCGTTCGCGCTCGTCCAGAGGATCCACGTACGTGACCTTCCACAGCTCGTCCACGCTATCGGGCGGAAGGGCCACCTGATGGTAGTGGTGGCTCTCGCCATAGGCGAACCTGCTGAGCTCGCCAAAGCTCTTCTCGCCCACCAGGAGGTAGCCTCCGGCATCGAACGTGGCAGACACCTCCCGGCACTCGTCCCCCTGGTCCTGCCGATACAGAGTGACCATGCAACCCACTGCCGCTGCGTTTTCCATGCGCGCCTCCGATCCTTGGCTGTCGATAGTACAAGTGTACCCATTGACGTGATGTTTGAGAACATCTGTTCGTAAATTTTCCTAGAAAAGAGGGCCGCCCAGTCGGGCGACCCTCCGCAGAAAACGCACTGAGGACCGGCGATGTGCTTTCCGCTAGATGGCACTAGGCCAGGGGCTTGATGACCTCCATGTCGCGCATGTAGGGGCGCAGCGCCTCGGGCACCGTGATGGAGCCATCGGCGTTCTGGTAGTTCTCCATGATGGCTGCCATGGTGCGGCCAACGGCCAGGCCGGAGCCGTTCAGGGTGTGGACCAGGCGCGTGCCCTTGAAGTGCTCGGGATCGCGGTACTTGATGTTGGCGCGGCGAGCCTGGAAGTCCCAGCAGTTGGAGCAGGAGGAGATCTCCTTGTAGTTGTTGTAGCTGGGCAGCCAGACCTCGAGGTCGTAGCACTTCGTGGCGCTGAAGCCGATGTCGCCGGTGCACAGAGTGACAACGTGGTAGGGCAGGCCCAGCGTCTGCAGGCACAGCTCGGCCTCGTGGACCATGCTCTCCAGCTGGTTCATGGAGTCCTCGGGCTTCGAGAACTTGACCATCTCGACCTTGTCGAACTCGTGCACGCGGATGATGCCACGCGTGTCACGGCCGGCCGAACCCGCCTCCTCGCGGAAGCAGGGGGTGAAGGCGGTGTACCACAGGGGCAGCTTGTCGCCGTCCAGGACCTCGCCGCGGTGGATGTTCGTCAGCATGACCTCGGCGGTCGGAATCAGGTACATGCCACCGCTGACGTGGAACAGGTCATCGTCGAACTTGGGCAGCTGGCCCGTGCCGAACAGGCTGTCGTAGTTCGTGATGACGGGGGGCCACCACTCCTTGAAGCCGGCCTTCACGTGCATGTCGATGAAGAAGTTGATGAGTGCGCGCTCCATGAGGGCGCCGGCACCACCCAGCAGGTAGAAGCGCGTGCCCGCCAGCTTGACGCCGCGGTCGAAGTCGATCATGCCCGTGGAGGGTCCCAGGTCCCAGTGGGCCTTGGGCTCAAAGTCGAACTTCGTCGGCTCGCCCCAGCGACGCACCTCGGGGTTGTCCGAGTCGTCCTTGCCGTAGGGTACGGACTCGTGGGGGATGTTCGGGATGGCGGCCACGAGGTCAAACAGGTCCTTCTCGACCTTGGCACGCTTGTCGTTCAGCTGGTCGATGCGCTCCTTGTTGGCCTTTACCTGGGCCTTGGCGGCATTGGCCTCGTCGGTCTTGCCGTCTCGCATCAGGGCACCGATCTGCTTCGAGGCGGAGTTGCGCTGAGCCTGCAGCTTCTCGACCTCTACGATGACGGACCTGCGCTCCTCATCCAGCTCAAAGAACTTCTCGCGATCCCAGTGCGCGTTCTGTCGGGACGCACACGACTTGTCGATGACGTCCGGATTCTCGCGCACGAACTTGATGTCGAGCATGGAACTCCCTCTCTATTTCGGCTGGGCACGTTGTCAGCCTGCGCATACTAGGTGCTCCAAAGTATATACTTGTCCACATTCGCACATGACGCTTTGAAGGAAAGGCACACGCATGTGGTTTTTGGACTTTATGAACTGGCTGTTTGGGACCAGGCCCGGCGTGACCTGCCTGTTGGTCGGCGGAATACTGCTGTTTTTGCTCATTGCATTCCTGCTGGAGCGCAAGACCAGGCGCGAGTTCTACAACCACAAGAAGTCGCCTGACGACTGGGACCTGTTCGACGACGATAACGACGAGAGCGGCTGGTCCGAGTTCGACGACGACAACAAGTAGCCGCGGCAATTTCGACCAAGTGGGTCATCACAGGAGGGCGCCTTTGGGGCGCCCTTTTCTTTATGCGTTGATGACGCAAGGACAATACGCATACATACAAGAAAAGCGCTCCGACCAGTTGGTCGAAGCGCTCCTAGAGTGCTTGGTGCGGGCGAAAGGACTTGAACCTTCATGAGATTGCTCTCATACGGACCTGAACCGTACGCGTCTGCCAATTCCGCCACGCCCGCGTGCGGTTTCATACTCTACTAAACCGTTTTGTTTTGTGCAAGCATGAATCTCGTAAAATGGAAAAAAGTTTTCGGCAGCACATGCGGCGCCACGGAAGGCGCCGCGCCCGCGACGCGGCAAACGAAGCACAAACGAGGAGCTGACGTGCAGGGATTCAGGTCGTCACAGCCATCGCGCCCTACAGGGAGCCCCGTCGGGTCGCCCGAGGACGCAGCGATGCGCCCGGACGCCCAGGGCGCAGCGATGCGCCCGGACGCCCAGGGCGCAGAACAGGCACGCCCCGATGCGGTAGGTCGCATGCTGCTGGGACGCTATCGCGTGCTGGCGCAGAACAACGAGGGCGGGTTCGGCACGGTCAGCGTCTGCTGGGACACCAGGCTCCAGCGGCGCGTGGCCATAAAGCGCATGCCCCTGCTGCTGCCAGGCTCTGACCCCCAGGCTGCGTCCACGTTGGACGAGGCCTTGGCCGAGGCACGCACCTCGGGCATGCTGGCGCACCCCAACATAGTCACGGTGTTCGACTTCGAGACGGACGCCACGAGCTCGTATCTGGTCATGGAGTACGTGGACGGCCTGAACCTGCAGGACCTGCTGCAGCGCGTGGAGGGTGGTGTCCTGACCTTTGACGAGTGCGCCCACGTGCTGGAGAGCGTCTCGGCGGCCCTGGCCTTCGCACACGAGAACGGCGTGCTCCACCTGGACATAAAGCCCGCCAACATCATGATTGACCGCACCGGCACCGTAAAGCTGGGCGACTTTGGCATGGCTACTCTGGCCTCTGCCGCCGGCTACGGCGGGGCGCGCGGCGGCACGGTGGGCTACATGCCCCCGGAGCAGATACGCGGCGAGCTGGTGGACGAGCGCAGCGACATATTTTCCCTTGCGGTCGTGGTGTGGGAGTCACTGACGGGCAGCTGTCCCTATCGGGCGCCCAGCGCCTCGGCGTCGCTGCAAAAGATCATGCACGGCCCCACCCCCGCCCTCTCGAAGGTGGAGCCCCAGCTGGCGGGCATCGTGGAGGAGACGCTCCTGCGAGCTCTGGACCCCGACCCCGCAGGTCGCATGGCCTCCGTGGAGGAGCTGGCAAAGACCGTGGTTCCCAACCTGGGAGACCCCCAGGAGGGCCAGGCCTCGCTGCGCGACCTCATAGAGCAGGCCGAGGCAGGAGACGACGGCCCCTTGGGCGCCGATGCGGACCCAGGGCTCACCTGGGCGGAGCGCTTCCCCTGGCTGCGCCCCGCCATCACCCGGGGTGCGGGCGCCCTGTGCACGGCCTACCTCGCGTTTCGCGTCCTGCCCTTTGTGCTGCAGACCTCTTGGCAGGCACAGTTGGCGGTGTCTCTGGCGGCCGGCGGGTGCACCTGGGTCTGGCCGCCGCTGGGCTCGGCGCTGGTGCTGGCGGCGCTAGTGCTGGCCACATCGGCACAGGAGGGCTCGGGCTCCATGCCGGTGGCGCTGGTGCTGGGCGTGGTCAGCCTGGCGTGGTGGGCCTACGCCGGCCGCAAGGAGCGCTCTGCCACGACCGCGGTTCTTCTGCCCTCGACGCTGGGCTCCTCGCTGTGCGGGCCCGCCATAGCGGGCCTGGCGGCCGTGCCCCTGCAGGCCGCCGCAACGGGTGGCGCTTCTTGGCTTTTGTGCAAGTTTGTACAGCGGTGCTGGGCTGCGTCGTTTGCCCCCGCCCAGCTGGCGTCATCATGCGCGACGCTGCTTTTGGACCCCTGGAGCTGGTGGACGATGCTCGGCTGCGCTGCGGCGGCGGGGGCGTGCTCGTGGTTCTCGTCCAGAGGAACGCTGACCTTCCGGATCGTGGGGCAGGCGGCGTGCTTTGCGATAGTCGCCGTTTGCCTAGCCGTGCTATCACACGTGGAAAATGGCGGCATATGGACCCCTGAGGAAGCGACCGCCCTCGCGGTTGCGCTAGTCTGGGGAGGAATTATGTGTGCGATGGATGTCCTTATAGGTTCAGATCGCATGAGCCCAGAGGGTGAGGATAGTCAATGAACGTACTGAATGTCTTTGAGCAGCGCATCGGCGCCATCTTTGGAGACGCAAACGACAACAACGCCACGACGCCCTTCTCGTTCAAGAAGCTCGCAAAGCGTGCGGTACGCGAGATGGAGGACGAGACCTTCGTGATCGAGGGCGTCGACACGGCACCCGCGCTGTACACGGTGCTGGTCTCCTCCGCGGACGACCAGAGGATGCGCACCCTGTATCCCCAGATCACCGACGAGGTTTCGGCGCTGGTCGAGGCCCAAGCAAAGAAGCGCGGCTACACGTTCGTGGGACGCCCCCTGGTGCGCTTCATGGTGGACCCGGGCCTGAAGCCCGGCAAGTTCGCCGTCTTTGCCGAGAACGTCGACCCGAAGACCCTGGCGCGCCTGCGCGACGAGGAGAACGCCTTCCTGGGCCGCCAGCCCGTCCAGGCGCAGGGCGTGCGTCCGGTCCCCGGCGCGCGCGTCTCGCAGGCAGCCCCCACCATGCAGCCCGTCCAGCCCATGCAGCCCGTGGCGGCCTCGGTGCAGCCCGTGCCGCAGCAGCCGACGGCTCAGCCCCAGCCCGCATACGCACAGCCCGTCGTGGCTTCCCCCGTGTCCGGCGACTCCGGCATGGACGGCCTGGACGTGATTCCCAACGAGGTCCTGGAGGACATCGCCGAGGAGAACTACGAGAAGGGCCAAGCCCAGGCGAACGCCGCCTACGCGCCGGCGCAGCAGCCCGAGGCCGTGAGCGCCCCGCAGGCCGCCGAGCCCCAGCAGGAGGACTCCCCCACCGTCGTAGCATCGGAGCCCGTGGCCGACGCCGCTCGTCCCGCCACCTGCACCCTGACCGACATGCAGTCCGGCCACACCTACGTCGCCACCGCACCGCGCACCGCCATCGGCCGCGAGCGCACGCCCGGCGGCATCGTGCTGCACGACCCCAACGTGTCGCGCCACCACGCCATGCTGACCTACGACAACGGCGAGTGGGTCATCAACGACCTCAACTCCACCAATGGCACCCTGGTCAACGACATAGATGTCGAGGCCTGCTCGCTGCGCGACGGCGACGTCATCACCATTGGCCTCATCAACCTCCAGTTCAAGGGCAACTAGCATGATCGACCTCATACTGTTCGCAGGTCGCATCCTCCTCGTGATCTTGCTGTACCTGTTCCTCTTTGCCGCCATGCGCACGGGCATCGGCCTTGTGCGCGGCCAGCGCCGCGACGCGGCCATCTGGTCCGTCGACGTCGAGAAGGGCTCGAAGCAGCTGAGGGGCCTGCACGTAGACATGCTGGGCCCCGTCGTCGTGGGCCGTTCGCCCTCGTCCGACATCGTCATCGACGAGCCATACGTCTCGGCCACGCACGCACGCTTCACGTTGCAGGGTCCCGCCCTGGTGCTGGAGGATCTGCACTCCACCAACGGCACCATGGTGAACGGCCATCTCATCGGCCAGCCCGTCACGCTGCGCGACGGTGACGAGGTGCAGATTGGCGACACCATCATGCGAGTGAGCCGTCGATGAGCGAGGAGCTCGACCAAAACACCGAAAGCACGCCGGAGCCCGTGAACGTCCCCGGCCGCAACGAGATGCCCGTCGAGAACCGGCCCGGTGCAGACACCGCCACTGGCAGCTCGAAGTACCTCTCGTGGGGCGCCCGCTCGGACGTGGGCCTAGTGCGCGAGCACAACGAGGACTCGTTCCTGGTGCGGGCGCCGCTGTTCTGCGTGTGCGACGGCATGGGTGGCCACGCCGCGGGCGAGGTCGCCAGCAAGATAGCCGTCGACACCATAGGTGCGCAGGCGCCCGAGACCGCAGACGACGTGGCGCTGGGCGCAGCCGTCGAGGCCGCCAACGCCGCCGTGCTGGAAGGCGCCAAGCAGGGGCAGGGAAAGCCCGGCATGGGCTGCACCGCCACCTGCGTCCTCATAGACAAGAACCGCATGGCCGTGGCGCACGTGGGCGACTCCCGCGTGTACCTGCTGCATGCCGGCTCTCTAGTGCGCATCACACACGACCACTCCTACGTGGAAGAGCTGGTGGATGCAGGCGAAATCACAGCCGACGAGGCTCGTCTGCACCCGTCACGCTCCATCATCACCCGGGCCCTGGGCTCGGACCCCGACATGTACGCCGACCACTTCACGCTGGGCGTGCAGGCGGGAGACCGCGTCATCGTGTGCTCGGACGGCCTGTCCAGCATGGTGCCCGACAAGGACATCGAGGCCCTGGCCGTCTCCAGCGCCACGCCCCAGGCCGCGGCCAACAACCTGACCTCTGCCGCCCTGACCGCCGGCGGGCACGACAACGTGACCGTGGTGGTCATCGACGTCGTCGAGGACGGCCTGGCCGAGGTACACCGCGAACGCAGGCGCAAGGCCGTCATGGTGTGGCTCATCGTGGCCCTTGCCGCCCTAGCCGTGGTGGGCGTCGCCACGTTCGGGCTGGTGCGCAACAACTGGTACGTCGGAAACAACGACGGGTCGGTCGGCGTGTACCGGGGCCTGAACGGAGACTTTTTGGGCTTGCCCTTGTACGAGCTCGTGGATACCAGCTCGGTGCAGGTCAGCGATCTGCCAGAGGCGACCCAGCACCAGCTGGACTCCGGCATCCACGTCGAGAGCGAGTCGGCCGGGCGGGCCACCATCGAGCAGTACCGCAACCAGATAGACGCCGACAAGACAAAGGCCGCAGAGGCGGCGGCCGAGGCAAGGGGCGAGCAGAGCTCGTCGGACGCGGCCGCGACGACAGACCAGTCCTCCAGCGGCACCCCCGCCGAGACGGGTGAGTCGGCGCCTTCGGAGGCAGCGGCCACCGGCGAGGCTGCCGCGCAGGCCGCCCAGCAGAACGTAGAGGCCACCGCGCAGTCGGCGCAGCAAGACTCCACTTCGCAATCGACCCAGGGATCGGGTGAGTAGCATGGGCAAGTCAATCATCACCAGAAGAAACACGGAGCTTCTGCTGCTGTGTGCCGGGGCTCTGCCCGTGATATTGCTGTACGCCATGTACGTCATAAACACCAACACGGCGGTGACGTTCCAGACGCTGGCGGTGCCCATCGGCCTGTTTGCCGCCTTTGCGGTGGCCCACGTGGCCATCAGGTTCCTGGCGCCCGGCGCCGACCCGGTCATACTGCCGCTGGTCTTTGTGCTGTCCGGCATAGGCATCGCCTTCGTCACCAGGTTGAAGCCCGAGCTGGCCGTGGGTCAGGTCGTGTGGCTCTTCATCTCGGTGGGCGCCATGGTGCTGACGTTGTTCCTGGTAAAGAGCCTGGATGACCTGGCACAGTACAAGTACATCATGGGCCTTCTGGGCGTGGCACTGCTGGTGCTGCCCATGCTCATCGGCACCGAGCGCGGCGGCTCCAAGCTGTGGATCACGTTTGGCCCGTTCTCCTTCCAGCCCGGCGAGCTGGCGAAGATCCTGATAATCCTCTTCCTGGCGGCCTACCTTGCCGAGCACCGAGAGCTCCTCTCGGCGTCCACGCACAAGGTGGGGCCCCTGGCACTGCCCCGTCCGCGCATGCTGATGCCGCTTCTGGCCATGTGGGGCATCAGCCTGCTGGTCGTCGTGTTCGAGCGCGACCTGGGCAGCGCCCTGCTCTTCTTTACCTTCTTTGTGGTCATGCTGTACGCCACCACGGGGCGCGTCAGCTACGTGCTGATCTCGCTGGTTCTTTTGCTGCTGGGCGGCGTCGTGTGCTACCACGTCTTTTCCCACGTGCAGAACCGCATCGACATCTGGCTGGACCCCTTCGGGAACCCCGACGGCGGCTACCAGCTGATTCAGTCGCTGTACTCCCTGGCCGACGGTGACCTCATCGGCTCCGGCATCGGCAAGGGCATGCCCACGCTGATTCCCGTGGTCGAGTCCGACTTCATCTTCTCGGCCATCGGCGAGGAGATGGGCCTTCTGGGCGGCGCTGCCGTGCTGATTGCCTACATGCTGTTCGCCGTCCGCGGCTTCGCCACGGCTGCGCGCGCAAAGTCCGACATCTCGGCCTTCACCGCCATCGGCCTGACCACCTCCATCGCCTTCCAGGCCTTCCTCATCGTGGGCGGCTGCACGGGCTTCCTGCCCCTGACCGGCGTCACGTTGCCCTTCATGAGCCAGGGCGGCAGCTCGCTTCTGGCCAGCTTCATCGTGGTTGGCCTGCTGCTGCGCGCAGGCGACGAGGCCACCGGCCGCGACACCCAGATGGCCGGCGCCGGCACCATGCCCCAGGTACGCTCCGAGAAGGCCGCCGCGGTGGCTCACGGCAGCCACGTGCGCGGCAGCTTTGGTCTGGACACCCCCGAGTCCGGCGTCCTGGGCCGCGTGGCCCTAGGCAACCGCCTGGTGCACCTCATCACGGTGTTCGCAGTGCTGTTTGCCCTGCTGATCACGCACCTGACCGTGATCCAGGTGGTGCGTGCCCAGGAGTATCGCGAGATGCCCAGCAACAACCACACCATCGCTCGCACCGCCTACGTCCAACGCGGCGCCATCATCACCTCCGACGGACAGACGCTGGTCGAGAGCGTGCAGCAGGCCGACGGCACCTACGTGCGCTCCTACCCCAACGGCTCGGTGGCAGCTCACACCGTGGGCTACATCTCCACGCAGTATGGCAGCTCGGGCATCGAGTCCAGCATGAACGACACCCTGACCGGCCAGCAGAACTACTCCACCTGGCAGGATGCCCTGAACTCGCTCGCCGGCATCCAGACGCCCGGGTCTTCCGTGGTCCTGACGCTGAACTACCAGATGCAGAAGGCTGCGGAGAGCGCACTGAAGAACTACACCGGCGCCATCGTGGTGCTGGACCCCTCCACGGGAGCCGTCCTGGCGAAGGCCTCGAACCCCACGTACGACCTGACCAACATCAGCGCCGCGCTCACCAGCTCCAGCAGCTCCCTGGTGGACCGCACCACGCAGCTGTACACGCCTGGCTCCACCTTTAAGGTCGTCACGCTGGCAGCCGCGCTCGAGACCGGCACCTACACGCTGAACAGCACCATCAACGCGCCCGCGTCCATGAACATAGGCGGACAGTCGGTCTCGAATGACCACAACACCGGCTACGGCGAAATCTCGCTGTCCGAGGCGCTGGCCTACTCGGCCAACACCGCCTTCGGTCAGATCGGCACGAAGCTGGGTGCCAACACCCTGGTCAGCTATGCGAAGGCCTTCGGCTACGGCAGCTCGCTGGGACAGGACTTCTCCTGCACCGCGTCGCTGATGCCCGACCCGTCCGAGATGACCGAGTGGGAGACCGCGTGGGCCGCCTGCGGCCAGCCCGTGGGCGAGCACTCCAGCCCCGCCGGCCCCCAGACCACGGTCATGCAGAACGCCGTGGTCGCCGCCGCCATCGCAAACAACGGCATCGTGATGAACCCCTACATCGTGGACCACGTGCTGTCGCCCTCCGGCGCCACCACGTCCACGACCTCCCCCAAGTCGCTGGGCAAGGCCGTCTCGTCCGAGACGGCAGCCAGCGTGAAGGAAGCCATGCTGGCGGTCGTGCAAAGCGGCACCGGCACGGGTGCTCGCGTCAGCGGCTACAAGGTGGCAGGAAAGACCGGAACTGCGCAGGTGGGGAACAACTCCATCAACTCGCTGTTCATAGGCTTTGCTCCCTACGACTCGCCCACCGTGGCCATCTCGGTCTGCATCGAGGGCAACGGCAAGGACGTCACGGGCGTGGCGGCTGAGGTTGCGGGTCAGGTCTTCTCGGCCTGCCTGAACGTCCAGTCCAAGGGGGCGGCGTCATGACACACAAACGAGGTGAGGCCCGGGCTCGGCGCACGGGACCAGTCACACGACGAACGTCGACGCTTCAAACGCACCACATCGCACTTCAGACAAAATGTGGCATGGCTACGTGGTTGATAGGAGAATTTGATGCCAGCTAGGGTTCTTGGTGGCCGTTACGTGGTCCAGGACAAGATAGGCACGGGTGGCATGGCCATCGTGTACCGCGGACTCGACAAGGTCCTCGGCAGAACGGTAGCCATAAAGACCATGCTGCCCCAGTACGCGGCTGACCCGTCGTTCGCCGCGCGCTTCAAGCAGGAGGCACAGGCTGCCGCAGCCCTGCAGAGCCCCTACATCGTGTCGGTGTACGACTGGGGCAAGGACGGCGACACCTACTACATCATCATGGAGTACCTGCGCGGCACCGATCTAAAGAGCGGCATCCGCAGGCACGGCGCACTGGACTGCCGCAAGGTGGCACAGATTGGCTCGCAGATAGCGCAGGCGCTTTCGGTGGCCCACCGCCACGACATCATTCACCGCGACATCAAGCCGCAAAACATCATGGTGCAGCCCGACGGCAACATCAAGGTGATGGACTTCGGCATCGCGCGGGCAAAGAACAGCCACCTGACCACGGACAACTCGGTCCTGGGCACCGCACACTACGTGTCGCCCGAGCAGACTCAGGGCAAGCCCCTGGGACCCACCACCGACCTGTACTCCCTCGGCATCGTGATGTACGAGGCAGCCACCGGCCGCGTGCCGTTCGACGGCGACGACGCCATCACCGTTGCCCTGAAGCAGGTGCGCGAGCAGCCCAAGCCGCCCAGCCAGATAACCCCGCGCGTTGATGCGGCGCTGGAGTCCATCATCCTGAAGTGCATGCAG
>JAQXQO010000116.1 GCA_029101205.1 Coriobacteriales bacterium | reverse complement strand
CTGGAGGCCGAGCACAGCGAGGAGGCCGACGGCCGCATCGAGAACATCCGAGAGTTCTTTAGCGTGGCCCAGGAGTTCGACGAGACGCACGACGACGTGGCCGAGACGCTGGAGAGCCTGCGCCAGCTGCGCGAGGCGGGCCAGCTGGACGACGCCGAGGCCGAGGCGGACGAGAGGAACGCGCAGGTAGCGGCTTCGATGCAAAACGATGCGGCATCGGCTGGCGTTGGCAGCTACGCTGCAGCGAGCCCGACGCAGAGTGGCGCGGCAACGCGTGTCGCCGACGGCTCGAACGTGCTGGGTCTGGCGCCGGTGGACGTGAACGGCACGGCATCTGGCTTGGGCGGAGCGGTTGGCGATTCGGCGGCCGCCGACGGGTCGCTCGCTGCGGCTGGTGCTGTCGCAGACGCCGGGGCCGCGGGCCAGATGGGCTTCTTGACCGAGCGGGCGCCCGTGGCGTCCGAGAAGCTGCCGGCCTTCATCGAGTGGCTGGCGCTGCGTTCCGATCTGGACTCGCTGGCGGGTCAGCAGCACGCGGTCACCATGATGACCATCCATGCGGCGAAGGGCCTGGAGTTCCCAGTCGTATTCGTCTCGGGCATGGAGGAGGGAATCTTCCCCCATACGGGGCATGATCAGGACCCGGCAAAGCTGGAGGAGGAGCGCCGCCTGGCCTACGTGGCCATCACGCGCGCCGAGCGGAAGCTGTACCTGACCTACGCGGCCACGCGCCGCATGTACGGCTCGGTGCAGTCATACCCGCGCAGCCGCTTCCTGAACGAGATTCCCGAGAAGGACACCGAGGTCACGGGCGTGGGCTCGGCTGGCTTCTCGGGCGTGGGCTGGGAGAAGCGCGGCGACCGTCGTGGCACGTTCGGCTCGGGGCGCGGCTCCGAGGTGTACGGCGGGCACGTGTTCGGCTCGTTCACGCGCTCGTCGGGTGGCGTCGAGGGTGCCGGCGCCGCACAAAGAAGGGCAGCCGCGTCCGCCGGCTCGTTCGGCGAGGACGTATTCGGGGCTCGTCGCGGCGCGGGCTTCGGCAGCGATCGTGCGGGTGCCGGCGACTTTGGCGCCGAGCGTCGTGCCGGCAGCTTCGAGCGCTCGGGCGACGGCGCGGGCGCGTTCGGCTCGGGCCGTGCCGGCGCGTCGGGGCGCTCTGGCTCTAGCACGTTCGGCTCGCGCGGGACGTTGGGTCAGTCGCGTGGCCTGGGGCAGCGCACGGCCGAGCCGCGCACCAGCGCAAAGGCGTCGGATACCTTCCAGAAGGGCGACCACGTCTCGCACAAGACGTTCGGTCCCGGCGTGGTCGTGAACGTGCAGGGCGACGTGATCGAGGTGCAGTTCCAGCGCACCGGCAAGCGAAAGAAGCTGATGAAGGGCTTCGCGCCCATCGTGAAGGTGGAGGGGTAGATGCCTGCTAGCGACCTGCAAGACATCACGTTCCTGGGGCTGACGCTGCCCGACCTGTTTGGCCGGGTGGTGTACCTGGCCGTGGCCATCGCGATTGTCCTGGCCGTGCAGCACCTGCTGATTCCCGTGGTGCGCAAGGCCCTGGAGTCCAGCAACGTGCCCTCGGCCAGCATCTTTACGAACCTGCTGAAGGCGCTGCTGTGGTTCCTGGGGCTCCTGTGCGTGCTGCAGCCGGTGTTCGGCGTCGACCCGACGGGCTTTGTGGCTGCCTTGGGCGTGACTTCGGTGGTCATCTCGTTCGGCTTGCAGGACACGGTGTCCAACGTGGTGGCCGGGTTCGGCCTCATGCTGGGCAAGGTGGTGCAGCCGGGCGACCGCGTCAGCGTGGGCGGCTTCGAGGGTGTGGTGACCGATGTCACCTGGCGCCACACGGTGGTGCGCTCGCGCGGGGGAGAGTCGCAGGTCATCCCGAACTCCGTGCTGAACAAGACCGCCCTGACGCGCGTGACGCGCTGGGACGTGACGGACTGCCCGGTGTCGTTCGTGGTGCGCTTGGACGCCGACCCCAACGAGGTCGCAGCCGACATCGCCACGACGGGGCAGCGCGCCCTGGGCGCCGATGCCGACCCTGACATGGCTCCTGACGTGTACTTTCTTTCGACCAGCGCCGTGGGCATGCAGGTGACGGCGCACTTCCACATCCGCGACCGCGCTGCGTCCAGCGCCTCGGCGGACAAGGTCGTGCGGGCCCTGGCCGGACGCCCCTGGCTGGCTTCCGTCGACAGGGACTCGGATGGCAAGCTTGCTGCCAGTGACGCCGAGTAGCCGTTGGCGGCTGCGCGCCATCGCCTGGCGACGGCCTTGTGGCGAGGTGGCTGGCACGTTAGCCGCCAGTTTCGTCGCGATGACGTTCTGACGGCGAAGTTCTTCTTGCATCAGAATCGAAGGAGCCGGCACAGACCGGCAATTGGAGGACACATGAACAAGATCGCAAGCTTTACGGTGGACCACCTGCGCCTGGAGCCGGGCGTGTACGTCTCGCGCGTGGACCAGGACCCTGTCACCAAGTGCGTCGTCACCACGTTTGACCTGCGCCTGACCGCGCCCAACCGCGAGCCGGTCATGGACACCGATGCCGTGCACGCTATCGAGCACCTGGGCGCAACCTTCCTGCGCAACGACCCGCAGTGGTCCGAGCGTGTGGTCTACTTTGGCCCCATGGGTTGCCGCACGGGCTTCTACCTGCTGCTCTTTGGCGAGTATCAGGCAGCGGACGTGGCGGACCTCGTGCGTCGCATGTTCGAGTTCATCCGCGACTTCGAGGGCGAGATACCCGGTGCCCGTCCGGCCGACTGCGGCAACTGGCACGACTCCAGCCTGCCCGGCGCACAGTGGTGGGCCCGCCGCTACCTGGAGCAGACGCTGTACCACTTGGACCAGGCGCACACGACGTATCCCGTGGCGTAGGCTGCGGCTTCCGCCGACGCATCGCCCAGGTCGGCAGCGCTCTGGCCGCTCGTGACACCTACATTCTTCTTCATCTGCGAACTGCAAAGGAAATCACATGAAATTTGGAATCATCGGAGCCATGGACGTCGAGGTCAAGCACCTCATCAGCCACATCGAGGATGCGAAGACCACGACGATGGCGCACATGGACTTCGTCGAGGGCACCCTCTTTGGCACTCCTGCGGTCGTGGTGCGCTGCGGCGTCGGCAAGGTGAACGCCGCCGTGTGTGCCGAGATTCTGGCCAGCCAGTTCCACGTGACGCACGTGGTGAACACCGGCGTTGCCGGCTCGCTGAACAACGAGCTCAACATCGGCGACATCCTGGTGTCCGTCGACGCCGTGCACCACGACGTCGACGTGACGAACCTGGGCTACGCACCCGGCGAGGTGCCCAGCATGGGCGTCACCTCGTTCGCCGCAGACCCGTCGCTGCGAGAGGCCGCGCTCGACGCGGCACGCATCGCCGAGGTCGACGTGCAGTGCATGGAGGGCCGCGTGGCGTCCGGCGACCAGTTCGTGCGTGACCAGGCCGAGAAGGACCGCATCATCCGCCAGTTCCACGCCGACTGCTGCGAGATGGAGGGCGCCTCGATCGCCCACACGTGCTGGCTGAACGACATTCCGTTCGTAATCGTGCGTGCCATCTCCGATAAGGCTGACGGCTCCGCAACGGTTTCGTATCCCGAGTTCGAGCGCAAAGCGGCGCACGACTGCGCTCGCATCGTGCGTGTGCTGGTGGGCAGCTACCCGCAGCGTCTAGCCGAGCAGTCGGCGGCCGACGCCGAGTAGCTGTTGACGTGCCGTCGCCGCCGAACGGTCGTCGCGACGGCGCTTCTTTGCGTCGCCCCTTGCAACTGGCGGTAACCTTTGCCCCACTTAGACGAGCTCTATGCGGGCAAAAGGCTACCGCCAGTTGTGCGCAGTTGGCATCGAGCCGCCGCCGATCGCTCGATGCTGATGGCGTTGCAGCCGACGCCTTCCCTCGCCGCCGGCACCCCTTGCTTTGAGCGTCGCCCTCTACATGCCCCTCTACATCTGGCGGTAACTTTTGACCCGTATGTCTGACGCTATGCGGGTCAAAAGTTACCGCCACTTGCTTGGGGCGTGCCATATGCGTAGGGCGTTGCCGCTGGCGTGGGCCGTCTCGCTCACGCGGCGCCAACCTCGATGCGGCTCGACCATAGCGCTAACGTCCGCGTGCTCATCCTGTGCTGAACGGCGGGCCGATTTCGTCGCTCCATTCAACAGCAGCGGGGCGCTTTCACCTGCTCAGCTCGCGAAAAGCGGCGCGACAATTTCTACCGGTTGTTCGCGGGGGTGCTTGTGGCTAGCAGATGGCACATTGCAATGTTGCGCAACAAATTGCCGGGCACGTCGCTCTATCTTATTGACCAGACAGATTGGTTTCAGATGATTCTTTTTCACGCAATGCGTGGCGTTTTCGTCTGGTCAAGATAGAGGTTGTGATTGCATGTTCTGCCCCAAATGCGGCGCCCAGATTCAAGATGACGTCAAGTTCTGCACGCAGTGTGGCTTTCCGATTCGCGAGTTCCTTGAGTCTAAGGGCATGGCGAACGACGCATCTGAGGACAAGACGAACGACGCTCCTGAGGGTGGGACAGGCACTCAGTCGTCGAGCGGCAGCGCCGATGCCCCCGCGCGCGTCATCAATGATGCTGCCCAGAATGAGCCGGCAGGGGATGACGCAAACGCCGGAGTTGTCGCCGATGGTGCTGGTGTCGCCGGTGGAGCCGATGCCGCCGATGGCACTGGTGGTGCTGGTGTCGCCGATGGAGCTGGTGGCGCCGATGGTGCTGGTGTCGCCGGTGGCGCTGATGACACTGACGGCACCGGGTCTTTTGCGGCAGCGCCCGCCGTATCCTTCGATGGCGAGAATAGCAACGACGTCGACATACCTACCATGTGGATGCCCAGCGACGAGACGCTCGACATGCGCGATCGTGCTTCGTCGAACGCTGCGGCTTTTGCCGAGGGTCTGGATTCGACGCGCATGATGGCCACGCCCGCATCGGCGGGCGGAACGTATGGCGGCAAAAACGTCGCAGACAATGGCCCGGCAGCTTTTGGTTCTGGTGCTGGTACTGGTTCCGGTGCTGGTACAACCGGCTACGGTGCAAATGCCTACGACGCGTATGGCTACGGCGCAAATACCAATGCAGCAGGCTATGGCGAAAATGCTGGCGCCTATGCCCCCGCGTATGCGAATGCCCCCGCGGGCGGTCCTGGGGCCACGCGTCGCCGGAAGTGGCCGTATGTCGTTGCGGGCGTCGTCACGGCGGCTGCCATCGGAGCCGGCGTCTTCTTCGCGCTGGGCGGACCTAGCCTGCTGAACAATGGTTCGGCATCGACGCTGACAAGCAACCTGCCCGTCTCCATCACGTCTGCGGGTAGCCAGTCGTCCGGTGCTCCGGACGACGCGCAGGCCACCGACGCTGGCAACTCCTCTGCCAATTTTGCCAACGGCGCCAACGTGGCCAGCGTCGACGGCCACGACATCTACATCGTGAAGGGCAAGGGCATCTATCGCACGCGAAAGGACGGCTCCGACGGCTCACAACTGTTGGCGCTCCCGTCGCAGAGCGACCTCAACTCCGACCACCTAAGCTACCTGAATCAAAACGACTCAAAAATCTACTACGTGTGGCAGTCCTCGACCGGCCGCGGAAATACGAGCGAGGTCCATGCCCTGGATACCACCACGGCGGCGGGCTCCAACGACCAGACCATCTACAAGGTGCCGACCACGACCTCGTCCGGGGGAGACATCAGCAGCCCAAGAGCCCACGCGCTGTACCTGAACGATCACAACCTCTACCTCGTGACCACGAGCGACGACCCCTCCAGCCAAAAGATCAACTACACCGTGACCAAGCTCGACGAGAGCGGCAACCAGCAGGGCCAGTCCAGCTTCACCGCGGACGGTGGCACCCAGCAGACCATGTCGGCTGGAAAGCTGTACTACGTCTCTACCGACGGCCAGTCTTCTGCCATCTACTCGCAGGATCTCGACGGTAGCAACAACCAGCAGATATATGCCAGCGCGCTCGACGACGGCAGCACCGGCAGCATCGGCACGATGGCCATCAGCAACGGCAAGCTGTACTGCACCGAGCGCAAGGCCAGCGACTCCGACGCCGCGCCGTCGCTGGTACAGCTGGACCTGGACGGCTCGAACAAGCAGACGCTCTACACAGCCGACTCGTCGACCTCGGGCTCCGGCGATACGATGTCGGGTTCCGGCTCGGCGTCCTCCAGCTCGTCGACGAGTACGTCCGACTCGGGTTCCAAGCCCACCGACTCCCTGGTTGTCACCAACGGCAACGCCTACCTCCTGCCCGCCGCGTCCACCAGCTCGCAGCTGGTCATCGTGCCCACGGACGGTTCGGACGCAAAGACCGTAGACATCCCATCTCAGCTCTCTGTCGCAAAAATCTCCACTTCGGATGACCATCTGGTGCTGACGGGCTTCAATCAGAAGTCCGATCCTATCGCATGCTCGCTTGACTATTCCGGCAACAAAATCGGTGAGTACGATGTCGGTGCCGGCCAGACGGACAGCTTGCAGAATCAGGGCGACACTGCCAACTCAACAACCAGCTCAAATTCTGGCTCCATGTCCAGCTCAGATAGTGACTCCCAGGATGGGATCGGCCTACAGGTCAAGAGCTCCGTTAACGACTATTCCTGGGATGAGCTGCGGCAGATTTCGGACCAAATAGGAGCGGCTCCTTACTCCGAGGGTTTGTAGATTGCCGAAAAGTACCACCTGTGCAGCGCGGACGGAAAGCTGGACGGCTCGCAGAAGAAGGACGTTACGTTAACGAACGGATTGCAGACGTCGGTGCAGATAGCCGACTTCCACCACGATGACCGCTCCGATGGTTCCGGGAAGGCCGGCATCACGTTCATTTTTAAGGATGCCATTGCCAGCGGAAGTATGAATGACAGTCAGACAAATGCCGGTGGATGGCAAAGCAGTTCGCTGCGCTCCTGGCTGTCAACGTCTGGAGTGGGCCTTATTCCTGATGATTTGCGAAAGAACATTGTTCAGGTCAAGAAGTACACGAACAATGTCGGACAATCTGCCGATGCTAGTTCTGTTACTTCTACTGATGACATGTTGTGGCTCTTTTCCTACAACGAGCTTGGAGGGAGTACGTCTGGATGGGGTGACGCTTCGGTCTACCAAAGCGAAGGCGATTCCTATCTACTTTTCCAGTATTCGAGTTCCGCATTGGTAAAGACACTGAATGGCTCGCCGTGCCGTTGGTGGGAGCGCAACCCCGATGCTGGCATCTACCATAGCTTCATGAGCGTCAACGAAAATGGCAATCCGTATGATCGTCAGTACAGTTTTGCAGATCGTACTTACGGCGCCGTTCCCGGCTTCTGCATCTAGCGCAGGCGTCAGACGTCGAGCGTGGCTCGTTGGCGTGGGTGCGCCACCCCCGGACGAGCAGGCATGCGCCGGCCATGCGAACCGGCCATGGGAATCGGCAACACGGGGGCAATCCGCTTCGGGCGGGTTGCCCCTTGGCGTAACGGCCGCTGCGAACAAGAACTACAACCGCCGTTCAGAATGTTGCGCAACAACTTAGATGGGTCATGGGCATACGCTATCCACGTCGACTAGCAATACGTGAGAGGAGAGCGCATGTTCTGTCCGAAGTGCGGGGCAAAGAACCCAGACGGTGCGAGGTTCTGCGTGAGATGCGGCAACCCGCTATCACGGGCGACGAACGCTGGCGCACAGCCAGGTGCCGCTGACCAGACGGCAGGCGGCCCCGCCCGGGGCACACGTCCAGCTCAATCGGCAGCGGGGACCGCGCCCGGGTCCGCGCAGCCCGGGTCCGCGCGGCAACCCTTTGCAGCTGGGGCGGCAGGCGGTGCCATGGGCGCCGCCAACACGGCGTCGAGGCCGCGCCATTCGAAAAAACCGCTGGTGATCAGCCTTATCGTCGCCGCCATCGCCGCGGTGGCAATTGCCGGGTTCGTCACTGGCGGCTTCGGCCTGCTGGGCCCTGCCGTAAAGGATTCCGTGAACGACTACGGCTGGTCCGACCTGCAGGCCATATCGAATCAGATTGCGTCCGCCCCCTCGGACGACGAGGGTCT
>JAQXQO010000115.1 GCA_029101205.1 Coriobacteriales bacterium | reverse complement strand
TTCCGGGGACGCGACTGGAGCGACTTCGAGAGCTTCAAGCGCGACCTCGAGGCCTATATCCACCATTGGAACCACGTGAGGCGCCAGGCCAGGCTGAAGGGCCTGACCCCGGTGGAGTTCCGGGACCAGGCCCTTCGGGGGCCGCCTAGCGGTCATGATTTATCGCGTCCAAGTTTTTGGGGCGCAGTTCACGGGTGCCGGGAGGCCCCCTTTTCTTTGAAGGCTGTTCTATGTTTAGGCTTTAGCAACGCAACACAGAGCAGATATGCACAATGGAGTATAATTTTAATAAATAAGTACTAGGTTCACTGTCCCATCACTAAGCTGAACTGTCTTATGCATGTTCAGAAATAATACAGAAACAATGAGCAGTTGTTGCCCGTTTCTACCCTCTGTTGTCATATCGATACAGAGTCTACGCCCAGTAGAGTGATTCGTTACGTATCTACATGGAACATAGAATGAACGACTTTCTATTAGTTTTTCTTACTACTAGTGCAAGTTAGAACTTGAAAACTTTGGCATATCACTTGCATGACACATTACGAGCTAACGTGTAAACACCAGAAAAATATATAGGAAATATTAAAATACGCTTAGCGCGCATCAACGAATCCGTTAGGGAATACGTCTCTCGTTCATTGGAGGAAAGATGTCACGGTCCGAATTGCCACATTACGGTATCAATAATGCAAGCCCATATGTTAACGCACCACAAGAAACAATCTCGTCGGGACATGGTTCACCGAGGCGAATCCTGCTGGACTCACTTGTATGCCAATATAGGGTACATCTGGACACATCTATTGATTATTCAAAAGTTGACCAAGATTCAGACCCCATAAGTACATATGACCATCTTGTATTCTTGTGCGCTGAGCCCTGCATGGACGTTTCTGGTGAGCTTGAATCGTTTGCGGCGGAGCTCGACGCGATTGGTGCTTCCGTATATTCGTATAACCTTGCTATAAATAACTATTCAGACTCATGCGCTGAGGTGCAAAGAATATCGCGCGTAGTGCGTAAACGTCTGGATGAAAGAGAAGGAATTTCTAAATCGTCAGTGGTTCTCCTACAGGGTGTGCCCCCTGCAGATGAGTCTGGCGTCATGCGAGAGGCTCGAGCTTTGAGGAGCCTTTTGAGCTATGGATGCTTTGTCGTGGTTGGGTTGCGTCCAGAATGCATGCAGCTGACAGAAGAGTTCCCCGAATCACGTTGCTACAGATCCATCAATCTTCTTTCTATAAGGCCGGATGATGAGGGGATATTTTCGCATGTGGGAAAATTGCATGCCGTGGGGGAGAACGAGGCCCAAGCGGTGCAACATTCCAACGGCATACCCGTACTTGTGAGTGCCATCTGTGACGAGGTTGGTACATTTGGCACGACCTCTTCGGAGGCGCTGTACCACAGCCTTAGGTTTTCTTCGGCAATGTCCTCTATGGTCGCCACATCGCTGCGGAATGAGCTCATGGAAAGGGAGCGGGAGCTTAGATTTGCCCTCTTTCTCTTGGGGTCGGGAACTTTCCAGGATCTGTCGCGTGTAGTGTCTCCGAAAGCCATGGAGTGCATTGAAGAAATGGACATGGATGCTCCGCAGTTTGGGGTTGACTTTGCCAATCGCACGTTTTGCTGTGCCTGTATATCAAACAATTATGTACTTGATTCGTGCTTTCACGAGCTTTCCTCCTTCGAACCTGAATACACACTTGTGGTACGACTGGTGGCCGAAGTCCTGTTCGAAGATGGTAGGGCTGCGCGAGCGGCAAGGATAATGAGCATGATTCAGGACAAGGCAGTCGTAGCCTGTCTGGCATGCGAGCATGTAGATCAACTGTTTGACGCCGGCGAGTTCTCAATGCTGATCGAGGTCCTGCGCATCGTAAGCTGTGCTGATGGTGGATTTGGAACTAGCGGTGATGGCTTTGACGTAGCCGCCTTCACGAATGGCCCCGCCCACGACGGGTCTCCTGTTACAGGAAGCGTTGGCATCGCGCCAGTCGAGTGGCCTGGCGGGGAACAGCCTTTTGGAATCATGCATGAGGACGTCTCGGAGCTACGAAAGACGCTGCGCAAGAAGTACCCCGCCGAGTTGCAGGAGATGCTTCTGCTGATGGAGTCCATCGATGGAGAGGCGGGGAAGTCCAAAAGGCAATGGGGCGGAGAAGAGGCCCTATCCTCAGGCAAGTTGGATCCTCTTACCACAGATGCTTGTGACTCGAAGATCGATAACAAACCGTCGACGTCTTGGACGTTGGGATTGCTGGCTTGCAGAATGCGAGACGTGCTAGAGGGCGTCAACCTGCACGACACCATTACCGAGGACCTGCGTCGACATGATCCGAAGCCGTTGGAGGAGTTCTCGGGCATGCTGCGCGGAGGGGGGCTCGTAAAGTGGGAGAACCTGGCGGAGGCAACGCGCCGCGCGGTCCTAGGTGAGTACTCCGACTCGTTCCAGCTGCTGTTGCATCTTCGATCTTCGGCTCCGGAGACCCAGACCGTGTTTGGGTCGACGCTTGAGCTTGCGTATTTCTGCGTTGCCGCGCTGGTGGGTGGTTCTGACCCGTACGATCGTGCCGGCCTCATGGATGCAAGGACGTTCTTTGAGCGCTGCGGACTAGACCTTGGCAGGATGTGCTGCGATGCTGTCCCCGAGTTCATCTCGTTGCTGATGGGCAACGAGCTGAGTTGCGACAGGGTGAGCGTGCTGGCGCGGTACTGCGAGCGACGCGGCATCCGAACGCTACATGCGCTTTGCCTGATGGCACAGTCGATTGCTGACCAGCGAGCCGGAGTAGCCATGCGTGCCTGCGTCAGAGCGAATTTCGCGGATGCGGAGCTGCACTCCATCGGGGCGGATAACCAGGCGGCTCGCGCACGTGTTATCCGCCGAGCCATCGGAAACGGTTTGGGCGAGCGCCTGCGCGATTGGGTCGCAAGCGAGGAGGCGCGGAGCCTGCCTGACGTGGGACCTGTCGTAGACGTGCTCTCTCAACTGTGGCCATCGCCCGAGGTGGACAAGAAGGGCTCGTGCGTGGCTGCTGGTTCGGGCAAGCCGGGCCGTGCGTCGCGACGTCGCGTAAGACTGGCGCCCCCGACGGATTTGATGTCGGTGGTCAACGTGTTGGCAAGAGACTGCGGAGAGCTGTCGCTGGGGTTCGAGCACGCCATGCCCGCATCGTGGAAGAAGGCGCTCGCCCAGATGACCTGGAAGGGCGATCCGGTCGGGAACGACGAGGATGCGCTGGACGAGATCTCGGATGCCTTGGGCGAGCTGGTCAGAAGGGACCTCTCGGATGTGGGCGAGCAGACGCGTGGCGTCAGCATAGAGGTCATGATGCTGGGAGGCCTCAGCGTCCGCGTGAATGGCCGCGAGGTGGACTGCAGGAGTATGGAACGCCGTCGCGCGAAGTCCCTCCTGATGCTGCTGTGTGCGCAGCCAGGCCATTGCGTCAGACGCTACGCTGCCATCGAGTCGGTGTGGCCCGAGATGACATATGACGCGGGGACGCAGCGCGTGTACGAGGCGACCAGCGTGCTCAGGAACAAGCTGGTTCCCAAAGGGCAGGACAAGCGCAAGACGAGTCGGCCGGTTCTGGCAAACAGGGCGGAGCGCACGTTGAGCCTGAACCAAGACATCGTGTCGGTGGACGTCGACCGCTTCGAGGAGTTGGCCCGCAGGGCGCTCGACAGCGAGGGAAACGACAGACTGGTCGTCTCGCTGTGCCGTAAGGCGGAGAGCTTCTATCGCGGTGATTTGGCAGTGCCTGCCACGGACGGCCTGGGTCTGGTCACGAGCCGCAGGGACCAGCTCCGTTCCACGTTTGTTGACTGCATGGTGGCGGGGTCGACGGCGGCGCTCAGGCTGGGCAGGCGTCTGTCGGCGGTCAAGTTCGCGCGCAGGGCAAGCTCGCTGGACGACTCGCGCGAGGACGTCATGACCTGTCTCATGAGGACGCTGGTCGCCACGGGCAGGATGGCCGAGGCGCAGCGTGAGTACCGCGGCTTTGTGGTGCGCTCGGTCAGGTGCAGCCACCGCCCGCCCTCGCGTGAGATTCGGGTGCTTGCTCGCGAGCTGTTCGGCACTGGCGCCGTAGGGGACGGTGGCAGGATGGAGACGGGCGAGCTGGGCGAGGGGGACAGCGCTCCCGACGACCACCGATTGCGCGCGCCCAGCGAGGACAGCGCGAACGGATAGCCTGCAGCTGACGAGCCGAATCTCCAGGTCGTCCGCCGCTGACGCCCCCGAACGTTCAGTGTTGTCTGGCACGCCAGAGTCGGCCCCGAAGTGTAACTGGTAAAGTATGGGAGTCACTATATCTATTCGGGCCGCTCGGGCCCATGATGTACGATCCAAGAGGGTACTGTATGCCAAAATTCCTTTCGAAGCTTCTCTCGATGGGCTCTGACAAGCAGCTCAAGGAGTACGAGAAGATTGCTGACCAGATAGACGACCTGGAGCCGACCTTCAAGGCCATGAGCGATGACGAGCTGCGCTCGCAGACTCAGCGGTTCCGCGAGCGTTACGACAACGGCGAGACTCTGGATGAGCTTTTGCCCGAGGCGTTCGCCGCGGTGAGGGAGGCGTCGGTGCGCACGACGGGACTGCGCCACTTCAGGGTGCAGCTCATCGGCGGCATTGCGCTTCATCGCGGCACCATCGCCGAGATGAAGACCGGCGAGGGCAAGACGCTCGTCTCGACCTTGGCGGGCTACCTGAATGCCATTCCCGGCAAGGGCGTGCACGTGGTCACGGTGAACGACTACCTGGCAAAGCGCGACAGCCGCTGGATGGGCCAGATCTATCGCTTCATGGGCATGAACGTCGGCCTGCTGCAGAACGGCATGAAGCTCAGCGCAAAGAAGCCCGCGTACCAAGCCGATGTCACGTATGGCACGAACTCGGAGTTTGGCTTTGACTACCTTCGTGACAACATGGTCACCAGGCCGGGAATGCGCGTGCAGCGCGGCCACAACTTCGCCATCGTGGACGAGGTCGACTCCATCCTGATCGACGAGGCACGTACGCCCCTGATCATCTCGGGCGCGGGCACGAAGTCGGCAAGCACGTATCGCGACTTCGCGCGTGCGGTGCGCGGTTTGACTCCGGACGTCGACTACGAGCTCGACGAGGCAAAGCGCACCATCGCCGCCACGGACGAAGGCCTCAAGAAGATTGAGTCGCGCCTGGGAATCGACAACATCTACGCCGACATGTCCGGCCAGCTGGTGAACCACCTGCAGCAGGCGCTGAAGGCGGAGTACATGTTCCACCGCGACCAGCAGTACGTGGTCATCGACGGCGAGGTAAAGATCGTCGATGAGTTCACGGGCCGCATCATGGAGGGCAGGCGCTACTCTGAGGGCCTGCACCAGGCTATCGAGGCGAAGGAGGGCCTGGTCGTCCGCGAGGAGAACCAGACGCTGGCCACCATCACCCTGCAGAACTACTTCCGCCTGTATGACAAGCTGTCGGGCATGACGGGCACGGCAATGACCGAGGACGCCGAGTTCCGCGAGATCTACAACCTGCCCGTG
>JAQXQO010000114.1 GCA_029101205.1 Coriobacteriales bacterium | reverse complement strand
CTCGAACTTTGCGGTTTCATAGCGGATGCTTCCCATGGCATCCTCCCTTTCTACGGGCGGCCGGGCGACGTGCGTCCGGCCGCGGGCTTGGTGGTGCGTCGGCCCGGTGGGCCGTGGCGCTAGGCCTTCTGCTGCGCGCCGGACAGAAGCGGCGTCAGTTGGCCCTGCGACAAGATGGTGACCTCGTGCATGGCGCGCGAGATGGCGGTGTAGAGCCTCCTGCGGCTGAGCGGCGTGTCAGGGTAGACCTGCTCCTGCGCGTCGGGGATGACCACGTGGTCGAACTCCAGGCCCTTCGCCAGGCTGAGGTCCATCAGGATGATGCCCTTGGACGGCAGGTTCTTCTGGCCGGTCTGCACCTCGACGGCGTCCCCCAGCTGCTTTTGCAGCCACGCCACGCGCGGCTTGCTCTGGGCCACGATGGCGCACAGCTCGTCGGTCTGCGACGCCTGGTCGACCACCTGACGCAGGCGCTCCAGGTAGGCGTCGGTGTCGTCGAACGACTCGATGTCGGGGGACACGCCCGCCTCGCGCACCGAGCTGATCTGCGAGCGCTGGTCGGTGGGCATCAGGCTGGTGAAGAGCGCCGTGATCTCCGGGGACGAGCGGTAGCTGGTCAGAAGCTTGCACTCCTGCACCTGGCCGTGCGTGCGCTCGAAGATCTGGTGCATCTGCTGGAACGTGGCGGTGTGCTCGCGGATGGCCTGGTTCGGGTCGCCCAGCAGCAGGAAGTGCGCGCGGCTGAAGTAGCGCGCCATCACGATGAGCTGCGCGGCGCTGTAGTCCTGTGCCTCGTCCACCATGACGTAGCGGGCCTCGCGGGCGTCGTTGCCCGTGATCAGCAGCTTCAGGTAGGCGGCCTCGAGGGCGTTCAGCGCGTCCTTGCCGGTCAGGCGCATGCCCACACGGTCCACGCGCAGCCAGTCGGCCTGCTCCACCTGATCGTGCGCGCCCGAGAACAGGTGCTGCGCGTAGGTTTGCGCCAGCCTTGCGGTCTCCTCCTCGTCGGCGGGGTTTATGGGCTCGCCGAATATCTGCACCTGCTGCTCCAGGTCCAGGCCCAGCATCTGCTCCTGCAGCTCGTCGGACTTTGCCAGCTGGGAGATGCGGCGGTCCAGGCGGTCGTGCAGGTCCTCCTTCACCAGGGCCGAGCGGCGCGGGCCCATAGGCACGCGCGGGAACTTCCTGAACGCGGAGTCCACCTGCGACGCGTGCACCAGCACCACGTCGTCCACGCGGATGTCGCGGAAGTCCTTCTCGTCCAGCTCCAGCGAGGCGATGCCCTGCTCCATGCCGTAGAGAACCTGCGGGTCGGTGTCGGCGCCGTCGTTGCGCTCGCCGAATCCCAGGCTCTGGACGAACTCGCGCCAGGTGTAGGTGCGCGGGTTCGACTCGCCCAGGGAGGGCAGGACCGTGTCGATGTAGCGCTTGAACACGTCGTTCGGGGTAAAGAGGTACACCTGCTCCGGCGTCAGCGTGTCGCGCTCCTGGTAGAAGAGGTAGGCGATGCGCTGCAGCAGCACGGAGGTCTTCCCCGAGCCGGCGATGCCCGCCACCAGAAGCACGGGCACGTCCTCGTGGCGTACGACCTCGTTCTGCTCGCGCTGGATGGTGGCCGTGATGGCCTGCAGCTTGGGGGAGTGGCGCTTCTTCAACGTGTTCAGCAGCAGCGAGTCCTGGATGGCCACCGTGGTGTCAAAGTAGGAGTTCAGGTGGTCGCGCGTGATGTCGAACTGGCGGCGAAGCTGCAGGTTGACCTTCCTGACCCTGCCGTCCACGGTGTAGGTGGTGGGGCCCATCTGCTGGTTGTAGTAGGTCTGCGCCACGGGGCTGCGCCAGTCCACGATCAGTGGCCGGCGCTGGCTGTCGGTCAGGCCGGTGGCGCCGATGTAGACGTCGCGGGCGGGGCGGTTCGGGCGCATCTGCAGGCGCACCTTGGCAAAGTAGGGCTGGTTCAGCAGCAGCATGGCGCGGCGCAGCCGGTCCACGTCGAAGTCGTGGGCCTGGTTGTACGCGTCTATGACCGAGTTCAGGGTCTCGATGGCGGCAAGCGTCTCCACGGTCTCGTCCTCGCCGCCAAAGTCCACCCTGACCTCCTCAGACATGTCGCGCAGGTCCTGGGCGGCGTCCTTGTGGGTGGTTGCCAGCTTGTGGTTCAGCTCGTCGCGCACGCGCACTATCTCGGCATATATCTGGCTGAGGTGCTCTTGCTCGACTGCAAAGGTCTGATCGGAGTCTGTCTGGGGCATCGTGCCTCCCGTCGGATGAAAAAATGCGACTAACTATATTACAGCCGTCGCAGCGGTGCGGCGCCCCTCAGGAGCGCTGGAAGGCCCTGTTTGGTACGTTTTTCTTGCCAAAAACATACCAAACAGGGCCTCTACCTGCTGGTTTACGCCCCGAACCGGCCGCTATGAGCGGGCGACCAGCCTACGGCAGGCGGCGGCGCGGCGCGGTGTCGTAGAAGCTGAAGTAGTCTGGGTGGTGGCGCGACTGTGTGTACTCGAACAGCAGGCCGTTGCCGTCGAACGTCTGACTGGTGACCACTGCCAGAAAGTCGATGCCTTCGATATCCAGGCAGCACTGGTCGGCCTCGGTGGGGCGCTCCACAGTAATCTGGCGCTTGGCCGTGGCCACGCGAAGGCCCAGCGTGTTCTCGACGTAGGCGTAGACCGACCGCGCGGCCTGCTCCATGGTCAGTCCCTCGACGGCGTCCGCGCGGAAGAAGTTGCGGTCGTGGATCAGCGCGTGGCCGTTGACCACGCGCACGCGGTCCAGGTGCACCAGGCGAGTGCCCTCCGCAAAGCCCGAGACGATCGAGAAGCTGGGCGACACCAGGATGTCCTCCATGCACAGCACGCGCGTCTGCACGTTCAGGTGGTTGCGGCGGGCGGTCTCGGCAAAGGTCTCGATGCCGCCCATCTCGAACAGCGTCCGGTCCAGGGGCTGGTAGATCACGCGCACGCCCTTGCCGTGCACGGGCAGCACGTAGCCCATCTGGGTCAGCATGGCCAGGGCGCGGCGCACCGTGTTGTGCGCACAGCCGTAGTGGGCCACCAGCTCCGTTTCGGAGGGCAAGAAGTCCTCGAACTGGTAGGTGCCCTTCTCTATATGTTCGCGAAGGTCGGTGAATATGCCGTCGTATGCTGCGCGCATGCTGCTCCTGATGGTTGACTGAGCACATTCTAATGGCGGGTTGGCAGTTTGGTGACAGCTGGGCTGCGGTTCCAGATTTTGCGCAACTCTGGCACGAGCTCGGCTGTGAACGTGCTCGGTCGCGTCGACGAATTGAGGCAAAAGCGTCGAAGACGAGCGGGGCTCTTCGTAACGTCGCCGCTTCCGGCCTGCGCTTCTGGCTTGAGGAGCCGCGGGCAACCGCCCGCACCGGAATGCCGTTCGCCCGCTGTAATGAGCGCCTGCGAAATAGTGGAAATTCTTCGTGACAACTCATTTAAATGAGTGTAGTATTCCAGCCAACGGAAGGAACTCATTTAAATGAGTTGTTTGCACCAGTGGCTGGCGCAAGGCGAAGGAGGAATGGATGGGAAAGTACGAGCACGACGCTGACGAAATGCTTCGTCTGGTCGGCGGCAAGGAGAACATCAACGCGGTGACGCACTGCATGACGCGCATGCGCTTCGTGTTGAATGACCCCTCGAAGGCCGACGTCAAGGGCATCGAGGCACTGAAGAGCGTGAAGGGCAGCTTCACGCAGGCCGGCCAGTTCCAGGTCATCATCGGCAACGACGTCGCCGACTTCTACAACGATTTCACGCGCAACGGCGACTTCAACGAGGTCTCGAAGGACGAGGCAAAGAAGGCCGCCGCAAAGAACCAGAACGGCCTGCAGCGCGCCATGGGTGCCCTGGCCGAGGTGTTTGCGCCCCTGATTCCTGCCATCATCACCGGCGGCCTCATCCTGGGCTTCCGCAACGTCATCGACTCCATCGCGTTCTTTGGCAACGGCACCCTGACGCTGGTGGACATCAGCCAGTTCTGGAAGGGCGTCGACAGCTTCCTGTGGCTCATCGGCGAGGCCATCTTCCACACCGGCATCCCCGTGGGCATCTGCTGGTCCGTGACGAAGAAGATGAAGGGCACGCCCATGCTGGGCATCGTCCTGGGCCTGACGCTGGTGTCCGGTCAGCTGCTGAACGCCTATAACGTGGCCACCACCGCCGCCGCGGACATCCCGAAGTGGGACTTCGGGTTCGTGCAGGTAAACATGATTGGCTACCAGGCACAGGTCATTCCCGCCGTCCTGGCCGCTTTGACCCTGGGCTACCTGGAGCGCTTCTTCCGTAAGATCACGCCCGCGGTCGTGCAGATGATTGTGGTTCCGTTCTGCTCACTGCTCCTGGCCGTCATGGCCGCCCACTTCGTACTGGGCCCCGTGGGCTGGGCCATCGGCTCCGCCATCAGCGCCGTTGTGTACTGGGGCATCACCGGTCCCGTGCGCGTTCTGTTTGGCGCCGTCTTTGGCTTCATCTACGCTCCGCTGGTCATCACTGGCCTGCACCACATGACCAACGCCATCGACCTGCAGCTGATTGCCGACTTTGGCGGCACCAACCTGTGGCCCATGATCGCACTCTCCAACATCGCGCAGGGCTCCGCCGTTCTGGGTATGTGGTACCTGCAGCGCAACCGCCCCGGCATCAAGCAGTCCACGCGTGAGCGCAACGACGTTGCACAGCAGATAAACATTCCCGCCATCATCTCGTGCTACCTGGGCGTCACTGAGCCTGCCATGTTTGGCGTGAACCTGAAGTACATGTTCCCGTTCGTGTGCGGCATGATTGGCTCCGCCTGCGCCGCCGTGGTCTGCACCCTCATGAGCGTCACGGCCAACGCCATCGGCGTCGGAGGCCTGCCTGGCATCCTGTCCATCCAGCCGCAGCACATGGGATGGTTCGCCCTGTGCATGCTGATTGCCGTGGTGGTGCCCTTCGTGCTCACCGTCATCGAGGGTAAGAAGCACCATGTGGGCCTGGACGACGAGGAGGCCACGGGCGTGGACATGTCCCATGTGACCGCCCAGATCTTCGGTCGCGAGTAAGAGCTTGCGCCCGTGGCCGCCGGGCCGCGGGCGTCGGGAACGGGCGTGGTCCCTCGGGGCCGCGCCCGCTTGGCAAGACATCGGCAAGTGTTCGGCACTTCTCAATAATTCGGTACCTCGCTAGGAGGATTCCATGAAGGACCTGGGACAGAAGGTCGTCTACCAGATATATCCGCGCAGCTTCCAAGACTCCGACGGCGACGGCGTCGGCGACCTCAAGGGCATGACGTCGAGGCTGGACTACCTGAAGAGCCTGGGGGTGGACTACATCTGGAGCACGCCCTTCTTTGTGAGCCCGCAGCACGACAACGGCTACGACGTGGCTGACTACCTGGCCGTGGACCCGCGCTTCGGCACCATGGAGGACGCCGAGGA
>JAQXQO010000113.1 GCA_029101205.1 Coriobacteriales bacterium | reverse complement strand
CCTATCTTAGGGATGGAACATTGGACCCAGCGCGGAACCAATGCCGGTCCCGCCCCAAGGAGAAGTGCAAAATGCCCCAGCAGCGTGCCACCAACAGTGACGTCACCTCCCTAAACGAGCCTCTGCCCCAGTCGGTGCTGACCCTGGAGCGCAAGGGGCGGCTGGAGGACGCCGCGACCGAGGTCGCGCGCCTGCTGGACGCCCGGGACAAGGCCCAGGCGGAGGGCCAGGAGCAGGAGGGTGCCGGGGAGGACCTTGCAGACGAGTGCAGCGACGCCCGCCTGCGCCTGGAGCTGGAGCGGCTGCGCAGGGTGCCTCTGTACTACGACGTCACCCGCGAGGACGCCCTCAGGCAGCTGCGCCGGGAGGTGCCCGGCTTCTCGGAGGCGCAGCTGGACCGGCTGATTCAGCGCGGCAGCATCGACGTGCGCCTGGTGGAGGGCCGGCAGATGCTTCTGAGGTCGTGGCTGCAGAGCCTGCGCCGCATGCCCGACGAGGTGGAGGGGCTGTCTGCGGCGGACTTCGTCGTAAGGCCCGACCTTCTGGCCGTCATGGACGAGATGCGCGAGTGCGGACATGCCGCGCGACGGCTGACGGTGCGCGAGCACATAAGCGCGCACGAGCCCGCGGCTCCCGACCAGCTGGTCCAGGCGTGGCTGCCCCTGCCCAGGAAGACCCCGGAGCAGACGGGCATCGAGGTCCTCTCGTCCACGACCGAGGGCATCCACGTGCCCCCGGTGGAGTCCAGGCAGCGCACTGCGTACTGGGAGGTGCGGGGGAGCTCGTCTTTCGAGCTGGCTTACCGCTACACCATCGACGTGCCCTACGTGGACGCGTATGCCGCGGCGTCGGCAGAGGCGCCGGCGGAGCCGCGCGGCAAGGAGGTGGTCGGCGCGGAGGCTGCGGCCCTGGAGGCCCAACGCGCTGCGCTCCAGCGCTACCTGCGCCAGGAGGAGCCGCACCTGGTGAGCACTCCGCGGCTGCGTCAGCTGGCAGACCAGCTGGCCGAGGGCGCACAGACGCCCCTGCAGCGGGCCCGTGCCGCCTACGACTACGTCACGCGTCACGTGGCGTATCGCTACATGCCTGCCTACCTGCTGCTGGACAGCATCGCCGACGAGTGCGCCCGCACCCTGCACGGCGACTGCGGCGTCATGGCGCTGCTGTTCATCGAGCTGTGCCGGCTCATGGGCGTGCCGGCCCGCTGGCAAAGCGGCCTGTTCGTGAGGCCCGACTCCGCCAGCCCGCACGACTGGGCGCAGTTCTGGGTGCAGCCGTACGGCTGGCTGTGGGCCGACTGCTCGTTTGGCTCGTCGGCGCACGCGCGCTCGGACGAGGACTCGCGCCGCTTCTACTTTGGCAACATCGACCCGTGGCGCATGATTGCCAACTCCGAGTTCATGGCGCCCCTCTCGCCGTCCAGCGACATCATGCGCGACGACCCCTTCGACAACCAGCAGGGCGAGATGGCCATCGACGGCGTGGGCCTGTCCGACGAGCAGATGACGCGCCAGCGCTCCGTCGTGTGCATGGGGCTGGTGTAGCGGGCCGACTTGCGCAAGAAGAACTTTCTTGAGCAGCGGAGCCCTTAGCGGGGACTGCGAGGGGCTCCGTCCGCGTTAAGCCCTTCTTAGCCTCGAACTTTCGGAAACGGCCACGAATGGTTAACTCCGACACCGGAAACGACCATAAAATGGCTGATTCCGATATCGGAAACCGCCAAATTATGGCTGTCTCCGACGTCGGAGTCAGCCATACTAGTTCCGGAGGAGATTTGCGACCGTGGTCTCGTCCGTGGGCTAAGAAGCGGAGGTGTCCGATGGAGCGCGAGGCAATGGAGAACTTGGAGCGCTGGAAGGTCTCCAAGCGCAGGAAACCCCTGGTAGTACGGGGTGCCCGACAGGTGGGGAAAACGTATTTGGTGCGCGAGTTCGCACAGAGGGACTTCGACGCGCTGGCGCACGTGGTCTTCCTGGACAACAACGTGATGAAGGACGTGTTTGCCGGCAGCCTAGACGCAAACCGATTGCTGGCGGCCATAGGGGCCTATACCGGCACGAACCCCTCCGATGGCCATACCCTGGTGTTCCTGGACGAAATTCAGGAGTGCCCGCGTGCAATCACCTCTCTGAAGATGCTGTGCGAGCAGCGCCCCGACGTGCCCGTGGTTGCTGCAGGGTCGCTTCTGGGGGTGGCGCTCAGCAGGGGAGGTTCAGATGAGGGCTCGCGCGCCTCTTGGCCGGTCGGAAAGGTGGATTACCTGGACTTGCACCCCATGACGTTTCGCGAGTTTCTCAGGGGTATAGGGCGGGACCAGATGGCGGACCTGATTTCGCGGCAAAGCATTGACGTCGTCGATGCCATGGGCGAGCGCTACGAGGACTTCCTGCGACAGTACCTCTATGTGGGTGGCATGCCCGAGGCAGTTCAGGTCTTTGCCGACACGGGCGACCTTGACCAGGCGCGCGTTGTGCAGGACCGGCTGCTGCTGGACTATGAGCACGACTTCTCGAAGCACGTGGGGTCTGCCACGGAGACCGAACGGATCCAAGAGGCGTGGAGGTCGGTGCCCACTCAGATTGCTCGTGAAACCGGGACAAAAAAGTTCATGTATTCGCAGGTAAAGAAGGGCGGACGAGGCCGCGACTACAAGGACGCGGTCTCGTGGCTGGTCGATTCCGGACTGGTGACAAAGGTCCAGAAGGTCACACGTCCGGGAATACCCCTGCGTACTTATGCCGATGACGTCTCGTTCAAGCTGTACCTGCTGGACGTCGGCCTTTTGGGCGCGGCGCTGCACCTGGACTCCAGGACCATCCTGGACGGTGACCGGCTGTTCACTCACGCAAAGGGCGTCTATGCGGAGCAGTTCGTGTGTCAACAGCTGGTGGCTGGCGGGGCGACACCTTACTACTGGTCTGCCGACGGAAAGAACCACAAGGGTGAGATTGACTTTCTGTATGAGCACGACGGCAGCGTGGTGCCCCTGGAGGTGAAGGCGGACGAGAACGTGAAGGCAAAGAGTCTGCGAGACTTCTGCCAGGAGTACGGCATAGAGCGCAGTCTCAGGCTTTCGCTGCGAGGCCACGTTGACCAGGGATGGGTCGTGAACTATCCGCTGTACGCGGCCGACCTTTTGCCTTTCGTGCCGTAGGGCGTTCTTCGGCCCTCATTCGCTCCTTGGGCCACATTTCTATTTCTAGATGCTTGGGCTGTCGTGCTTCCGGGTCTTCTGGCGAGCGCCTTTGTGCTGCGAGCAGCTAGTGCTTCTTGCCCGCTACAGCGCGCAGAGGAGTGCCAGGCCCGCGCAGTAGGCCGCGCACAGGGCCAGGCCCAGCCAGTCGGTGCGCCGCATGCGCAGCGGGTGCCAGTGCGTGCGCGAGGCGCCGCCCACGTAGCAGCGGGCGTCCAGGGCACGTGCCAGGCCGTTGGCGTGGTGCATCGAGCTGGCGAACAGCGCCACCAGGACGGGGCCCACGGCGCGCACGCGCTGCGGCAGCGAGCCCTCTCCCAGGGCCCCGCCGCGGGCGGTCTGCGCGTCCATGATGGCTGACGCCTCGTCGCCCAGCGTGGGGATGAACCTCAGCATCAGAGAGAAGACCATGGCCAGCTCGTGGGCGGGCAAGCCAAGGCGCGCCAGGGGAGACAGCAAGGCGTCGAACGTGTCGGAGAGCTGCGTCGGGGTGGTGGTCAGCAGCAGGAGCGCGCAGGCCACGACGGCTATGACCAGGCGCAGCGTGTACAGCACGGCAGCCCAAAGGCCTGCCGTGGTCACGGTCAGCGGGCCCAGGCGCCACAGCACGTCTCCGCCCGTGTGGACAAAGAGGTTCATCAGGCTCAGCACGGCGAACATCACCATGAGGGGACGCACCGAGTCCAGCACCTTCTTTGCCGGCACGTGCGCTAGGGCAATCAGCGCGGCTATGACCGCGTAGCCCAACGCTAGCTGCCAGAAGTTACGGACAAAGAAGCACGTGATGACCAGCACCAGCATGGCGATGGTCTTCATGCGCGGGTCGGCGCGGTGCACCGGCGACTGCGCGGGGTAGTACTGGCCCATGGTTATGCGGACGGGCATGAGGTGTCACCTGCGCTTTCTTGGGCTGGGGCGGTGGTCGAGGAGACGCGTGTGGCACCTGCGGCGTCGCTGGCCGGCGATGAGGCGTCCTCCGCGCGCGCCAGGGCGTCTGCCAGCTGCGCGGTCGTCAGGGGGTCGCCCAGGTTGGGCATACCCTGGTCCTGCAGGTCGAGCGCCCATCGCAGCGGACGGGGCAGGCCCAGGCCGGACTCGGTCAGCACCTGGGCGTTCCGCGGCTCGAACACCTGCTGCGGCGTGCCGTCCATGAGCACGTGCGAGCGGTCCAGCACGATGACGTGGTCGGCGTGCACCGCGTCCTCCATCGAGTGGGTTACCTGCACGATGGTGACGCCGGACTCGTGCACCTGGCGCAGGATGGTGCGCAGCTGCGCGCGCCCGCGCGGATCCAGCCCGGCGGTCGGCTCGTCCAGCACCAGCACACGGGGACGCATGGCGAGGATGCCTGCCAGCGCGGCAAGGCGCTTTTGGCCTCCCGACAGCTCGAATGGGGATGCGTCAGCCTTGTGCGAAAGACCGACCATGTCCAGCGCCTCGTCAACGCGCTGGCTGACCTCGTCGGGCGAAAGGCCCAGGTTTGTGGGGCCATAGGCGACGTCCTTGCGCACCGTCTCGGCGAACAGCTGGCGCTCGGGGTGCTGCATCACGTAGCCGACGACGCTGTGCAGCCTCTTGCGGTCTGCCTTCGACGCGGTGCTGGTGCCCCCGATGAGCACCTGGCCCTCGTCGGGCTGCTCCAGTGCGCACATGATGCGCAGCAGGGTCGACTTGCCCGAGCCGGTCTGGCCCACGATGGCCGTTGCCGAGCCCTCGGCCACGGTGAACGAGACGTCGTCCAGGGCCGGGCGCGGCCTGCCGTCCTGACCTGCGGCGACATAGCTGTAGCTGACGTGGCGGACGTCCAGGATGGGCGAGGGGTCCGCGGCGGCGTTGTCGGGCCGGGCGGCAAACTCGCTGGTGTGGGCGGCAGTCTGCTCGCCTGCGCCGGTTGCGTCGGGCTGCGACGGGGCTGTTCTTCTTGGCTGCGCAGTATGCTTGGTGGCGTCGATTGCCGTGCCGTCGCGGAAGTGGCCGACGATGGAGGCGCGAAGCGCGTCCTCGTTGCAGTCGTGCGGCACGTCGAGGCCGCGGGAGTCGAGCGCCGTGGCCAGCCGCAGACTGAAGGGCTGTTCCAGGCCCAGGCGGGCCAGCTCGTCGGCGTGGGCAAACACCTGGGCGGGCATGCCTTGCAGCGCAATGCGCCCGCGGTCCATCACGATGACGCGGGTGGCCTGCAGCGCCTCTTCCATGAAGTGGGTCACGTGGACCACGGTGGTGCCGGTGTGCTGCAGCCTGTCTATGACCTTCATGATCGAGCGGCGGCCGCGCACGTCCAGGAGCGCGCCCGGCTCGTCCAGCACCAGAAGGCGTGGCTCCATCGCCAGCGCACCCGCTATGGCCACGCGCTGCTGCTGTCCGCCCGAGAGCCTGGTGGGGTCGGCCAGGGCATAGTCCTCCATGGCCACGCGGTGAAGCTCGCGCTGCACGCGCCGTCCAATCTCCTGCGGCGGCACGCCCAGGTTCTCGGGCCCGAAGGCCACGTCCTCCTGGACCACGCTGGTGACGATCTGGTCGTCCGGGTTCTGGAACACTAGGCCCAGCTGGCGGTGGGCCTGGGTGTACGCGGCAAAGTCGGGCTGTCCCTGGTCCAGCACGCGCTGGCCCACCAGGTCGACCGTGCCCTCGTCGGGCGCCAGAAGGCCGCACAGCACCGAGGCCAGCGTGGACTTGCCCGAGCCGTTGGCGCCCAGCACGCACAGGCGCTCGCCGGGGGCTATGTCCAGGCTTAGGTCGTCCAGCGCGCGGATGCCGTGCTCGTACAGCAGGGTCACGTGTCGCAGGCTGGCTATGGGGGCGACGGCTGCGGATGGGCTCGTTTCTTGTTTTATGGTGTTGGCGTAAGTCGGCTGAGTCATGTGGGTATGTTAGAAACCTTTGCTGTTATGGGAAGGCCCCGGAACAGCATCGCCGAACCGGGGCCCATGGGCAGTCTGCGGAAAAACTGGCTAGTCGCGTGCGAGGATGCGCTTCTTGCCCTCCTGGTAGGGCTAGTCGGCCAGCGCCTTCGAGACGGGCTTGTAGATGAGCCCGCACACCACGCAGTTCACGACGACCTTGATCAGGTTGAACGGCAGCAGCGCGGGGACGATGAGCGCGGCCACGGCGTCGACGGTCATGCCCGCGTAGAACGGGGTGATGACCAGGTTGCCCAGGATGCAGGCGACGACGCTGATGATGCCGCCTACAACCATGCCCAGGACGGCGTCGGAGCGGGTGGTGCGGGCGCGGTAGATCAGCGACGCGGGAATCACCAGGGTCGCGGTGGCCAGCATGGCCATGATGGTGCCATAGATGCCGCCCGACGTGCCCAGGTGTACCAGGTAGGGAATGGTCGAGACGACCGCGCCCACACCCGGGCCAAACGCGAAGCCCGCCACCAGGGCCACGATGCCTGAGGGGTCGTACTGCAGCCAGCTGACGCCGGGCAGCAGCGGAAACTCGATGAACAGCGTGCAGATAGCGGCTACCGCACAGAACAGCGCGGTTACGGCGATGCGCTTCGTGGACCAGCCACCGGCGCTGGTGGTGGTCGAGTGAGTATCGTGCCTAAAGGTGGTGGATTGAGCCATTGCGGCCTCCGTTTCTTCCATCCGGACTTTGACCGTTGGCCCTGGCATCTCACCAGATCAGCCGCTTTTCTGTGCGACTTCGCGGGCTCGGGTCGCGCGTACGCGCCCATACCGCCAGTGGGGAATTGCACCCCGCCCTGAAACTGACACCGGCAGAATAGCACTATCGCTGGGGCACATGAAGACTCTCCATGTTACGAATTGAGTTTCTAGTGGGCGAGTGGGGTTTGTGGCGAGGCTTGTGATTGCCGCCACGTGAGTCCGCCATGTGATTCCCCGCAATGCGAGCCCCGTTACCGTCATGTGACCCCCCCTGCAATGCGATGTGGCCCCCGCAATTACCGACAGGGTCTGGACCTGTGGGTACCCACTCCTCGCACCCCTGCAGAAACTAAGTCCTGATTGGGGCGCCGATGAGTCAGCTCGTCCTCTCTACCTGCGGATTTGCTAGGGGCCGGATTTGGGCCCTGCAGACTCCCGAGGTGTGGGTACTCGCACCTCCCACCTTGCAGAAAATGGCTAATAGGCTACCGAGGTGTGAGTGCCCCCACGCTCGCGCCTCCCACCCTTGCAGAAATCGTTGGCGCTCCGGCGGTGGCTGGTAGGGCCAAGAACGAATTCTTGGATTGGGGGGGCACACGGCGCCGGCCGGCCGGACATGCGGCTGGCCGCCAAGCGCCCAGAATACAGCCTTCACGCCCAGCGCCTACCGGCGCCTATGGGGCAGGGCGGCCCTTCTTGACCACGATGGCAAGAAGGGCCGCCCTGTTAGCGGGCTGCATATGGTGGTGAGAATGACGGTTGGCTCGAAAATGACGGCTGGCAGATAAAGACAGCCGGCCCGAGAGGAGCCGTCGGCTCGAGAATGCCCGCCCGGCTCGAGAGGACCCGACTACTCCGCCTCGGCGGAAGCGTCACCCTCGCGGGCACCCTCGTGCCTGAGGAAGGCCTCCAGCCTGGGCGGACGGATGCCCGGGAACAGCAGCGTGGCGGCGGCCACCCAGATGGCGGCACCCACGGCCACCTCGATGGCGTACGTGAACGGTCCGGCGAAGGGCACCAGGAACGCCAGCAGCATGGCAGCCCCCGCGGGCGGCATCCACACGTGCAGCGAGTCCCACGCGAACACCAGGCCAACGAAGCATGCGGCCACGGCCAGTGGCAGCGGAACGCCGCCCAGCTGCACCGCGCAGCGGCCCAGCTGCCCTATGCAGCCCGCCAGCGCCAGCGTGGCCCAGCCGCGAAACGGCCTCAGGCGCAGGGTCATGTCCGGGCGGGTCAGCTCGGTGTAGGCCACCAGCAGGGGAGGCACGGCAAAGAACGGGTTGCCCGTGAAGTACGCGGGCGCGCTCAGCAGGGCAAACACGCCCAGCCTGCCCGTCCACGACACCAGCATCTGCCTGGGCGTACGTCGAAACACGTGGTAGTCGATGGGCTCGCGCAGTCCGTATTTCTCCAGCAGCATCTGGCCCACCTCGATGAGGCCTACCAGTGCGATGACCGCCAGCGGGTAGATCCAGCTGGTGGTCCCCAGCAACACGGGCAGGATGACGGCGCTCAGCATGGGGGTCATATCGGCGCCCAGCGAGCACATAATGACGGCGGCGAACGCGTAGCCCATGATGGCGCGCCACCAGATGGGCAGCGGCACGTACAGGTTCAAAAGCACGCCCACGATGGCGCCCGAGCTCATCAGCAGCATCATGCGCGGACGGTCCACGTTCCACGCCTGCCGCGGCTGCATCCATGTGCCGCATAGGATGGCGCACGTCTCGGGGAACAGTATCTCGTCGCAGCCGGTGGCCGCCACCACCGCGCACATGCACACGATGAACGTCCCGGCCAGGAGGATGGGAAGCCAGCGATCTCTGAATGTCATGGCCACGCCTTTCGCGAACGCCTTTGGTCGAGTTGCGGCGCGTGCCCTCGGGCGACGCCATCCTTACTATAAACTTGCGATGAACACGCATTCGAATTTCTCACACGCCCAAGACGGGCCGCGACACGGCTTCGATGCGCGGTGATGGGTGCGCGCCGGCATTCTCTGTCGTCCCCATCTCGCAAAATCGCCGTCGTAGCCTGCTCCACGCGCGCGTCTGCAAGGAGGCCACACCATGAGCAATGAACAGCAGCAGTCGACCGACGCCCCGCAGCACGAGTCCGAGGACGCCCCGCAGAAGGTCACGGGAAAGTACGCTCCCGACATGCCCAGGGAGCGCAAGGGCGACGCCCTGCAGGGCCGCGACCTCGTGCTTCTGGAGGGCGAACTGGCGGGCATCGTGGGAAAGGCGGGCCTGCGCCTGAACGAGCCCATGAGCGAGCACACCACGTTCCAGGTGGGCGGCCCCGCCGACCTGTTCGTGACGCCGCGCACGCCAGCTGAGGTGCGCGGGGCCCTGCGCGCGCTGCGTCGCGCGGGCGAGCCGCTGTTCGTCCTGGGCAAGGGCTCCGACCTGCTGGTGGCCGACGCCGGCTACCGCGGTGCCATCGTGTGCCTGAGCGACCATCTTACCGGCATAACGGTGGACGGAGAAAAGCTGGTTTGCATGGCGGGCACCACGCTGAAGGACGTGTCAGACAAGGCCTTGGACCAGGGGCTCACCGGCTTCGAGTTCGCCTGCGGCATCCCCGGCAGCGTGGGCGGCGCCTGCTTCATGAACGCCGGCGCGTACGGCGGCCAGATGGCCGACGTGCTGCAGAGCGTGGACGTCGTGACCCCTGACGGCGAGTTCATCACCCTGGGCGCGGACGACCTGGACATGGGCTACCGCACCAGCCGCGTGCGCACCGACGGCCTGGTGGTGGTGCAGGCCACCATCGCGCTGCAGAAGGGCGACCCGCAGCAGATAGCCGCCACCATCGCCGACCTGACGCAGCGCCGCGAGTCGAAGCAGCCACTGGAGTACGGCAGCGCCGGCTCCACCTTCAAGCGCCCCGAGGGCTACTTCGCTGGGAAGCTGATCACCGACGCCGGCCTGAAGGGCTACCGCGTGGGCAACGCCTGCGTGTCCACGAAGCATGCCGGCTTCGTGGTGAACCTGGGTGGGGCCACCTCTGCCGACGTGCACGCCGTCATAAGCCACGTGCAGGACGAGGTCAGGCGCCAGTTCGGCGTCAGCCTGGAGCCCGAGGTGCGCTTCCTGGGCTAGCCCTTCGGCCCAAATCGATTGCAAGAAGAACATCGCGCGCTGGCAGCCTGGCCGCCGGCGCGCGTTCTTCTGGCCCTCCTTATGCGCCGGCGAGCACGGTGTGGGCGGCGTCCAGCGCCGGCACCACCTTGGCCAGCGCGCTCAGCTGCGACGGGGCGTTGCTGGCGATGCACAGCACGTACGTGCCCGACGGGGCAAACACGACTCCAGAGTCCCAGGTGGCGGGCTCGGCGCCGCCCTCTCCGGCGATGTCGATCCAGCCGGCCTTGCTCCAGGTGTCGCAGGTGGCGCCCAGCGAGTCCTTGATGGGCGACACGGAGCGCTGCCGGATGTAGCCGACCAGCGTCTGGGCCGAGGCGCTGCCGCCCTGCAGGTAGCGATACATGTACGTCCACATGGTCGCCTCCTGGTTCGTGCTCAGGTGCGGGTAGTGGACGTCGGCCAGGTTGGACAAGGTGGCGTAGGCGCCGGGCTCCACACCGGCCTCCACCAGCCACGCATTGAAGTTCGACGAGCCAAAGACGTCTCGCAGCTGCAGGTACGAGTCATTGTCGGAGTCCACGAGCACCTTCTGCACCAGGCCGTCCACGGAGGCTACGTCCACGGCTCCGGTCTCGACCAGGCGCTGGTAGCCGGCTATGACGAAGGGGGCCTTGATGCTGCTGGCGCAGTAGTAGTAGGCGTCGGAGCGGTAGCGCAGCGAGCGGCCGCCCTGCAGGTCCACCAGCGTCACGCTGATGGAGTAGCCCTGGTTCTCGAAGGTGCCGATGGCCTGCGTCAGCTGGGCGAACTCCGCCGTGGACCCAAAGTCGGCGTCGCCGTCTACGACGAACGTGCCCGCGGTCTGGCGCGTGCCCTGTGCCAGACCGCCCTGCGAGCCGTCCGTGGAGATGCCCACCACGCTGGACCAGCGCTCCTGCTGGGCGTGCACCTGGTCCTCCTGCTGCTGGCGGGACTGTGCCTGGGTCTGTTCCAGCTGAGCCTGAGCCTGCGCCTGGGCGGCCTGCTGGGCGGCAAGCTGCTGCTGGTAGGCGGCCTGGTTCACACCGACCACGGTGGCGATGGCTATGGCGAACACCGCCGCGGAGGTCTCGTGGCGCAGGTTGTCCGCCTCGCGCTCCCACAGCGGCCTCGAAGCCACGCGGGCGCGATGTGCGGCCCATGCCTTGCGAATCCTGGATGCTGACTTCATGCCGTGCGTGCCAACCTCGACGTGCCCTACCTTGCGTTCATTGCGCGACGTCGGCAGATGCCGGCGTTGCTGTGCTTTCTTTCCCTCGTCGAAGGCTTCGTTCGACAGCAATTGCCGCCTAAAAGAAAGCGTCTAGAAAATTCTACGCCCGCGGGGCAGGTGCCGCGCCAAACAAAATCGGCACTTCTTGCCACGCGAACCATGCGCGCAAGAAGTGCCGATGCCAGAGCAAAGCCTATGGACGCCGACGGCTGGGAACGGCGGCGGCCGGACCAGCCGCCGGACGAGGCGTCGCGGCCGAGCCCCTTAGTTCTTCAGCGAGTTCAGCGGGGCGGGGAAGCGGCCGCCGCGGTGCGCGAACACGTTGCCGGCGAACTTGTTTACGCTCATGACTGGGGCCGAGCCAAACAGGCCGCCGAACTCCAGCATGTCGCCCTCCTTCTTGCCGATGGCGGGGATCAGGCGGACGGCCGTGGTCTTGGCGTTGATGACGCCGATGGCCATCTCGTCGGCGATGATGCCCGCGATGGCCTCGACCGGCGTGTCGCCGGGGATGGCAATCATGTCCAGGCCGACCGAGCACACGCAGGTCATGGCCTCCAGCTTCTCGATGGAGAGCGAGCCGTCCTGCGCCGCGCGGATCATGCCGGCGTCCTCGCTGACCGGGATGAACGCACCGGACAGGCCGCCCACGCTGGAGCTGGCCATGACGCCGCCCTTCTTTACGCAGTCGTTCAGCAGGGCCAGGGCGCAGGTGGTGCCGGGGCCGCCGCACTCGCCCACGCCGATGATCTCCAGGATCTTCGCCACGGAGTCGCCGGCTGCGGGGGTGGGGGCCAGGCTCAGGTCCACGATGCCCTTCTCGGCGCCCAGGCGCCGCGCGGCCTCGCGGCTCATGAGTTCGCCGGCGCGCGTGATCTTGAACGCAGTCTTCTTTATGGTTTCGGCCACCTCCATCAGGTTGGCCGAGTCGGGCAGCTGCGCCAGGGCGGCGGCCATGACGCCGGGGCCCGAGACGCCCACGTTGATGACCGCGTCGGCCTCGCCGGACCCGTGGATGGCTCCCGCCATGAAGGGCGAGTCCTCCACCATGTTCGAGAAGACCACCAGCTTTGCGGCTCCGTAGCAGTCGATGTCGGTCGTGGCCTTCGCGCAGTCGATCATGCGCTGCGCCATCAGCAGGACGGCGTCCATGTTTATGCCGGCGCGCAGGCTGGCGACGTTCACGCTGGAGCACACGCGGGTGGTGGTGGCCAGCGCCTCGGGGATGCTGTCGATCAGGCGGCGGTCCGTGGCGCCCATGCCCTTCTGGACCAGGGCCGAGAAGCCGCCCATGAAGTCGATGCCCAGCGTCTCGGCGGCGCGGTCCATGGCGTGCGCCAGGGGAGTCAGGTCCTGGTCGGGGCAGGCTGCCGCAATCTGGGCTATGGGGGTCACCGACACGCGCTTGTTTGCGATTGGGATGCCGTACTCGCTCTCCAGCTGCTGGGCCACGGGCACCAGGTGCTCGGCGGTCTTTGTGATGCGGTCGTACACCTTCGTGCACATGCGGTCCATGTTTTCGTCGGCGCATCCGTACAGCGAGATGCCCATAGTGATGGTCCTGAGGTCCAGGTGCTGCTGGGAGACCATGCTCAGCGTCTCTGCGACCTCTTCGGGCGTAATGGCCATGTTTTCCCTCCTGGGATTTCGCTACTGGCTTGACCCTCCATTATGCGCCTGGCGACCGACTCCTGCGCGCATGGTTGCACGCTGGTTACGAACGCGTCCCGGCGCGCCTGTGCGCTTCTTGACCTGGATGCCTCGGGCAAGAAGAACGAGCTGCTCAAAGCCCGTTTGTCGCCAGATGTGCCGTTGGGGCCATTTGTGTCCACGCATGAGCCAGTTGCGGCTTAAGGTGGTCGTAGGCGGACGCGCCGGACGTTGGGGGCGGCATATGAGCAGCTACAAGCTTTACACGTCGGTCGGGGACTTCGGGCCATGGGTGTCCAAGCTCATACTGGGCCTGCCCTGAGCGGCGCGCACATCCAGTCCGCGCTGGGCGACGGGGCGTACGTCCTGGTGCCGACCTGTCCCACGTGCTGGATGGATCCAGGCGACGGGTCCATGCGAGACGACAACCAGACCATGTACGAGGATGCGCTCATGGCGCTGGTAGAGGACTTCGTGCGGGACCACTCCGGGGTGGACCGCAGCCGCATCTACCTGGGAGGCCTCTCGAACGGTGGGTTCATGACGTGCAGGATCCTGGCCGACCACCCTCAGGTGTTCGCCGCGGCGGTGGCGCTGTGCCCGCCGTGGAACGACGCCCTGGCGACCGAGCAGGAGACGCAGCGCATGGCGCAGACGCCGCTGTGGATGGTGCATGCGGCGGACGACCCCATCGTGAACCCGGTGGCCACGAGCCTGCCCACCTATGCTCACCTGCGGCGCGTTGGCGCCACGGACGCGCACCTGACCTACTTCGACCACCTTGAGGACGAGACGCTGACCTACCGCGACTGCAACGGCCGCCCCCTGCGCTACCTGGGGCACTTCGTGTGGGTGAAGGCCTACCATGACGCCGTGTCGACCGAGCTGGACGGCACGCGGGTCATGTGGGACGGGGAGCCCGTCACGATGTGGCGCTGGCTGGGAAAGCACCACCTGTAGCGAACGGTGCGTGCAGTGGGCGGCGAGCTGTGTGGCCGCGGCCGTGCGGCCCGGCCCAAGGCTAGCTCGCCACGTGCGTGGTCCACACGTGCCCGCACTTCAGGCACTTCCACACCTTCATGAAGCCGCCCATGCCGTCGGGCGTCGAGCTGATGCACTCGACGTCGTCGCTGCCGCACTGCGGGCAGTCCGGCGTGTTCAGGTAGTCGTCCAGCGCAGAGCCGCTGATGGTGCTAGCTGCCATGGGAGTCTCCTTGCCTCGAGGGTGTAGCTCCCGTCGCGCTCGGATACGAGCGACGGTCCGGGTGCGCATGTTCGTCGCGCGTGGCGCGACGCGTGTTGCGCCGCCTCGCTCAGCATAGTGCGGCCATCGGCCCCGCGGGTACTTCTTAGCCGGGGAAATTGGTCAGCAGCGTTATGCGTCGGTGGTCTATCTCTATGATGCCGTCCGCCTGCATGCGCGACAGCTCGCTGGACATGGCGCTGCGGTTGACCGAGAGGAAGTCGGCCAGCTCCTGGCGGGTGTAGGGCAGCTCGAAGGTGCGCGACCCCGCCTGCCGCGCGCGGTCCTCAAAGAACGCCAGCAGCTTCTGCCTGGTGGTGCGCTGCGAGAGGTAGCGCAGCTTGTTCTGCAGCAGGATGGTGCTGTCGGCCAGCTGCGCCACGAAGTTGCTCAGCAGCCTCAGGTGAAACGGACAGGACGCCTGACAGGGGGACATCACCTTGCGCACGTCCAGGCGCAGCAGGGTGGTGGGCTTCTCGGCGACGGCCGCCACCTGCGGCACCTGCGAGGGCGAGCACGCGTAGGCGTCGCCAAAGGTGGAGCCTGGCCCCTTCGATGCCACCAGGTTGCGGTTGCCCGACCAGTCCTCGCGCACCACGTGAATCTCGCCGCTGAGCACCAGGTACAGATGGCTGATGGACTGGCCCGGGCGCAGCACGTACTCTCCGGGCTCGCGGCGCATGACGTGCGCGCCCAGGCAGGGCGCCACCTGCAGCGCCTCCTGGGCGTCGATTCCCGCGAACAGCTTCGTCCTGCGGATGACGGGCAGGTAGGGCTGCAGCTCCGCCACCAGCCTCGGGCTTGCGGGGGCCTTCGTTGCCATGGACTGACCTCTCTTTTCGCTCGAAAGCAATTTTTCTGCCTATAATGTTGGATATCCAACCGACTGGTGCGAATTCTAGCAATATCGTTCTTCTTGCACAAGGCAAGAAGGGCATGGTGCGGCTCCGAGGGGGATTCGGCGCAGGCGCCATGCGGCTACATCGCATAAGTCGAAACAGCGCGGGAGAGGAAGATCATGGAAGCTACCATCACTCCGGAAGAGGTCAGGCAGATGTTCTGCTACCAGTGCGAGCAGACCGCTCGCGGCAAGGGCTGCGAGGGCCCTCGCGGCGTGTGCGGCAAGCCCGCCGACGTAGCTCGCCTGCAGGACGAGCTGACCGCCGCCCTGGTGTCGCTGTCCCAGGTGGTTCTGGGCAACGCTGGGGACAAGACCGAGGGCCTGGCCGACGAGGACACCGACCAGCTGGTGATCGACAGTCTGTTCACCACCATCACGAACGTGAACTTCGACGCCGACTCCGTGCACGCGCTGGTGCAGCAGGTGCGCGACCGCGCCGCCCAGCTGGCCGGCGACGGCGAGGTGCCCGCCTACGACCTGAACCAGCTGTGGGACGAGCCCAACGAGGACATCCGCTCGCTGAAGTCGCTGGTGCTGTTTGGCCTGCGTGGCGTTGCCGCCTACGCGTACCACGCCGCCGTCCTGGGCCGCACCAGCCACACCGTGAATGACTTCTTCTATCGTGCTCTGGCCGCGCTGGCCACCCAGACCGAGGGTGCGCCCCTGCTGCAGCTGGTCGACCAGGTGGGCGGCGTGAACCTGGAGTGCATGGGCATGCTGGACGAGGCCAACACCTCTACCTTTGGCACGCCCGAGCCCACCCGCGTGTCGCTGACCGTGGAGCCCGGACCCTTCATCGTGGTGACCGGTCACGACCTGGAGGACCTGGACGAGCTGCTGCGCCAGACCGACGGCACCGGCGTGAACGTGTACACGCACGGCGAGATGCTGCCCGCCAACGCCTATCCCGGGCTGAAGGCCCATCCCCAGCTGAAGGGCAACTTCGGCACCGCCTGGCAGAACCAGCAGCGCGAGTTCGACAACATCCCCGCCCCCGTGCTGTGGACCACGAACTGCCTAATGCCCCCTCGCGCCAGCTACGCCGACCGCGTGTGGACCACGGGCGTCGTCCGCTTCCCCGGCAGCAAGGTCGTCACCGTGGACGCCAACGGCCACAAGGACTTCGGCCCCCTGATCGAGCAGGCCAAGCAGCTGGGCGGCTACAACGTGGCCCAGGAGCGCACCGGCATCAACGGCGGCCACGAGGTCACCTGCGGCTTTGGCCACGGCACCGTGCTGGGCATCGCCGACAAGGTGGTCGACGCCGTGAAGCAGGGCCAGATCAAGCACTTCTTCCTGGTGGGCGGCTGCGACGGCGCCAGGCCCGGGCGCAACTACTACACCGAGTTCGTGCGCCAGACCCCTGCCGACTCCGTCGTGCTGACGCTGGCCTGCGGCAAGTTCCGCTTCAACGACCTCGACCTGGGTACCGTGGCCGGCCTGCCGCGCATCCTGGACATGGGCCAGTGCAACGACGCCTACTCCGCCATCCAGGTGGCCGTGGCCCTGGCGAAGGCCTTCGACTGCGGCGTGAACGACCTGCCGCTGTCCATCGTGCTGTCCTGGTACGAGCAGAAGGCCGTGTGCGTGCTGCTGACGCTGCTGCACCTGGGCATCCACAACATCAAGCTGGGCCCCACGCTGCCCGCGTTCATTACGCCCAACGTGCTGGACGTCCTGGTAAAGACCTACGGGATTGCCCCCACCACCACGCCCGAGGCCGATCTGGCGGACTGCCTGGCCTAGCGTGCCATTTATGACATGTGCTGATTGACCGTTCGGCAGTCCTGTTTAGACAACGGTTGACCTCAACCATCTATATCTGCGATAACGTTGCAGGCCTGTGCTTTGTTCCCACTTGGGGACTCGGCAAGGGCCTGCGCGTTTTTCTTTACTGCAAACCGGCATACCTGATTTTGCCTGGAGGTATATCAATTTAGTGGTAGAGTTTGCGTGAATCATCCGTTGTCGATTCGTCGTTGCTTGGGAACGAGGATAACGTGCTCGTCAACACCATGGACATAGAGCAGCGTAGCCGCTGGCTGCGTTCGACGCCCGGCCCCCTGGAGCTGGCACAGCCTTTCTACTGCACCGAGGCGGGCTGCTTCTATGCTCGGCACAACTACGTCGCTAGCCGCAGCCATACGAATAGCTACCTGGTCTTCTATACGCTTTCCGGCGCGGGGGAGGTGTACCAGGGCGGTCAGCTGATTCGCGTGGGCAAGGGCCAGGCGCTGCTGCTGGACTGCAGCAAGCCCCATCGCTTCCGTACCGCGCACGACCGGCGCCACTGGTACCACCTGTGGGCCAACATCGATGGCGAGGGCGTGCGCACCCTGGCCACGCTGATTTCGTCGGGTCGCTCCGAGGCGGTAACGGTGGACGACGCGCTGATTCGCCAGAGCTTCGACCAGATTTTCGGAAAGCTGGAGCAGGAGAACGCGCGGGCCATCACCTCGCTGGGCCTGGGCGTGCACCAGATTCTGTCCGCCATGGTGACTGCCGCCTCCGACGACGAGCACCTGCCCTGGGAGCAGACGGCGGTCGGCATCGCTCAGTCCTACGTGGCCAATCACTTCACCGAGAACATCACGGTCGCCGACATGGCCGAGGCCGCCTCGGTCAGCTCGTCGTACCTCATTCGACTGTTCAAGCGCAGCCTGGGCACCACGCCCTACAACTACCTGCTGCGCTTCCGCATCACCAAGGCCCGTCAGCTCCTGGACGAGACGAACAAGCCGGTCGTGCAGATAGCCCACGACGTGGGCTTCTCGAACGAGAGCAACTTCTCGTTTAGGTTCTCAAAGATGGTGGGCCTGAGCCCGCGCGCATACCGCATGTCCAATGTGGGTGCCGGCATCGCCGAGGTCAACGTGACGTCCGACGCCGCCTCTGCTGCGGATTCCGCCGCCCCATCCGACGCGCAGCAGGACGGCTCCAGCGTGGCGTCGGCGTCGTAGCTGGCGCTGCGACCCAATCGCCCGGCTACCCCAGCCGGCCCTGCTGCAGCAGGTCGGCGACCTCGTCGAGCGAGCTGCAGATGGCAGTCGCCAGCTGGTGTATCTGGTCGTCGGGTGCGGACAGGTCCGGGACCATCACGGTGACGAATCCGCCAGCATGCCCCGCGCGCACGCCGTTGAAGCTGTCTTCCAGCACCAGTGTTCTGGTTGGTTCGGCGTCCAGCCGACGCGCCGCCTCCAAGAAGATGTCGGGATCGGGCTTCGAGCGCCGGACGTCCGCACCGCTCACTACGACATCGAAGTACTTCTCGACCTCCGCCACCTGCAGGTTGTTGCGTACGGACGCCTCGGGAGAGGATGACGCCACCGCTATGGGGACCTCCTCGCTGCGCAGCCACCCCAGCAGTCGGTCGAGACCCGGCTTCTTTGCGATGTGACGCGCATTCTCCTGACTGACCAGTCGGTACTCTTCCTGATAGATGCGCTGCGCCGGCACCTCGGGTCCAAAGTGGCGACGGAACACAGCCCACATCCGGTCGCCGGACGTGCCGCGCACGTCCACCTTGAACTGCTGCGGCGGCTTCGGGAGTCCCAAGTTCTGAAATGCCGGGTCCCAACAACGGCCCCACACTGCCTCGGTGTCGAACATCAGCCCGTCCATGTCAAAGATTGCGGCCTGTATCACGATCTTCTCCTCTATCGCTGGCAGGCGACTGCGTCACCTGAAGGGTGTTTCCTGCGGGGCTTTCGAGTCGCCGCGGCTGGTATATCGCCGGTGAACTTTGCCATGCTGCAAAGAGTGTGCCACCTCGGCGCTGGCGGTGCGACCATATCCCATGCAATGGCACCAAACGAAAGAAGAACCATGCATATGAGAAGGGCCATCCAGGCCGACCTCGACGACCTCCTGGACATATATAAAAGTGCGCGCGCGTTCATGCACGCCTCGGGCAACCCGAACCAGTGGGGCAGCAAGTTTCCCGAGCCCCAGACGGTGCGCGCAGACATCGTCGCTGGCCACCTGTGGGTCTGTGTGGACGGTACGCAGGAGGCCAAACCTAGCGGGGCGCTGACTGGCGCACCGGCCACCTCCGACAGCGGCGCGTCGGCTATCGCTACCGCGTCGGCCACCGCCGCCCCGGGCGCACCGGCCACCACGTCTGCCGACCAAGGTCGCGGTGAGGAGCTGCTGGGCTGCCTGGCCTTCTTGCCGGGGCCTGACCCCAACTATGCCAGGATCTATGACGGGGCCTGGCCCAACGACGACCCGTACTACGTGGCCCATCGCGTGGCCGTGCTCGTTCAGGGCTGCGGTGTGGGCGGATTCATGATGGACTGGGCGCTGGAGCAGGCGCACCACCGGGGCGTCGCCCTGCGCATCGACACACATCGCCAGAACCTGCCCATGCAGGGGCTCATCCGCAGCCGCGGTCTGGCGTACTGCGGGGTCATTCGCCTGCTGCGCGACGGCAGCGAGCGCCTGTCGTACAGCACGCTTTAGCCGTGCCGCACGTTCCAAGCCGTACGGCAAGCCTTAACCGCACCGCATGAGGACGCCTGGAGCTCAGTGGCAAGAAGAACCGCCGGCCCGAAGCTCGGGTCGGCGGCTCTGTGGTTCTAGTCCTTAGTACTTATTGCCCCCTGCCCTTCTTGCCCTAGTCCAGGCCCTCGGCGCCGTTGGACTTGATGATCTTCTGGTAGGCGTAGAAGCTGTCCTTGCGGCTGCGCTTGTAGGTGCCGGTGCCGTCGTCGTGCTTGTCGACATAGATGAAGCCGTAGCGCTTGCGCATCTCTCCGGTGCCGGCGGAAACCAGGTCGATGGGGCCCCACGAGGTGTAGCCCACCAGGTCGACGCCGTCGGCCACGGCCTCGCGCATGGCGCGCACGTGGCTCTTCAGGTAGTCGATGCGGTACTGGTCGTGGATCGAGCCGTCGGGCTCCACCTTGTCTAGCGCGCCCATGCCGTTCTCGACCACCATCAGGGGGATTTGGTAGCGGTCGTAGATCGTGTTCAGGGCAAAGCGCAGGCCATCGGGGTCAATCTGCCAGCCCCAGTCGGTGCTCTGCAGGTAGGGGTTCACGCCGCCGGAGATCATGTTGCCGCCGGTGACCTTGAGGTCGGGGTGCGTACCCTCCAGGTTGCTCATGTAGTAGCTGAAGGTGTAGAAGTCCACGGTGCCGGCCTTCAGGTCGTCCAGGTCGCCGTCGGCAATCTGCAGGTTCACGTCGTGCTCTGCCCAGAAGCGCTTGGCGTAGCTGGGGTAGTAGCCGCGCACCTGCACGTCGGAGCAGTACCAGTTCATGGTGCGCATCTTTGCCTGGTTGGCCAGCTGGTCGGCGGGGTCGCACGTGGCGGGGTAGCTCAGGATGAAGCAGTCCATGTTGCCCATGCGAAACTGCGGGTAGTGCTCGTGGGCGTACTTCACCACGCGGGCCGAGGCCACGAACTGGTGATGGAGTGCCTGATAGCGCTGCTGGTAGGTGGTGTGAGCCTCGGAGCCGGGGCCCTCGAAGCCGCGGATCATGGACGTCTCGAACAGGTTGCCCATGTCCATGGTGCCGCAGTTGATCTCGTTGAAGGTCAGCCAGTACTTCACCTTGTCCTGGTAGCGCTCGAACACGGTGCGGCAGTAGCGCTCGAACAGCTCGATGAGCTCGCGAGACTCCCAGCCGTTGTACTTCTGCACCAGGGCGTAGGGCATCTCGTAGTGCGAAAGGGTCACCAGCGGCTCGATGTTGTGCTTCTTGCACTCGTCGAACACGCGGTCATAGAAGGCCAGGCCAAGCTCGTTGGGCTGGGCGTCGTCGCCGTTGGGGTAGATGCGGCTCCAGCTGATGGACATGCGGAACACGTTGAAGCCCATCTCGGCGAACAGCGCGATGTCCTCGGCGTAGTGGTGGTAGAAGTCGATGCCGTCGTGGTTGGGGTACAGCAGGTCGGGCTTGATGTCCACGGTGATGGTGCGCGGCGTGTCCTTCGTCCCGCCGGTGAAGTGGTCGTCGACCGAGGGGCCGCGGCCGTCCACGTCCCAGGCGCCCTCCAGCTGGTTTGCCGCGGTGGCTCCGCCCCACAGGAACCCGTCGGGAAATGCCCTGCCCATAGCTGCTCCAATCCTTCGCGCGCGGGCTCTGTGCCCGCGCCCGGTGCGCCTCTTTCGGCGCGCCCTCATCCATCTCCACGGTACGGCACGCGACCGTTTCATAGATGTGGTGTCAGGCAAGTGGACACTTCTTTACCGAGGTGGGCACTGGTGGAGCGAGCGGGCTGACACTTTTTGACACCAGTATCCACCGACCCGGGAACGGCGCTTGCGCTTCTTGTATGGCGAGTGTGTGCGGGGCCTGGAGTTCTTCTCACCATGTGCAATACTACACACGGTGAGAAGAACTACTCGTTGTGTGCAACAACGCCTGGCAATGGCCAGGTTGGTGCCAGAAGGGAGGTGCGCGTGCAGTTGACGGCTACAAAGCCCACGCAGACCGGCGTCGGTGTGGACCGGCGCACCCTGCGCACGCGCTGCGCGCTGCGGGACGCCTTGGCTGCCGAGATCGAGGCCACGGGCGACCTGTCGCAGGTTACCGTCACGGCGGTCACGGACCGCGCCGGCGTCACGCGTCGCACGTTCTACTCGCACTTCCGCGACATCGCGGACCTGGTGGCGCAGGTGGAGGACGAGACCGTGTCGGACGTGCGCCAGCTGGTGGGCCACATCGCGGCCACGAACCTGAAGCAGCTGCAGCAGGCCATTCGCGCCTTCGAGCCCTGCCCGGGCTCGGTCGAGCTGTTGGAGTACTTCAGCCAGCGCGGCAGCTACCTGCCGGCGCTTCTGGGCGACGGCGGTGACCCCGCGTTCGTCGAAAAGCTGAAGCGCATGACCTTCGACGTCATTGCCGACCGCGCCATCCAGGGCATTCGTGTGCCCCTGCCGCGCACGGTGTTCGACTACTACCTGACGTTTGCCATATCGGCCGAGGTGGGCGTGCTGCTGCGCTGGCTGTCGCGCGGCATGCGCGAGTCCACCTGGGTCATGGCCTGCATCATGACCGCGCTCATGTTCGTGCGTCCTGGCGACCTGTACGGCCAAAAGATAGAGTTCGGCTTCCCCGGTCTGGGCGAGGGCTTCCCCGACCTGCCGGCAGACGTTCTGGGGACGGTGGACAGCCCCCGCAGCACGACCGATCGCTCCGAGGCCCTTGGAGCCCAGCGTTACCACACCAATTCAAAGGAGAGAAGCAATGCCTAGAAACAGCTCGTCCGCATCGGCGGAGCGCGACGCGCGTCTGGCCATGGACCTCGTGCAGGAGGGTGCCGAGATAAAGCCGAAGCACCACGCTGACTTCAGCCACGCCCGCCTGCGCCTGGGCATCGACGTGGGCTCCACCACGGTGAAGCTGGCCGTCATCGACGACAACGACCACCTGGTCTACGCCAACTACGAGCGCCACCACACCGACGTGAAGGCCACCGCCCGCGAGGTGTTCCGCAAAGCCCAGAAGGTCCTGGGGGACGCCCAGATGCGCGTCAGCATTACCGGCTCGGGCGGCATGCTGCTGGCCAAGTGGCTGGGCGTCGAGTTCGTGCAGGAGGTCATCGCCTCCAAGCGCGCCGTCGAGACGCTGATTCCCCAGACCGACGTCGCCATCGAGCTGGGCGGCGAGGACGCAAAGATCATCTACTTCGACAACGGCATCGAGCAGCGCATGAACGGCACCTGTGCCGGCGGCACGGGCGCGTTCATCGACCAGATGGCCTCCCTCATGGAGACGGACGCCTCCGGCTTGAACGAGCTGGCCAAGGGCGCACAGCACATCTATCCCATCGCCAGCCGCTGCGGCGTGTTCGCGAAGTCCGACGTCCAGCCTCTGCTGAACGAGGGCGCCGCCCGCGAGGACGTGGCGGCCTCCATATTCCAGGCCGTGGCAAACCAGACCGTGTCCGGACTGGCCTGCGGCCACCCCATCCGCGGCTACGTCGCTTTCCTGGGCGGCCCGCTGCAGTACCTGTCCGAGCTGCGCAAGCGCTTCTACATCACGCTGAACCTGGACGAGGAGCACCGCGTCATCCCGCAGAACGCCCACCTGTTCGTGGCCACCGGCGCTGCGTTGGCAGGCGAGACCCACAACTACGTCACGTTCGACAAGCTGATTGACATGCTGGACAACCTGGGCGACACCCAGGGCAGCGAGGTCGCCCGCCTGGACCCGCTGTTCGCCACCGACGAGGACTACCGCGAGTTCAAGGCCCGTCACGACAAGCAGGTCGTTCCGAAGGGCGACCTGACGGCCTACCACGGCCGCGTGTTCATCGGTCTGGACGCCGGCTCCACCACCATGAAGGCCGCCGTCGTGGGCGAGGACGGCGAGCTGCTGTACACCTGGTACGACAACAACAACGGCGACGTCTTGGGCACGGCCCGAAAGATCATGGACGACATCTATGACCACCTGCCCGCCGACTGCACCATCGGCCACGTGACCACCACCGGCTACGGCGAGGGCATCCTCATCGCCGCCCTGCAGGCAGACTCCGGCGAGATCGAGACCGTGGCCCACCTGCGCGGTGCCAAAGCCTTCGTGCCTGACGTCAACTTCATCCTGGACATCGGTGGCCAGGACATGAAGTGCCTGCAGGTGCGCAACGGCGTCATCGAGCACATCGCGTTGAACGAGGCCTGCTCCTCGGGCTGCGGTTCGTTCGTGGCGAACTTCGCCGACTCCATGGGCATGACCGTCCAGCAGTTCGCCGCCGCCGCCGTGAAGGGCAAGCACCCCGTCGACCTGGGCAGCCGCTGCACGGTGTTCATGAACTCCCGCGTGAAACAGGCACAGAAGGAGGGCGCCACCATTGGTGACGTGGCTGCCGGCCTGTCCTACTCCGTCATCAAGAACGCCCTGTTCAAGGTCATCAAGCTGCGCGACTACGACCAGATTGGCAAGTACGTCGTCGTCCAGGGCGGCACGTTCATGAGCGACGCCACCCTGCGCGCCTTCGAGCTCCTGACCGGCCGCGAGGTCATCCGTCCCGACATCGCCGGCACCATGGGCGCCTATGGCGCGGCGCTGCTGGCGCGCGACCGCGCCGGCCGCGACGGCACCTCAAAGATCCTCTCGCGCGAGCAGATCGACAACCTGCAGGTCAAGCACACCAACGTGCACTGCGGTCGCTGCTCCAACAACTGCCTGCTGACCGTGAACTCCTTCGGCAAGGGGCGCCGCTTCATCACCGGCAACCGCTGCGAGACGGGCTCGGGCAAGCCCGCCGCCCAGCAGAACAAGGCCCCGAACCTGTTCGAGTTCAAGAACCACCTGCTGTTCGACCGCCAGAGCCTGCCCGCCGACTCCGCGCCGCGCGGCACCGTGGGCATTCCCCGTGCGCTGAACATGTACGAGAACTACCCGTTCTGGCACACCTTCTTTACGAAGCTGGGCTTCTCGGTCATCCTGTCCGACAAGACCACGCGCAAGACGTACGAGGCCGGCACCGAGTCCATGCCGTCCGAGAGCGTGTGCTACCCGGCAAAGCTCAGCCACGGCCACATCATGAACCTGCTGTCCAAGGACCCCGACTTCATCTGGATGCCCTGCATTCGCTGGGAGCGCCAGGAGGACGACAACGCCACGAACCACTACAACTGCCCCATCGTCATGAGCTATCCCCAGGCGCTCGGGCTGAACATCGACGAGCTGTCCGACCCCAAGGTCGAGTACCTGGACCCCTTCATTCCGTATGACAAGAAGAGCGAGCTCAAGCGCCGCCTGTACGAGATCATCCAGCAGCAGCGCAAGGCCGATGCCGCCCAGGGCAAGGGCCGCTTCAAGGGCCCGGACATCACCCGTCGCGAGATCGACGAGGCCGTGAACGCCGCCTGGGACGAGGACCTGGCGTTCAAGGACGCCATGCACCACGCCGGCGACGAGGCCCTGAAGTGGATCGAGGACCACGATGCCCACGGCATCGTGCTGGCCGGCCGCCCGTACCACAACGACGGCGAGATAAACCACGCCATCCCCGAGATGATCCACGGCTTTGGCTTTGCCGTGCTGACCGAGGACTCCGTCGCGCACAAGATGGCGCCCGAGCGCCCCATCCGCGTGGTTGACCAGTGGATGTACCACAGCCGCCTGTACCGCGCCGCCCGCTTTGTGGCCACCCGCAACGACCTGGACCTCATTCAGCTGCAGAGCTTCGGCTGCGGCCTGGACGCCCTGACCACCGACGAGGTCCAGGAGATCCTGGAGGCCTCCGGAAAGATCTACACCGTGCTGAAGATCGACGAGGTCAGCAACCTGGGCGCCGCGCGCATCCGCGTGCGTTCGCTGATGGCCGCCCTGAAGGAGGAGCGCGGCGAGCTGGAGCGCGAGACCGCCAAGGGGGAGGTCGCCGAGGTCGCGCCCGAGGGCGTGCACTACGCCGATGGCTCGCTTGAGAAGATCCGCCACACCGACCTCTCGCGTCGCACGCCGGTGTATCGCAAGGCCGCCAGCGCTGCGTTCAAGAAGGTCCGCTACACGAAGGAGATGCAGGCAGAGGGCTATACCATCCTGTGCCCGCAGATGTCCCCCGTGCACTTCGACCTGGTGGAGCCCATACTGCGCAGCGTGGGCTACAACATCGTGCTGCTGCCCTCCGTCGACCACGTCGCCGTGGACACGGGCCTGAAGTACGTGAACAACGACATCTGCTACCCGTCCATCCTGGTGACGGGCCAGCTGATGGAGGCCGTCCTGTCCGGCAAGTACGACCTCAAGCGCACGGCCGTCCTTATCACCCAGACAGGCGGTGGCTGTCGAGCCACGAACTACATTGCCCTTATCCGCAAGGCGCTGAAGGACTCCGGCCACGGCGACATCCCCGTGATCTCGCTCTCCGCCGCCAGCGGCCTGGACGAGGACAACCCCGGCTTCAAGCCGCTGCGCAACCTGCCCATGCTGACGAAGGTCGTCTATGCGCTGCTGTACGGTGACCTGCTGATGCAGTGCACGTATCGCGTGCGCCCGTACGAGGCCCAGAAGGGCTCCGCCGACGTCATGTACGACACGTTCATGCGTCGCGGCCAGATGGAGCTGCCGCGCGCCACGGCAAAGAGCTTCTATCGCCTGTGCCAGGACACGGTCGACGCGTTCGACACCCTGCCGCTGGTGAACGACCGCTCGAAGCCGCGCGTGGGCGTGGTGGGCGAGATCCTGGTGAAGTTCCACCCCACGGCCAACAACCAGGTCGTGCGCGTGATCGAGAGCGAGGGCTGCGAGGCCAACGTCCCCGGTCTGGTGGACTTCTTCCTGTTTGGCCTGTCCAACGCCATAAACATGAACGACGAGCTGGGCACCAAGGCCACCAGCAGGATGACCCACGAGGCCGGCATAAAGCTGGTCGAGGGCCTGCGCGAGCCCATCAACGACATGCTGCGCCACAGCCAGCGCTTCGAGCCGTACGCGCACATCGCGCAGCTGGCCGCCGAGGCGAAGCAGGTCCTGTCGCTGTGCAACACCATGGGAGAGGGCTGGCTGCTGACGGCCGAGATGGTGGACCTCATCAACACGGGAACGCCCAACATCATCATGTGCTCGCCGTTCGCCTGCCTGCCCAACCACGTCGTGGGCAAGTCGGTCATCAAGCGCCTGCGTCAGATGCACCACGAGAGCAACATCGTGGCCGTGGACTACGACCCCGGCGCCTCCGAGGTGAACCAGCTGAACCGCATCAAGCTGATGATCTCGGTCGCGAAGGAGAACTTCAAGCAGGCCCAGGAGGCCGGCGACCCGAACGCGAAGTTCGTCCTGAAGAACGACAACGACCCGCTGGACAGCCTGGTGCCGCCCGCGCACATGCACCTGTGCCGTCCCGGCGAGCTGGAGGACTCCGTGGTGAACGAGGGCCACGATGCCGCCGGCGCGTACGCCGCGTACGGAGTGCAGAGCTCGTCTGACGCTGCCGCCTATGGCAGCACGGGCGCTTACGGCGACACGGGCGACCCCAGCGACGGCAAGACCTACGGCAGGGGAGAGGGGCGCATCCACCTCTCGAGCGCCCAGCTGCAGGCCATCGCCAACGCCCAGCGCAAGGCTGGCGTGAAGTAGGCGCCAAGGCTGACGTGAAGTAGCCACACTGCGACAACGTCGCAGACCGCATTTACCGTGAGAGGCACAGTTCGGTACGTTTTTCCTTGTGAAAACGTCCGAATCTGTGCCTCTCACTGCATGAATGCGACCGACAGACCGGGCAGGGGGGGCGCCCGGGTTACCGGTCGCCCTGACCGCGCGATAGCCACCACCTCGTCACCCCGACCTGGCGATGCCGCCGCCCACACCTGGAGATCCCACGGGCCCGGCGCCCAGACCTGTCGATGCCGCCGCCCAGACCCGTCGATAGCCCCGCCCCTTCCGCCCAGACCTGGCGATGCCGGCGCCCAGACCCGGAGATTCCACGGCCGCGGTGCCCAGACCCGGAAA
>JAQXQO010000112.1 GCA_029101205.1 Coriobacteriales bacterium | reverse complement strand
CGAACACCGGAAACATCGGACGCACCTGCGTGCTCACCGGAGCGCGGCTGCACCTTGTGGGACCGCTGGGCTTCCAGCTGGACCAGAAGTCTCTGCGCCGTGCCGGTCTGGCGTACTGGGGCGACCTGGACCTGCGGACCTACGACTCATGGGACGAGTTTCTCCGCCAGAACCCTCGAGCGCAAGAAGCGCTCCAGCTTGTCGCCACCCATCCGTCGACGACCGAAGACGGAGCAGAGCCAGCTAGCCCCAGCAATATCCAACGGCCGGAGCTGGAAGCCACGCCTGACGCCGCTGCCGCTGGCAACCTGCGCACCGACACCGCTGCGGACAACCTGCACACCACCACGGGCAACCTGCGCCTCGCTCCCGCCACAGGCAGCACCCGCCCCACCACCGCCACGCAGGCGCTCCCGCGCCCCTGCGTACACCTCCTGACGAAGGCGGGCACGCGGACCTACGCCCAGGCGCGCTACGCGGACGGGGACTACCTGGTGTTCGGCAAGGAGAGCACCGGGCTCAGCCGGCAGCTGCTGGAGGAGCACCCCGGCCTGACCGAGCGCATCCCCATGCTGCGCGACGACTCGCTGCCGAACGCACCCGCATGGCATCGCAGCCACGAGCAGCTGCACCCCGAGCTGCAGCGCGACGTCTGCGGAAACTTCGTCGACCCGCGCTCCGTGGAGGTGGCCTCGTTGAACCTGTCGAACTCGGTCGCCATCGTTCTGTACGAGGCGCTGCGGCAGCTGGGCTTCCCGAGCCTGCGCTAGGCACGCCAAGCCCGCCGCCGTCGAATCCCAAGCCTCACGTTCGACACGCTGCCCGACCGAAAACGCTCCCGACGGTCTTGCCGTCCCCTTGCTGGGTATACACCCTGCGAGGTGACACAGATGCAATCACGGGAAAGCGAAGACAGCGAGCACGAAAGTCCCAGGCACGGCACCGGCGGCAAAGCTCACGGCACCGGCGGCAACACGCACGGCTCCGGCGACGCCGAAAGCCGCGACAGCAAGCCCTCCGGCTCCGCCAGCCGCAGGCACCGCACGCACCACCACGCCCCAAAGGGCAGCCACGGCTCCGTCATGCACGCCGCGGGCTCTCGTGCGGGCACCCCTTCCGCGGCCAAGCAGTCATCCCAATCCCACCCCGCCGATGACCCGGCTGACGCCCGCCGCACCATCCGCTCGTTCTTCAACCTGCGAGACGGGCGTGCCAGCTTCTCGACCATCCACAAGCGCATCGTGGACGGCGCCCGCATCAACGGCATCCACCTGTGCATCCTGATCGTGGCCATGCTCATAGCGTCCATCGGCCTGAACGTGAACTCCACCGAGGCCATCGTGGGTGCCATGCTGATCTGCCCGCTCATGGGGTCGGTCCTGGCCATCGCCTACTCCATCGCCACCGCGGACGCGCACTTCCTGAAGGACTCACTCCTGGGGCTCCTGATGCAGATAGCCATCTGCCTGGCGACCTCGACGCTGTACTTCTTGATATCGCCCCTGTCGAACGAGACCAGCGAGCTTCTGACCAACTCCAGCCCCACCATCTGGGACGTGCTCATTGCCCTGGCAGGAGGCTTCGCCGGCGGCATCGGCAACTCGCGCAAGGAGGAGCCGTCCACCCTGATAGCCGGCGTGGCGGTGGCAACCGCACTGATGCCTCCCCTGTGCGCATCCGGCTACGGCATCGCCATGCGCAACCTGGGAACCTTCCTGAACGCCTTCTACGAGTTCCTGCTGAACGTGGTGTTCATCGCCCTTTCGGCCGAGGTGGTGTTCATGCTGCTGCGGGTGCCCCTTCACGTGACCGACGCGGCGGGAGACCAGCTGAGCGACCAGCAGCGCCTGGCGCTGCAGCTGCACGCGCAGAAGATGCGCCGTCGCCTGGTGGTGGGCACTCTTATATTTCTGATCCCCTGCGGCCTGACGACCGCCGAGGTGGTGGCCCAGACGATGAGCCAGAACGGCGGCGCCGTCTTTGATCAAGAAGACCAGTACGCCACGAAGCTGACCACGCAGGAGCTGCAGGCCATCTGCCCCGAGGTCACCGACTACCGCATCGGCGAGCAGGACTCCTACGACGCCAAGCAGGATTCCTTGGACACCCAGGTGGTAGCCCACGTGACGACCTCGCAGGACCTGACGCAGTCGCAGCGCCGCCAGGTGGAAGACCTCATCCGCGTCCACGTGCCCCAGCTGGACTCCGTGCATTTCGAGACCAGCCCTGCGGCCCAACCCGATGCGCAGGCCTCCTGACGCCTGGCCCGCCCGAAAATTTCAGTTCCTATGTTAACGCCCGACGAACACCTGCCCTTCTTGCCCCGTGCGGCCACTCCACCACGCTAAAGTGAGAAGCATCTTCATTGCAGGCCAACAGGTCCCACCGTGCAGCGGCGGGAACCACGGGCGAGCACGGTCCCTGCCGTGCCGAGGGGAGTACACATGAGGACGGATCACATGCAGATGAACAGGCGCCAGTTCCTGGCCGCCAGCGCCGCGCTCTTTGGCACAGGCGCCATGTTGGGCCTGGCTGGCTGCGGCTCCAGCAGCACCGGCAGCGCCAGCGGCTCCAGCTCCACCAGCAGCGCGTCGACCGGCTCCACCAGCATCGACGGCTTCGACGGCAACTTCATCGTGGGCTTCGACCAGGAGTTCCCGCCCTACGGCTACGTGGGCGACGACGGCCAGTACACCGGCTTCGACCTGGACCTGGCCCAGGCCGTATGCCAGAAGGAGGGCTGGACCTACACGCCCAAGCCCATCTCGTGGGACGCGAAGGACGCCCTGCTGAACAGCGGCCAGATCACCTGCATCTGGAACGGCTTCACGGTCGAGGGCCGCGAGAACGACTACACGTTCACCGACCCCTACATGCAGAACCGCCAGGTCATCGTGGTGAAGGCGGGCGGCGGCATCACCGACCTGAAGGGCCTCGCCGGCAAGAACGTCGTCACCCAGACCGACTCCGCGGCCCTGGAGCTCTTGAGCGACGGCGGCTCGCAGTACGACCTGGCCCAGACCTTCTCCCAGCTGCAGACCATTGACAACTACAACACCGCCTTCATGATGCTGGAGCAGGGCTCGGTCGACGCCATCGCCGTCGACTACCCCGTGGCCGTGTACAACATCGGCAGCAAGACCGACGAGTTCACCATCCTGGACGAGTCTCTGAACTCCGAGAACTTTGCCGTGGGCTTCGCAAAGACCGACACCGGCAAGGCCCTTGCCGCAGCGGTCGAGAAGGACCTCCAGGCCCTGGACGCCGACGGCACGGTGAAGTCGCTGTGCGAGAAGTACGCCGACCAGGGCGTCTCGTACGACCTGTGGGAGCTGCCAAAGGCCAACTCCTAAATCGGCCTTCATGGGCGCCCCGACGGGGCGCCCTTCCATGTGGGCGCGCGTCGCGCGCCAAACGCCATTCCAACCAGACGAAACGGACTGACTCGTGGGTATTCAGACTATGACGACCATGCTCCTGCAGGGCTATGTGGTGACCCTGCAGGTGTTCTTCTTGACCCTGCTGGGCGCGGTGCCGCTGGGCATCCTGGTGGCGCTGGGCAGGCTGTCGAAGTTCAAGCCACTGTCGTGGCTCATGGCCATATACATCTCGCTCATGCGCGGAACGCCGCTGATGCTGCAGATGTTTGCGGTCTTCTTTGCCCCGTACTACGTGTTTGGCATCACGACGGCGCCGTCGTACATGTTCACGGCCTGCATCATCGCCTTCATCGTGAACTACGCGGCCTACTTCGCCGAGATCTACCGCTCGGGCATCCAGAGCATGCCCCAGGGCCAGTACGAGGCCGCGCAGGTGCTGGGCTACTCCAAGGGCCAGACGTTCTTCCGCATCATCCTGCCGCAGGTCTGGAAGCGCATCCTGCCCGCAATGGGCAACGAGGTCGTCACGCTGGTGAAGGACACGTCGCTGGCCTTCTCGATCGGCGTGGCCGAGATGTTCACCGCCGGCCGCGCCCTGGTGGCCAGCCAGCGCAGTATGGTGCCCTTTGCCATAGCCGCCCTTATTTACTGGGTCACCTGCCTGGTGATCGAGTTCATCCTGCGCAAGCTCGAGAAGAAGATGGCCTACTACCATGACTAGCGAGGAAACGATGACCCAGACGAAGACCGCCACCGCGTGCGAGGCCAACCCCACCCAAGGCAGCCAGCTGGCCGTGCACCTGGAGGGTGCCCACAAGTCGTTCGGCCAGAAGGAGGTCCTGCGCGGCATCAGCCTGGACATCCACCAGGGCGAGGTCGTGTCGCTCATAGGACCGTCCGGCGCAGGCAAGTCCTCGCTGCTGCGCTGCCTG
>JAQXQO010000111.1 GCA_029101205.1 Coriobacteriales bacterium | reverse complement strand
TGACCGTCAAAACGCCGTTCTCCAGCTTTGCAGTGACACCCTCGGCCGCAGCGTCCTTCAGATAGACGCCACGGGAAGCCTGCCACTCGCCGGTCTCCTTGTGCAGGTAGTTCTTCTGCTTCTCCTCATCGGACTCCTTCTTGTCCACGCTGATGGACAGACGGCCCTCGTTCAGCTCGACGTCGATCTCCTCGCGCTTTACGCCGGGAAGGTGAGCGCTAACGACGTACTTGTCGCCGGCGTCCTCGACGTCCATCTTGAACGCGGCGTCACCGTCGACCGTGGCCAGCGGTGCGAAGAAGTCATCATCGAAGAAGTTGCTGAACGGCCATGCAGCCCTGCGAAGAGCCCTGTCATAACGATCATACGGAACCATTGCCATAATGAATCACTCCTTACAGCTTGTGGGTGAGGTGCCCCGCCTTGCTCGGGCGCCTCTTTCGTTCGCTGTTATATATGCCCAGGGGAGATTGTTTTATACATGCATAGCAAGATTTTCTTAGTTTATTTGGCTTAGTAAATCTAAGTCTATATGATGTAGGTTTTGCAAGAAGGACTGGTAAACCGCAGTTTGGGGTATGGTCGCGGCGCATGGACAGGCCCTTCGCTCCGCGCTCGTCGCCGCCCCACCACCCACCCGCGCCCCGCACAGGCTTCGGGCAGGTTGGTGCCAACTTGCATCATGTTTGTGGCAAGCTCGCCGCGCCCAGCCGATACGGCTATGATGGGAAGGCAATTTCACCTCAGCGTTCGGAGGCGCCCTCATGGACGACAACGACATCACCTATACGTCATCAAAGTCGGCCTCGGATGGCCGCGAGGACGTCCCTACGAGCAAGGGTCTGGAGTCCACGGGGGTCGGCAAGCCAATTCCCCGCGGCAAGGCCCGCGAGTTCGGTGGCACCGGCGAGGTTCCCATGCCCCGTCCCACCGGCTATTCCGGCAGGCACACCCCCTACATCAGGCAGCCGCGCCCGCGCAAGACGCAGGAGGCCATCAACGACATGGAGCAGGACGAGACCTACTCGGTAGGCTTTGCCCATGACTCCAACGTGGCCGTGGGCGGAAACACCCCCCTGAGCGGCCTGGGCTACCGCCGCTCCCGCGCCGACATGGGCAAGCTGCAGCGCGACCTGCATTACGGCCAGTACCTGGAGATTCCCAAGGGCAAGCGCCAGATCTTCTCGTCGCGCGAGCGCGAGCAGCAGATTCGCTCCCGCGCCATCACCGTAGGTGTGGTGGCCTTCCTCATCGTCGCGTTCATCATCATCCTGCGCATCTCGCTGGGCTAGCCGCTGGGCTAGCGTACCGGCTGGCAGGCAAAGTACCAGCCTCTGCCAGCCTCATGCACAGAGCTACACCCATGCAGAGACCCCCGGGTTAGTCCCAGGGGTCGCGCTCGAACAGCGGCTCGGGATGTGGCAAGCGGTCCGAGTACGGGTCATAGCCGTCGTCGTCCTCGTTTTCCGCGCGCAAGAAGGGCGCGTCCTCGGGCGAAATCCTCGGGCGCTTTTGCGCCGCGGGCTTCGCATGGGCATGCGCGGTCTGGTGGGTCGGTGATGACACCTCAGGCATGCGCCTTCCCGACACCGCGCCCGCGGGCGCCCCGTCGGTAGGTTGTTGGTCGCTCGACGGCTCTACCTGCATGTTCTTCTTGTCCTCCTGGCTTGATTCGTCGCTCAATGCCATCGCTCCCGTCTGGTCGCCGTGGCATTCGCACCGCGGCTGTAGTCCTATCGCATGTGCCGGCCAAATAACGTCAGACCGCGTCATCACACCAGATTGCGTCACCACGTCAGACCGCGTCATCGCGTCAGTTCGCGTCAAACCACATCCGGCGCCTGGCCATTACCCCAGCAGCGCATTCGCCACGAAGCTGGCCTTGCTGCCGCCCTCGGCGGAGGCGTCCATGGCATCGAACAGCGCCTTTGGAGCGTAGACCACCTCGGCCTGCGTCTTTTTCTGGTCGTTCACGTATGCCAGCACGCACCAGGCGTTGTCTCCGGACTCGCCGTACGTGCAATAGAACTCCTTGCCACGCGCCGCGGAATTGCTGGGCAGTGTGGCGTTCTGCTGGTTGACCGTCTCGGTGCCACCTGAGAGACCGCACAGCTGAATCACGCGATCCACCGCGCCGACCGTGGCCCCCAGCTGCGGTGCCGTCGCGGCCCCCAGGCTCAGGCGCACCCCCAGCCCATCCATGGCGCTGCCCTGGCCCAGAAGATCGGTGACCGCGGAGCTGCCCTGGTCCGCGCTGGCACTCCAGGGCGTAGAGCTCACCAGGACGGTGCTGCCGTCCGTGGAGTCCAACCTCTCAACAAGCTTGCCAGCGCTGTCCAGGTAGCCCACCGCCGCCGAGTAGCCCTTCTGAGCAAGGAAGTAGCTCAGCGCCTGCGGGAGCGCGCTGTAGTAGTCGGCCACGTGGTAGACGTCGGCAGGCAGGGGGCTCATGATCGTGACCTTGACCGAGCCCTGGGCGTCCGCCCGCGAGCCCGCGGAGGGCGTGGTGCTCTCGACATAGCCCTTCTGGTGGCTGCCCTCGCTGGAGTACACGACCGTGGGCGTGAGCCCTGCGTCCTGCAGCACCTTCAGCGCGTCCGCAGAGCTGCGCCCGACCACGTCGGGCACCACGGGCAGCTGTGCCACCGTCAGGGTGATGAGGTCGCTGCTGACGAACGTGGCCCCCTCGCTGGGCGTCACCGACAGCACGGTGCCCTCGGCTTCGCTGGAGTTGGTGTAGGTCAGCTTCACGTTCGTGGCCCCAGCGTCAGACAGGGCCTGGCGCGCATCCTGCACGTTGGTCCCCACCACCGTGGGCACCATGCGGCTTTGGCCCACGGTCAGCGTGACCGTGGCGCCGTCGTCCACGCGAGACCCCGCGCCCGGATCGACCGAGATCACGCGGTCGTTTCCGTCGTCCGAGGCCACATAGGTTATCTGTGCGTTGAGGCCCTTCTGGCTCAGCTTCGCCTGGGCGTTCGAGCTCACGAGGCCCACGACCGAGGGGACGGTCTTCCCGCCCCACAGCTCCAGGTGATAGGTGACGCCCGCAACGACCACGCCCACGATCACGGCCATCACGATGCATACCACAACCGCCTGGAACCAGCCGCGGGTGTGCTTGAGCTCGCGCTTCTTTCCGGGAGTGCGCGGATGCACGTCCTGCCAGCGCACGTCGCTAGAGCGACGCTGCCCCACGACGGGCGCCATGCGGTTCTGGGCCAGCTTCTGCAGCCCCTCCGAGGGGCCGTCGTAGCCCTCCGCCGAGGTGGACTCGTCGCCAATGTCGGGGTCGTCCTCCAGGGCACCAGGCATCACGGGCTCGTACTGCTGGGGCGCTGCGTCCTGCGCCGCGGGCGCGGGCCAGGTCGCGGCTTGCTCACCCATTGGGGGCTCGCCTTCCGTTGCGGGCTCTTCCGTTGCAGCCGAAGCATCGGCGTCGACCGCGGCGCCTCTCGCAGCGTCGGCCGCGGCATCGGTTGCAGCACCTCCCGCGGCATCGTCCGCAGCGTCATCTGTGTCTTCAGTCGCAGCGTCGGTCGGGGCGGCCTCTTCAAGATATTCGTCTGAGACATCTTGCCCGAACGCATTCGCGGCTTCCGGCTCCGTCGCATTCACGTCCGAGGCTTCCTCATTCGGGGCTTCCGCATCTGGAGATACTACGTCCACAGTTTCGCGTTTGGATTCATTCGAAGCCGTCCGGTCAACGGATACGTTGGCATCGACCGTCGCGACTCCTTCGAACGAAGCGGCATCTACCTCCGAAGCGGCATCAGCCCCGTCGCCAATCTCGTCAGAGTCATCCTCCTCGAATGCCTTCAGGTCAGCGGGCCGCACATGACGCGCCACGTGATGGTGATGAATGGTGTCGTTCGCCAAGGAGCGATGCTCAGCGGAGCCCTCTTCGGACCCGGACGAAACGCGAAATCGCTTGGCTTCGCTCACACCGCTCACACTCCTTTTGAACAGCACCGATCCTGAACAGCACCACTTGCAAAAACCTCCGACCAGACCATCGTGGCAATTCGTAAGACGGATTTCAAAAAAGTCTAGTCGGTTTTCCATAGTCGGCATCTTCTGTTCAGCGAACGGGCGGCCTGTCAATTTCCCCACACTTGCCGGCTTTCACTGCTTTCGGGGCATTTGCTACTCGACAAACCGTCCATCCATCCGACCGCGCACCAAGTCGTGCGTACCAACTCTGAAGTGTCAGCTCGGCCGTGCTAACTCGGGCGCGCTAACTCGGACATGTCAACTCGGCTAACGCAATTCCCGATTGCCTCCGGTCACCCACCTCCACCCATCTCACGTCGAGAAGCGCGGACTCTCCAGGGGTTCTGCGCCCGGCGATACAAACCAACCAGGTGGGGGCACCCATAGCAGGCGACTCTGCACCCCCGGAACCCCACGGGGCGAATCGGACGCCCATTCTTCTGGGCTTCTCGCCGTTCGGAGCATAGACCAGCCAGGCTTGGGCACTCAGACCCCCAACTCCCACAGGTAAACCTGACAGGGATCCGAGGGGTGAGTACCCACGGCTGGCACCCTTGCAGATTTCCTGACAGGGGTCCGACTAGTGAGTACCCAGACCTGCCGACTCTGCACTCGAGTGCGCAAACCTGGCGGGTGCGGGTACCCACGGCAGACAGCTTTGCGCACAAGGCGCAGCAGCCGGTCGGGGACGCGTTGATGGTAGGCCTTCTACCTGGGGTTTTATCCTGAGCTCCCAAGCACGCCTCGCATGCCTGCGCAAACCTGGCGGGTGCGGGTACCCGCGGCAGACAGCTTTGCGCACGGAGTGCTACAGCGACCAGGTTTGCGCATCGGGCGGAGCGTGGGAGCGGCACATCGGGGCGTCACATCATGACGATGCGTGGAGGACGGCACATCCGGGCGGCATGCCGGGACAGGACGGCAGGACAAAACAAAAAGGGCGGCACCCCAGTCAAGGGATGCCGCCCAAGCAGCATGTTTTCATGCTACGACGCCGCGCCGCGGTGCTCTCGCTGTGGGTTTTCCGCCGCGAGGTCGCGCGGCTTACTCCACGTCGTCGGGCTCGACGGGCGCGTCCTCGGCGGACTCGTCCTTCTCGTCCGGACGCTCGACGCGGTGGGCCTCCAGGCCCATGCCATCGGGAGCCACGTCCACCTGCACCGTGTCGCCCTCGTGCAGCTTGCCGTCGATGATGAGGTTCGCCACTTTGTCCACGACCTGACGCTGGATCAGGCGCTTCAGCGGACGGGCACCGTACACGGGGTCCAGACCGTCGATAGCCAGGGAGCTGACAGCCTCGCCGGTGAGCTCCAGCTTGATGCGCTCCTTGCCCAGACGCTTGCGGACGTCGCCCAGCTGGATGTCCACGATCTTCTCGATGTCGTCGAGGCCCAGCGGATGGAACACCACGACGTCGTCGATACGGTTCAGGAACTCCGGCTTGAAGGTCTTGCGCAGGGCCTCGTTAACCTTGCGCTGGACCTCGGCGGGGTCGCTCTTCGCGTTGGCGGAGGCGATGTACTGCGAGCCGACGTTGCTGGTCATGATGATGATCGTGTTCTTGAAGCTGACCACACGACCCTGGCCGTCGGTCAGGCGACCGTCGTCCAGCACCTGCAGCAGGATGTTAAAGACGTCGGGATGCGCCTTCTCCATCTCGTCCAGCAGGATGACCGAGTACGGGCGCCTGCGCACGGCCTCGGTCAGCTGGCCACCCTCGTCGTAGCCCACGTATCCAGGAGGTGCGCCGATGAGTCGCTGGACGCTGAACTTCTCCATGTACTCGGACATGTCGATACGAATCAGCGCACGCTCGTCGTCGAACAGGCACTCCGCCAGGGCCTTTGCCAGCTCGGTCTTGCCCACGCCGGTGGGGCCTAGGAAGAAGAAGCTGCCGATGGGACGGTTGGGGTCAGAGAGCCCGGCCCTGCTGCGGCGCACGGCGGCGGCCACGGCCGAGACGGCCTCGTTCTGGCCAACGACGCGCTTGTGCAGCTCGGTTTCCAGGTTCTTGAGCTTGTCCATCTCGCCCTGCATCATCTTTGCCACAGGGACGCCGGTCCAAGAGCTCACGACCTCGGCGATCTCCTCGCTGGTGACCTCCTCCTTCAGCAGGCCACCCTCCTCCTTCTTTGAGTCGAGCGCCTTCTCGGCCTCCTGGTACTGCTTCTGCAGGTTCGGGATCGTGGAGTAGCGCAGCTCGGACGCGCGGGCCAGGTCGCCCTCGCGGGTGACGCGCTCCATCTCGGTCTTGGCGTCCTCGATCTGGCTCTTCAGGTCCTGGACGCGGTCGATGGCGCTCTTCTCGTTCTGCCACTTGGCCTTCATGCCATCAAGCTTCTCGCGCGTGGTGGCGATCTCCTTGCGGAGCTTCACCAGGCGCTCCTTCGAGGCGTCGTCGTCCTCCTTCATGAGGGCCTGCTCCTCGATCTGCTTCTGCGTCAGGTCGCGCTCGACGGCATCGATGTCGGCCGGCATGGAGTCCAACTCCATGCGCAGACGGCTGGCGGCCTCGTCCACCAGGTCGATGGCCTTGTCAGGCAGAAAGCGGTCGCTGATGTAGCGGTTGCTGAGGTCGGCGGCGGACACCAGGGCAGCGTCGGTTATGCGCACACGGTGGTGCTGCTCGTACTTGTCCTTGATGCCACGCAGGATCGAGATGGTCTCCTCGACGGAGGGCTCGCCCACCATGACAGGCTGGAAACGACGGGCCAGCGCCTGGTCCTTCTCGATGTACTTGTGGTACTCGTCCAGGGTGGTGGCACCGATCATGTGCAGCTCGCCACGGGCCAGGGCGGGCTTCAGGATGTTGCCGGCGTCCATGGAGCCCTCGGTGGCACCCGCGCCCACGATGGTGTGCAGCTCGTCGATGAACAGGATAATCCTGCCGTTGGCCTTCTGGACCTCCTTCAGCACGCTCTTCAGACGGTCCTCGAACTCGCCGCGGTACTTGGCACCGGCCACGAGGGCGCTCATGTCAAGCTCGACGACTTCCTTGTCCCTGATGGTGGAGGGCACGTCGCCCGAGGCGATGCGCTCGGCAAGGCCCTCCACGATGGCGGTCTTGCCCACGCCAGGCTCGCCGATGAGCACGGGGTTGTTCTTCGTGCGGCGGCTCAGCACCTGGATGGTGCGGCGAATCTCCTCGATACGGCCGATGACGGGGTCCAGCTTGCCCTGGCGCGCCAGGTCGGTGATGTTGCGGCCGTACTGCTGCAGGGCCTCCAGCTGGGGCTTCGCGTCCTGAGAGGTCACGTGCTCGTCGCCGCGCAGCTCGGCATAGGCCTCCTGCACGCGCCTGCCCGAGACGCCCGCCGCCTTCAGCGCGCTGCCGGCGGCCGTGCGGTCGTCAGCAAGGGCGCACAGCAGGTGCTCGCTCGTGACATAGGAGTCGCCCATCTTTGCAGCCAGCTTCTCGGCGGCGTTGGCCACCTTCAGGAAGTCGGTGCTCATGCCCATCTGGGTGTCAGAGCCAGATACCTTCGGTGCATGCGCGATGGCAGAGTCGACCTCCGCCTCGATGGCCTTGGGATCTGCCCCCACGCGCTCGATGATGGCACTGATGTTGCGCTCGCCCGAGGCAAGAAGTGCCTTCAGCAGGTGGATGGGCTCCACCATGCTGGCATCGGCGTCGCTCGCGACGCCGAGCGCAGACTGCAGCGCCTCTTGTGCGGTTACTGCCCACTTGTTGATGTTCATGCGTCGCTCCTTTCGTGTGTGACGCTATTGAGTCCCGCCCGCGTCGTCGGACTGGCCGAACGACCCGTTCAGCAGGCCCTTCATGACCTGCTCGGGACCCGCTCCGTCGTAGCGCGCCAGCGCGGTGATGCGCTCGCGCATGCGGAGCTCGTGTATTTCGTCCTCGAGCTCACGCACGCGGTGCCTGAGCTCGTCTATCTCTTGGTCGCGCTTCATGGCACGCTCTCGCATGTCCAGGATGCGCACGACCCCCGCCAGGTTGATGCCCTCGTCGGTCAGCTTGCTGATGAGGTTCAACCTGTCGATGTCGGCCTGGGAGTACAGGCGGGTGTTGCCCCGCGAGCGCCCCGGCGTGACGAGCCCCTTCTGCTCGTACACGCGCAGGGTCTGCGGGTGCATGCCCGTCAGCTCCGCGGCCACGCTAATCATGTACAACGGCTTGTTGCGGCCGTCCTCGTCTTGCCCGCCCGGGACGTTACTCATAGCGGTCCACGTCCCTTCTGTAGGCACGCTGGTCCTGGGCGCGCAACGCCTCAAGCGCCTCGCGCTCCTTCGTCGAGAGCGAGGTGGGCACCTTCACGCGAATCTTCACGTACAGGGCGCCCATGCGACCCTTGTGCTTCACGTCCGGAGCGCCCAGGTCGCGGAAGCGGAAGATCTTCCCGTCCTGCGTTCCGGCAGGAATCTTCAGGCGGACGTTCTCGCCCTTGGGGGTGGGAACCTCCACCGTGGCGCCCAGCGCCGCCTCGTACATCGAGACGGGCAGTTCCATGCGCACGTCCGCGCCGTCGCGCTTGAACAGCGGGTGCTCGGCCACGCTGGTCACGATGACCAGGTCGCCGCGCTCGCCGCCGTTGATGCCCGGCTCGCCGCGGCCGTGGTAGCGCAGCTTGCCGCCATCCACCGCACCGGCGGGGATCTTTACCGTGATGGTCTGGGTCTCGCCCGTGGAGGGGACGCGATAGGTGACCTTGCGCGTGGCCCCCGTGAAGGCCTCCTGCGCCGTGACCTGGATGGTCGTGGTCAGGTCGCCTCCGCGCTGGGGCCGGTTGGCACGGGCGCCAGGGCCACCCCCGCCAAAGATGGATGAGAAGTCAAACCCGCCGAAGCCCTCGCCACCGGCGCCGCGGACGTTGTTGAACAGTTCGCTCCAGTCGACGTCGCCCACGTTGCTGTAGGTGTACGTGCGGTTGCGGCCGCCGGAGCCACCGAAGTCGGCACCGGGGATGCCGCCGAACATCAGCAGCTGGTCGTACTCCTTGCGCTTCTCGGGGTTGCTCAGCGTGGTGTAGGCCTCGCTGATCTCCTTGAACTTCTTTTCGTCTCCACCTGCGTCGGGGTGATACTTTGCGGCAAGCTTACGGAACGCGCGCCTTATCTCGTCGTCAGACGCATCGCGCTTCACGCCCAAGACGTCGTAGTAGTTGCGCTTCGTTGCCATGAAATAAGTTCGCCCCTTTCTTATGAGTGCGCCCGAGCCGCGAGGACCCGGGCGCGTCGCCTGATATTACTGGGCATCCGTCGAGTTCGCGGAGCCTGCGTCCTTCTGGGGCGCGCCGCCGTCATCCGAGGACTTGGCGTCCGCCTTGTCCTTGGCTTCCGGTGCCGGCCTCTTCGGGCCTCCGTAGGTCACCGTGACCATGGCGGACCTGATGACCTTGCCGCCCATGCGGTAGCCCTTCTGGTACACCTGGTCCACCGTCTCGTCGTAGACGTCCTTGTTTTCGGTCCGGCCGACCGCCTGATGGGCGTTCGGGTCGAAGGGCTGGCCAGCAGGGTCTATGACCTCGACGCCCTGCTTCTGCAGGGTGGACACCATCTTTGCGTGCACCTGGTCGATGCCCTCCACGAACTGCTTCAGCTGCTCGTTGTCGCCCGCCGTGCTGTTGGCGTGGTCGATGGCGCGCTCCATGTCGTCGATCACGGGCAGCAGGCTCAGCACCAGCTTCTCGGCCGCACGCTCGCGCTCACGCTCACGCTCCTGCGCAGTGCGGCGGCGGAAGTTCTGCCACTCCGCGGTGGTGCGCGTCAGCCTGTCGACCGCTTCCGCGGCCTCCTTCTTTGCGGCTGCGATGTCGTCCGCGACCGAGTCGTACTTCTTCTGCAGCTCGTCGCGCTCCGCGCGCAGCCTCTCGGCGTCAGCCTTCAGGTCGTCGTCCGCGGCCTCTTCGCCGCGACGGATGGCCTCCTCGGTCAGGCGCTGCTCCTCCTCGGGCGAAAGCTCCTGGTCCTTCTGGTCTGCAGCAGGCTTTGCCTGCTGGGCCGTGCCGTCGGCCACGTCCGCCGTGGCGTCATCGGTCTCGATGGGAACCTTCACTTCGCCCTCCTTGGGTGCCTGGCCAGGGGCGGCCTTCGCGGCCGCCCCCTTCTGTGTCTTCTTGTCGTTGCGGAACATTCTATTCACCCGCTACCGACTACTTGTTTTCCTTGTTCTTGTCGTCGTCCACGACCTCGTAGTCGGCGTCGACCACGTCGTCGCCACCGTTGGAGGAGCCGCTAGGCTGGCTGCCTGCGGACTGAGCCTGCGAGTCGGTGTTGGAGTAGACGATCTTTGCCAGCTTGTGGCCAGCCTCCTGCAGCTTCTCGCTGGCAGCCTTGATGGCGTCGGTGTCCGTGCCGTCGAGGGCCTTCTTGGTCTCGGCGACCGCGTCCTCGACCTCCTTCTTCACGTCGGCGGGAACCTTGTCGCCCAGGTCCTTCAGCGTCTGCTCGGTGCCGTACACGAGGGAGTCGGCCTGGTTGCGGACCTCGATCTCGTCCTTGTGCTTCTTGTCCTCCTCGGCGTGGGACTCGGCGTCCTTGACCATGCGGTCGACCTCGTCGTCCGAAAGCGCCGTAGAGCCAGAGATGGTAATCTGCTGGGACTTGCCGGTGGCCTTGTCCTTTGCGGTGACCTTCACGATGCCGTTGGCGTCGATGTCGAAGGTAACCTCAATCTGAGGCACGCCACGTGGAGCGGCGGGGATGCCGGTCAGCTGGAACTTGCCCAGAGACTTGTTGTCGCGCGCCATCTCGCGCTCGCCCTGCAGGACGTTGATCTCGACGGACGTCTGGTTGTCGGCGGCCGTGGAGTAGACCTCGGTCTTGGAGGTCGGGATCGTGGTGTTGCGGTCGATCATCTTGGTCATGACGCCGCCCATGGTCTCGACGCCCAGGGACAGAGGAGTCACGTCCAGCAGCAGGATGCCGTCGACGTCGCCCGTCAGAACGCCGCCCTGAACGGCTGCGCCGTCAGCAACGACCTCGTCGGGGTTCACCGACATGTTCGGCTGCTTGCCGGTCATCTGCTTGACCAGCTCCTGGACAGCGGGCATACGGCTGGAGCCGCCGACCAGAATGACTTCGTTGACCTGCGAGATCGAGAGGTTGGCATCGTGCAGGGCCTTGGTCACAGGAGCCTTGCAGCGCTCCAGCAGGTCGCGCGTGATGCGCTCGAACTCGGCGCGGGTCAGCGTGTAGTTCAGGTGCTTGGGGCCGGAGGCGTCAGCGGTGATGAAGGGCAGGTTGATGTCTGCCTGCTGAGCGGAGGACAGCTCCTTCTTTGCGTTCTCCGCGGCCTCCTTCAGGCGCTGCAGGGCCATGGGGTCCTTGCGCAGGTCGATGCCGTTCTCCTCCTGGAACTTGTTGGCCATCCAGTCGATGACCTTCTGGTCCCAGTCGTCGCCGCCCAGGTGGTTGTCGCCGTTCGTGGCCAGAACCTCAACCACGCCGTCCGCCAGGTCCAGCAGCGAGACGTCGAAGGTGCCGCCGCCCAGGTCGAACACCAGGACCTTCTGGTCGATGTTCTTCTTGTCCAGGCCATAAGCCAGGGCAGCTGCGGTGGGCTCGTTCACAATACGCTTGACGTTCAGACCAGCAATCTTGCCAGCGTCCTTGGTGGCCTGACGCTGAGCGTCGTTGAAGTACGCGGGCACCGTGATGACTGCGTCGGTGACGGGCTCGCCCAGGTACTTCTCGGCGTCGGTCTTCATCTTTGACAGAATCATGGCGCTGATCTGCTCGGGGGTGAAGTCCTCGCCGTCGACCTCGACGACTGCGCGGTTGCCCGTGCCGGCCTTAACCTTGTACGGGACGGTCTTCAGCTCGGACGTGACCTCGTCGTAACGACGGCCCATGAAGCGCTTGATCGAGAAGATGGTGTTCTGCGGGTTTGTGACTGCCTGGTTCTTTGCAGCCTTGCCGACGATGCGGTCGCCGTCCTTGCGGAAGCCCACGACCGACGGGGTGGTGCGATCGCCCTCGGCGTTCACGATGATCGTAGGCTCGCCGCCCTCGAGCACTGCCATAGCAGAGTTGGTGGTACCAAGGTCGATTCCCAGAATCTTGCCCATGGTTTGCGATCCTTTCCTTTGTGCGTGGTGCTGGCCTCGGGACGGCAGACGGATGCCTGCAGCCTTGCGCCTGCGGCCCCATGCCGCCCACGCGTTGCTTTACGTTTGATATTGTTCCCCCTGTGTTGGATTCTATACATAATCTAAGTCAAAAATGTTAGATTTTTTGCTGCCCATGATGATAAGGGCAAACCCCCAGGTAAACGCTCAAAATGTATAGGGGACGAACAAGCACCCGTCAGCCGTCAGCCCCATAGCAACCAAACCCGGGAGGAACGCATGAAGCTACTCATAGCATCCGACATCCACGGCGCCGCCAGCTGGTGCCGCAAGCTCATGGACGCCATCGACGACCAACAGCCCGACAGGGTGGTCCTTTTGGGCGACCTTCTGTACCACGGCCCGCGCAACGACCTGCCCGCCGACTACGCGCCGAAGGAGGTCATCGCCATGCTGAACCCCATCGCCGAACAGGTCATAGCCGTGCGCGGCAACTGCGAGGCCGAGGTCGACCAGATGGTGCTGAACTTCCCCTGCATGGCCGACTACGACGTCATGTGGGACGCTCCGTCTGCGGACTACCCCTCCGGGCGCGAGCTGTTCTTTACCCATGGCCACGTGTGGGGGCCGGGCATCCACAACAGCGTGGACCACATGCCCACCCTGCCCGACGGTGCCGCCATCGTGTACGGCCACACGCACAAGAAGGTCAGCCGGCCCAGCGACTCGCACCCCGTCATTTGGTGCTTCAACCCCGGCTCGGTGGGCATCCCGAAGGACGGCACCCACAGCTACGGCATCTACCAGGACGGACATTTCGAGCACGTGCTGCTGCAGTAAATGCGTTGCGCTGCAAGCGTGTTGCTGCGACAAGCGTCTCATCGCATCGAGCGTGCATCCTCGACGAGCACGCAACCAAAGCGCACCACCATAAAAAGATGGGTCCCGGCCGTCAGCAAGCCGGGACCCGCGACGACTCGCAGGGGAAGCTACGAGAGGTCATGTCAACGATACCTTTTGCTAAGGACCATTGATTTAAGCTGTAAAAACCTAACATACCTGTCATAGTATGTTCGACCGTGTTCGGTATTGCTCGTCCGGCAGGCGCCGCAGTGACACCAAGCTAGCCACCTATCGCCAGGGCAAGAATGACTTCCGCCACGAGTGTCGCCAGGCAAATGGCGGCCACCTTCAGCAGACGGGCAACCAGCCGGCGCAGCCTGCCCCTCCGCACCTCGTAGGGCCCACAGCGCAAGGCCCATTCCACCAGCTCAAACCCATCCCAAGCAATCGTCCCTGCCAGCGTGATATACGCCACGGGATACAGCCAAGGGGCCCCTTGAGCCAGCTGGTCTTTGGGGGCAAACCCCATCGAGTACAGCATCAGCGCCACAAGAAGCGCCCCCAAGACGCCCAAGGTCCAGGCAACCGCCCTTTGGCTGCCAGCCGCATGGCGATAGCCCAAGCGTAGCTCGCCCCAACCGGCTCGTAGCCGCAACCTTGTCAGTCCGGTCATGCGCCTGGCGGCCGGTTCTTTCGCCACAAACGCGTCCGTTGTCTTTGCCGTTGCGGCATCCGAAGATGTCGGAATCGCTTCGGCCCTTGGGCTCGCACTCACCACGTTGGGCGTTCCAATGCCGTCCGAAGTCTCCGCTTCGGTCACTTCGGCATATTCCCGGACATTGCCAGGGTCCATCGCCCTGTCGGGAGACGCGGCATTGCCGGGTGTCGCGGCATTGCCGGGCGTCGCGGCATTGTCAGAAGATACAGCATCATTGGGAGTGACGTCGGGCACGCTCGCATCGATGAGGGCAATTTGGTCCCTCAGCTCCCTCAAGGCGCACATGAGCTCCGCGTCGGTCTGGTATCGGGCACTTGGCTCGAAGGCGCAGCACCTCTGCGCAATGGCCGCATACGCATCAGACGAGCACCGGCTCAACGTCTTGGCGTCCAGGGGGTCGGTGGCGTTGACGGCCGCAGCGCCGTCCGTGGAACCCCGCGCTCCGGTGTCACCCTCCACCAAGTAGGCCATCAGACGCCCGATGGAGTATATGTCCGAGCGGGCGTCCGTCTGCGCGAACCCGTACTGCTCGGGCGCGGCGAATCCGGCGGTCCCCAACAGCGTGGTGTCCCTGGCAGCCGACTCGTCGTGCAGCCGCGCGCTGCCCAGGTCGACCAGCACCGCCCCACGGGCGCCCATGATTACATTAGAGGGCTTGATGTCCCTGTGCACGATCCCCACCGCATGCAGCGCGGCGGCAGCCTCTGCCACCTGCAGCACCACGTCCACGGCTGCCCGCATGTCCAGCGGGCCCTCGCCACCCACGACCTCGCTCAGCGACCCGCCTGGAACGTACTGCGTCACGACGACCAGCTGGTCGGGAAGTGCGTACAGCTGCACCACCTTGGCCACGCGCGGACAGTCCAGCAGCATCGCGGTCGCCCATGCCTGAGGATTCGCCAGGGCGCGGGGGATGCGCTTCCTCACGCAGAGCTCGCCACCCTCCGAGGTCACAAGCTCCGTAGAACCCGCCTCGTGGTTCGCCAGCACGCGCCTTACGACGTACGACTCGTCTATCTCCATGGCACACATGGTCTGAGCGTCGTCCATCGCACGTCCCTCGGCGTAATCCCCCGGCATTTCCTATTCTGCGTGGGTCAGCGTTTGCTCTCCCAGTCGATAGAGCTCCTCGTCGCAACGCTGCAGGCTGGACCCATGCGCGATGCAGAATATCACGATGGCGTCACGCCTGTCCTTGCACCACAGCTCGGACAGGCCCGCCAGGCGCAGCAGGCGCTGCGTCTGGCGCAGGTTGCAGCCCAGGGCCATCGCCAGGGCCAGGGCGTTGTCCCTGCCGGGTCGCCTGGTTCCCTGAAATATCTGGTAACCAAAGGTGGCATTGATGCCGCTGCGGCGGATGACCTCTGACCTCCGCAGGCCTCGTTCCCTCAGCAGCTCGCCCAGGTAGTCCGCCAAGGTCCTGTCGTATGAGGGGAGGTCCGCCAGGTACGCCTCAGGAGAGGCGCTCTGCAGCAGTTTTTGCAGCAGCTCCTCGGTCAGGGTCTCGTCCTTTGCCTTCGAGCATCCGCCCGCAGGTACCGAGGCACCTACTGCCGGCTCTCCATCGGCAGAACCCATGCGCACCTCCCCAAGTGTCTTATTTCGCGGCCGCCTGCTTGTGCAGCTGGGCGTAGCCGATGTACGAAAGAACCATCTCGACCACGACGAACATGAAGTACGGGATGAACAGCACGAGCGCCACGGTGTACATGATGGCTCCTACCAGCGCGAAGCCCGCCTTCTTCATGAACAGCCCCAGCGCGTTGAACACCACGGCTACCGCCACGCACACCAGGTGCGGGGTCACCATCACGGTGGCTATGGCAGCCCCGGCCTCCGAGGCGGTGCTGCTGGCAGAGCCAGTGGCACCGCCCCAGTACACGAAGCTATATATCAAGTACAAGACACCAATAATGAACGAGATCAGCAGGCATACATTGAGCTTCTTCTTCACCTTGTCCTCCTCCATCGAACAACGACTCGGAGGCAAGGGTAGATTTCCCAGAAGCTGAATTCATTAGCTGTCAGCTGAGTATCTCACCCGGCCTAGGCGCCCTGCAGCGCGGCCTCGCGTCCGCGCCTGAAGGCCTCGAGGTTTGCCTCGATGGTCTTGGGCGGGACGCGCTTCCGGATGGCGTCCTGCCACTCCTCTACCGAGAAGGGCAGTGCCGTCGAGAGCGCTCCCACCAGCACGACGTTGGTAGACTTCGGGCTCCCGGCGT
>JAQXQO010000110.1 GCA_029101205.1 Coriobacteriales bacterium | reverse complement strand
TGTGCACCAGCTACCGCAACTCGAAGAACTTCGACTCCAGCTGGATCAGCTCGGCGTACGCCACCTGGTTCCTGCGCGAGGCGAAGTTCCTGAACAACGCCCGCATGATGCACGGCACCAGCTGCGCCATCTCGGGCTCCGGCTGGCTGGTCTCAGAGCGCATCATCCGCGGCATGCACGGCTGGAACTTCCACACCCTGACCGAGGACATCCAGTTCTCCACGTTCTGCTGCTCGCACGGAATACAGATTGGCTACGCGCCCGCAGAGTTCTTCGACGAGCAGCCCGTCACGTTCAAGGCGTCCTGGACGCAGCGCATGCGCTGGACCAAGGGCTTCTACCAGGTGTTCTTCTCGTACAACAAGAACCTTCTGCAGGGCATCTTCAAGGGCAGGTTCTCCAGCTACGACATGCTGATGACCGTGGCTCCCGGCATGGTCTTGACCCTTCTGTCCGCTCTCGTGAATGGCGCCTACCTCATCGTGGGCTCGCTGTCTCACGGCTTCATTGCCACCCAGGGCGAGCTTCTGATGTGCGTGGGATCGCTTATCATGACCTTTGGCTCCATGTACATCGTGTTCTTCCTGCTGGCCATCATCACCACGGTCAGCGAGCGCAAGCACATTCACTGCCGCAAGCACTGGCGCATCATCACGAACCTGTTCACGTTCCCCATCTTTATGATGAGCTACATCCCCATCACCATCGTGGCCCTGTTCAAGAAGGTCGAGTGGGTCCCGACCAAGCACGACATCGCCGTGAACTTCAACGACGTCATGAACGAGAACTAGGCGGTTTTTCGAAGCTATCCCATGGCCCCCAACCGGCAGCGCTGGTTGGGGGCCATGGTCGTTTCTAGAGGTATTGAGCACTTCTTGCGCGTTCATTCAGCGGCATAGATGTTCGGCGAATGGGTGTTACAATCGGTCCAACGTGTTCAAGGGCGCGCTGTACGGCGGCGTTTGGCTGTCGGACGCGCCACCTAGACCGTCTGGGTGACGGCGGAAGGAGACTCCACATGGCAACGTTCTTCGAGGGCGAGTCACATACGTTTTCCGAGTATCTGTTGGTACCTGGCTACTCTTCCCACGTGAACGTCCCTCAAAACGTCTCCCTGGAGACACCGCTGGTTCGCTTTCACAAGGGCGAGGAGCCCGCGCTAAAGCTGAACATCCCCATGGTGTCCGCCATCATGCAGGCCGTGTCCGGTCCCAAGCTGGCCGTGGCGCTGGCGCAGGAGGGTGGTCTCTCGTTCATCTATGGCTCTCAGACCCCCGAGCAGGAGGCGGCCATGGTGCGCGAGGTAAAGAGCTACAAGGCCGGCTTCGTCGCCTCGGACTCCACACTGACCCCCGACATGACCCTGGAGGACGTCATCCAGCTGAAGGAGCGCACGGGCCACTCCACCATGCCCGTGACTGACGACGGCAGCTCCCACGGTGTGCTGCAGGGCATCGTGACCTCGCGCGACTACCGCCTGTCTCGCGACCCGCGCGACAAGAAGGTCGCCGACTTCATGACCCCCTTCGACAAGCTGGTCGTGGCCGAGTCCGGCACCAGCCTGCACGACTGCAACGACATCATCTGGGAGCACAAGCTGAACGCGCTGCCCATCGTCGACAAGGACCGTCACCTGGACAGCATCGTGTTCCGCAAGGACTACGACTCCCACAAGTCCAACCCCGACGAGCTGCTGGACGAGCACAAGCGCTACATGGTGGGCGCCGGCATCAACACGCGTGACTACGCCGAGCGCGTGCCCCTGCTGGTGGACGCCGGTGCCGACGTGCTGTGCATCGACTCCTCCGAGGGCTTCAGCGAGTGGCAGAAGCTGACCATCGACTGGATTCGCCAGCACTACGGCGACTCCGTCAAGGTGGGCGCCGGCAACGTGGTCGACGCCGAGGGCTTCCGCTACCTGGCCGACTGCGGCGCCGACTTCGTGAAGGTGGGCATCGGCGGCGGCTCCATCTGCATCACGCGAGAGCAGAAGGGCATCGGCCGTGGCCAGGCCTCCGCGCTGATTGACGTGTGCGCCGAGCGCGACCGCTACTATCGCGAGACGGGCATCTACGTCCCCGTGTGCTCCGACGGCGGCATCGTGTACGACTACCACATGACCCTGGCCTTCGCCATGGGCGCCGACTTCCTGATGCTGGGCCGCTACTTCGCCCGCTTCGACGAGTCGCCCACCCGTCGCCTGACCGTGAACGGCTCCTACGTGAAGGAGTACTGGGGCGAGGGCTCCGCGCGTGCCCGCAACTGGCAGCGCTACGATCTGGGCGGCAAGAAGGCCCTCTCGTTCGTCGAGGGCGTGGACTCCTACGTGCCCTACGCCGGTCCGCTGAAGGATGGCGTCGAGGGCTCGCTGACCAAGGTCCGCTCCACCATGTGCAACTGCGGCGCGCTCGACCTGGCCGAGCTGCGCGAGAAGGCCAAGCTGACGCTGGTCTCGTCCACCTCGCTGGTCGAGGGCGGCGCCCACGACGTCATCCTGAAGGACCAGAACTCCGACGTGCAGTTCAGCTCGTAGCGTCCCTGCATACTGACATCCTGACGTACTCCCGCATCGCATAGAATCGCCCCCGCCGGCATTGCCGCTGGCGGGGGCGTTTTTCGTGCGAAGCCTGCCGGATGCCCGAGCACGTCAGCCACCATCGATGCTTCGTCTGGAGGAGGTTACCTGGAGGGAATCCGGAAGGGACCTTCTTGCACGAAGCAAGCAACGGCCCGGGCAAGTTCTTCTTGCCCGGGCCGAGTGGTTGCGTGGCTGATGGAGAGTCGGGGCGAGGCGCGGAGCGCTATAGGGTCTGCTCGGTGCGGCCGATGATGTCGTCTTGGGTCTTGCGCGAGAGCACGTTGAAGAAGGCGCTGTAGCCGGCCACGCGCACGATGAGGTCCTTGTGGTCCTGCGGGTGCTTCTGCGCGTCGATCAGCGTCTCGCGGCTGACGATGTTGTACTGCACGTGGTAGCCGTGCAGGCGGTTGAAGAAGGTCTGGATCAAGAGCTCCAGCTTCTGCTGGTTCGTGTGGCTGGTCAGCATGGACGGCGACATCTTTTGGTTCAGCAGCACGCCACCCGTGATCTTGGGCGTGGGGAGCTTGCTGACGGTCTTGAACACCGCCGTGGGGCCCTGCCTGTCGCAGTTGTGCGCGGGCGAGCAGCCCTCGGCCAACGGCTCGTGCGCATGTCGGCCGTCGGGGGTTGCCATGGTGCCCATGCCCTGGCCCACGTTCGCGCTGATGGAGCTGGTGCCGGCGTAACGGATGCCGCCCACGGGGCCATGGCCGTAGCGGGTGGTGTGGTACTTTGCCACCTCGTCGATGTAGGTCTGGTAGGCGCGCACCACCAGCTGGTCCACGTAGTCGTCGTCGTTGCCGTACTTCGGCGCGTCGTTTTGCAGCATCGTCTGGATGCGCTGGCTTTCCGGGCTCTGGAAGTCGTCCAGGATGGCGTCCCACAGCTGCTGCGGGGTGATGCGGCGCTCGTCGAAGACCAGCTTCTTTATGGCGGCCAGGCTGTCGGCCATGTTGGCTATGCCTACCTGCAGGCCGCTGATGAAGTCGTAGTGGGCGCCGCCCTCCTTTATGGTCTTGCCGCGGTCGATGCAGTCGTCCACCAGGGCCGAACACAGCACGTCGGGCACCATGCGCTCGCTGGCCTTGTCGATGAAGTTCTCGGTGATGACCGAGTAGCGCGTCATCTGGCGGATGGTGGCGTCCCAGGCGTCCAGCAGCTGGTCGTAGGAGGTCATCTGCGTGAAGTGGCCAAAGTCCTGCGTGAAGCGCTCTCCCGTCGTCAGGTCGACGCCGCCGTTCATGGCGCACAGCAGAAGGCGCGGGAAGTTGAGGTAGCTCATGCCCGTGCAGCGGTAGCCCCACTTTCCGGGGACGGCCGTCTCGACGCAGCCGATGGCGCTGTAGTTGTAGGCGTCCTCGGGAGCCACGCCCCACGCGATGAAGGAGGGGATGATGACCTCGTCGTTGTTGAAGGCGGGCATGCCAAAGCCCAACTTCATGACCTCGATGCACAGGTCGAAGAACTTGGGGTCGATGTTCTTGTGGTAGCGCACCGTCAAGTTGGGCTGCGTCAGGCGCGTCTGCGCCACGGACTGCAGCACCAGGTACGAGAGGTCGTTCACCGCGTCGCGCCCGTCGGGGGTCTGGCCGCCGATGGTGACGTTTTGGTACATGGGGCTGCCGGCGGAGGACAGCGTGTGCTCCTGGCTGCGGATCTTCTGTACCGTCAGCAGCTTGATCCACAGGTTGGTCAGAAGCTCCAGGGCTTGGTCGCGCGTGATGTCGCCGGTCTGGATGTCGGTCTCGTAATAGGGGTACAGGTACTGGTCGAAGCGGCCGAACGACAGGCTGTGGCCGTTGGACTCTATCTGCAGGATGACCTGCATGAACCAGCAGGTCTGTACGGCCTCGTAGAACGAGGACGACGGCTCCCAGGGCACGCGGGCGCAGGTGGCGCTCATGCGCTCCAGCTCTGCCTTGCGCTGGGGGTCGGACTCGCGGGACGCCTGGTCTGCCGCCAGCCGGGAGAAGCGGTTGGCGTACGTGCGGACCGCCTGGCAGGCAATCTGCACGGCCTCGTAGAACCAGTACTTGTCGATTGAGTCGGGGTCGGTCAGGTCCAGGGCTGCCTCGGCGTCCTTCGCGCGCTGGTAGTAGGTCTTCAGGCCCTCGCGTAGCAGGCGGGCGTGGTTGATGGCCAGGTGGGCGTCGCCGGCGTTAAGCTTGCCCTCCATGCCAAACAGGCCCGTCTTCATGAAGACGTCGACCTCCTTGGGCAGCATAGCCATGCCGTGCTCGCGCAGCGTGCGGCCCTTCCAGAAGGGGGCGATGTCGCGCAGCGCCTGCTTGTCGCGGTCGGTGACGTAGAACACGTCGCCATCGCGCTTTTCGAACTTGTCGAGCTCGTCGATGATGAAGCCCATGGTGTACTCGGGGAACACAGGGGCGTTGCAGTTCTTCGTCGCCTGGTTGCCGCACAGGAGCGTGTTGGGCTCGATGTAGATGGTCATGTGCTCCAGGATGTTCTGCAGGGCCAGGGCGCGCTGCATCACGGGCGGCTTGTCCAGGTTTGCCTGGTAAGCCTGGGTGGCCAGGATGGCGCGCTCGGCGTCGACATAGGGCTTCTCGTCCAGCACCTCGTTTCTGAACTCCTGCATGCGTGGGGTCAACGTGCCAAAGAGCTGCTGGTTCTCCATGGTCTTCTCCTCTGGTGGTTCTTCTTGGCTGGCACGAAGAGTATATGACGAACAAGCGCTAATAACAACGTATGAAGCAAAATAAACTTACGAACGGAAGCAAAATAGTTGCGTCAGGTATTGTCGGTCGGTGTGCGGGTAGTGCGATGCAGAATCGCGAACGCGTTGGGCGGAGATGACGTGTCTGGGGGGTGCCGTTGGACCGGTGGCGTCCGAACGAGCACCCAAATGCGTCGCCCCTGGGCAAGAAATGCGCATTATGGTACTCAAACACCCGCTAAGAGCCTCGTTAGCGGGTGTTTGAGTACCATAATGAGATGAACCACACCATTGACACCTCATATGGGTGCTCGTTTGGACGTGCGAGGGGCGGCGAGTAACTGATGTTGGGCGCCGGACTCCAGTCGTCAGGTGATGGCTCGTCCAATCGAGAGATTGCATAGCTGCGCGCCATAACCAAGTGCCACACTAGGGTATAGTGTTCCAGAAGGAAATCGCTTCTGGCGATAGCGAGTGGCGATTGCGACTCGCGATAGCAGGTGGCGATGGCTAGTGGCGACTCGTGATGGCGAGCACCTAGCCGTGGCCACTGGTGGGGAAGCGGCAATTTCATTCAAACGGGAGCCAAACGGGAGTCCGCGGACGGCTTGCGCGGCCTCGCGGCTCGCGTGGCAGAGCGGCATCGCATGGTTCGATAGGAGAGGCGCATGGCAAAGGACGGAAACCAGCTGGCGGCGCGCGTTGCGGCCATAAACAAGGTCTACGAGGACGAGAAGAACTTCTTTGGCGTGACGCGCCGCCACTTCCCGAGCCGCAGCGCCTGCATCGGGCTGGTGCAGGACATTCGCAAGCTCCTCTTTCCGGGATACTTCGACAACGAGAGCGCGGCGGGCGAGAGCACGGACTACCTCACGAGCGAGCGCATCCTGCACATAGAGCGCGTGCTGCAGGAGCAGGTGAAAAACGCCCTCATCTTTGGGGACGGCACCCTGGACCCCGAGGTCGCCGACCGGAAGGCCGCGGGCATCGCGGGGCAGTTCCTGGACCAGCTGCCCGACGTCCTGGAGCTTCTGCTGACCGACATCCAGGCGCTCTACGACGGCGATCCGGCCGCCGGCAGCCTGGAGGAGGTGCTGGTGTCCTACCCCGGCATGTACGCCATATTCGTGTACCGCATCGCGCACGTGCTGTACCAGCTGAACGTCCCCCTGATTCCGCGCCTTATGAGCGAGCACGCCCACAGCAAGACGGGCATTGACATCAACCCTGGCGCCAACATCGGGCGCTACTTCTTCATCGACCACGGCACGGGCGTCGTCATCGGAGAGACCACGGACATCGGCGACCACGTGAAGCTGTACCAGGGCGTCACGCTGGGCGCGCTCTCGACGCGCAAGGGCCAGGCCCTCTCGGGCGTGAAGCGCCATCCCACGCTGGGCAACTACGTCACCGTGTACTCGAACGCGTCCATCCTGGGCGGCGAGACCGTGATCGGCGACGGCGCCGTCATCAGCGGCTCCGCGTTCGTGTGCGAGTCGGTGCCAAAGAACGCCCGCGTGAAGCTGAACCAGGAGACCGTGATCCATCGCCCCGACGAGCCCGAGCCCAAGTGGTTCTACGTGATCTAGCGCTTGAGGCCCCTGCACATCCGGCCTCGCGTTGCCCGCGGGTAACGCCGCCGTGCGCGAATCCGCCATGGTAGGTATACTAAAACCCATCTAGCTCTACTTATGGTAAGAGAGGACTTCAATGGCGGATAGCACCGATACCGAGCGCCGCGACGGCGTGCCTGAATACGACGCCCAGGCCATAGAGACCAAGTGGCAAAAGACTTGGGAGGACGAGGATCTGTACAAGACCGACACCGACCCCTCCAAGCCAAAGAAGTACGTGCTCGAGATGTTCCCGTACCCGTCGGGCGACCTTCACATGGGCCACGCGCGCAACTACACCATCGGTGACGCCATGGCCCGCCAGGCGCGCATGCGCGGCTACGACGTGCTGCACCCCATGGGCTTCGACGCCTTTGGCCTGCCTGCCGAGAACGCTGCCATCAAGCACCACACCCAGGCCGCCAAGTGGACGTACCAGAACATCGCCCAGGCCGTGAAGACCATGAAGCGCATGGGCTTCAGCTACGACTACGACCGCATGTTCAACACCTGCGACCCCGAGTACTACAAGTGGGGCCAGTGGATGTTCATCCAGATGTGGAAGCGCGGGCTGGCATACCGTGCCACCTCGCCCGTGAACTGGTGCCCCACCTGCAAGACCGTGTTGGCAAACGAGCAGGTCGTCGAGGGCCGCTGCTGGCGCTGCGGCTCCATCCCCGAGAAGCGCGAGCTCTCGCAGTGGTACCTCAAGATCACCGACTACGCCCAGGAGCTTCTGGACGACCTCGACAAGCTGACCGGCTGGCCCGAGAACGTGAAGGCCCAGCAGCGCAACTGGATCGGTCGTTCCGAGGGCGCCGAGATCGACTTCCGCCTGGCTGCCGAGGACGGCGTCACCCCCACGGACCGCAAGATCACGGTCTTCACCACCCGCGCCGACACGCTGTTCGGCGTCTCGTTCATGGTGCTGCCGCCCGAGAGCGACCTCGCGGCCGAGCTGGTGGCCGGCACGCAGTACGAGGCCGACTTCAAGGCGCTGAAGGCCGCCACCGAGAAGGTCTCGTCCGTCGACCGCCAGGGTTCCGCGCGCGAGAAGCACGGCGTGTTCACCGGGCGCTATGTGATCAACCCCATCAATGGAAAGCCCGCCCCGCTGTGGGTGGCCGACTACGTCCTTCTGGACTACGGCACCGGCGCGGTCATGGGCGTGCCTTGCGGCGACCAGCGCGACTTCGACTTCGCACGCAAGTACAACCTGCCCATCCCGCCCATCATCTGCCAGAAGGACGATTCGCTGTACGAGCAGCTGAAGGACGTGCGCGACCTCGAGGTCACGAACGTCGACTGGGACCAGGCCATGGCCGCCGAGGGCTACCTCGTGCAGTCCGGGCAGTTCACGGGCATGAAGGGCGGCAAGCACTCCGAGGCCGTTGACGCCATCGTGGACTGGCTGCAGCAGCATGACTGCGGCCGCACGAAGGTCCAGTACCGCCTGCGCGACTGGCTCATCAGCCGCCAGCGCTACTGGGGCAACCCCATCCCCATGATTCACTGTGACCACTGCGGCGACGTGCCCGTGCCTGAGGACCAGCTGCCCGTGCGCCTGCCCGAGAACCTGGACCTGGGCGCCGGCGACACGCTGGCCGAGTGCCCCGAGTTCTACGAGACCACCTGCCCCAAGTGCGGCCGTCCGGCAAAGCGCATCACGGACACCATGGACACCTTCACGTGCTCCAGCTGGTACTACCTGCGCTACACCGACCCCCACAACGACCAGGCGCCCTTCAGCAAGGAGGCAGTGGACCGCTGGATGCCGGTGGACAACTACATCGGCGGCATCGAGCACGCCATCCTGCACCTGCTGTACTCGCGCTTCTGGACCAAGGTCCTGCGCGACATGGGCATGGTCGACGTGGACGAGCCCTTCACCAACCTGCTGTGCCAGGGCATGGTGAAGGACGAGAACGGCGATACCATGAGCAAGTCGAAGGGCAACGTGGTCCCGCCCTCCAGCGTCATCGACCCGTACGGCGCGGACACCATGCGCCTGGCCATCCTGTTTGTGGCGCCGCCCGAGAAGGACTTCAACTGGGACGAGGAGGCCGTCGCCGGCGCCAACCGCTTCATCAAGCGCGCCTGGCGCATCGTCTGGCTGCTCAGCCAGACGTCTGACGCCCAGGCCCAGCTGGACGTGGCCTCGTTGTCCAAGGACTCGAAGGAGCTGTGGCGCCAGCTGAACGCCCTTGGCCTGCGCTGCACGTCCGACTTTGACCGCGGCCAGTTCAACACCGCCATCAGTGCCTGCATGGAGCTGGTGAACGCCGCCAGCAAGTACGTGAACTCCGTCGACGCCGCCGAGCGCGACCGTGCGCTGTGCTACCGCGTGGCTCACGACATCGTCGCCATGCTGGCGCCCATCTGCCCCCACTGGGGAGAGGAGCTGTTCCACGAGGCGCTGGGCCGCACGACGTCGGTCTACAACGAGCCGTGGCCTACCTTCGACCCCGAGCAGGCAAAGAGCGACGAGATCGAGATTGCCGTCCAGGTGAAGGGCAAGGTGCGCGCACACATCAACGTGCCCGCTGATGCCACGAAGGAGCAGCTGGAGGCCGCCGCTCGCGAGGCCGTGGCCCAGCAGATAGCCGGAAAGACCGTAAAGAAGGTCATAGTGGTTCCCGGCAGGCTGGTGAACATCGTGGCCATCTAGGCTGGCGCGGTCGTTCTTCTTGCACCATAAGCGCGTTGCGGGCGGGGTCCGGTTGATGCCGGGCCCCGCCCTTTTCATGCCGCGCGGCCTAGCCTCGCGCGGGACCTCCCTGCGGGGGTTTCTTGCCTGAATGTTTCGGGCCGTTACGCGCAGGAGAAAGCAATGTTTCCAAACGCGACGCCTTCCGTTTTTTACAATACCCGCAAAATCGCAGGTCGTAGAACATACGCAAGCAAAAGGACGGGGTTGCGGGGAGCGAGTCCGGTCCTTGGCGGGCACATCCATACGATGTGCGGGAGGTTGGCCAGACAGGCCTTGGCCCGGCGGACGGCGTCAGACGCGCCCGACTCGGACGAACGATGGGCGCCTGGGTCACGACCACGGGCAGCGCGCCCGGCCTTCCGCACCCGACGGCAAGGAGGGGTCATGGGAACTAGAATCTCGGAACACCCGATTCTGGGCGTACCTCAGAAGGGCAAGCTCGTCAGCTTCAGCTGCGACGGCCAGACGCTGCAGGGCTACGAGGGCGAGCCGGTGGCTGTCGCCCTGCGCGCTGCAGGCGTCATGGTGCATCGCTACACGGCGAAGCGCCACACCCCGAGGGGAATCTTCTGCGCCATCGGCCGCTGCACCGACTGCGTCATGGTGGTGGACGGCGTTCCCAACGTGCGCACGTGCATGACCCCCCTGCGCGAGGGGATGAAGGTCCAGACGCAGTATGGCGTCTCGCCCGTGCCCTTTGACCAGCAGGGCGCGCGTCCCGGCAGCAAGACCGCAAGCGAAGGGGGAGCACGATGAAGCGCTATGACCTCATAGTCGTCGGTGCCGGCCCGGCCGGCATGTCCGCTGCCATCGAGGCGGCAAAGCATGGCGTCCACGTGGTCGTGTTCGACGAGAACGCACGCCCCGGCGGACAGCTGTTCAAGCAGATCCACAAGTTCTTTGGCTCGAAGGAGCACCGCGCAAAGATTCGTGGCTTCGTCATCGGCCAGGAGCTCTTGGACGAGGCCGACAAGCTGGGCGTGGACGTACGCCTGAACTCCACGGTCATCGGACTGTACCAGGACAAGGAGGTCGTCGTCCAGCGCAACGGCGAGGTGGAGCACTACAAGGGCGACTCCATCGTCGTGGCCACCGGCGCCGCCGAGAACATGGTGACCTTCGAGGGCTGGACCCTGCCGGGCGTCATCGGCGCCGGCGCCGCCCAGACCATGATGAACCTCCACGGCGTGCGACCCGGCGAGCGCGTGCTGATGCTGGGCACCGGCAACGTCGGCCTGGTCGTCAGCTACCAGCTGAAGCAGGCTGGCTGCGACGTGGTGGCGCTGGGCGACGCAGCGCCGCGCGTGGGCGGCTACGGCGTCCACGCCGCGAAGGTGGCCCGCACGGGCGTGCCGTTCTACCTGGGCCACACCATCAAGCGCGCCGAGGGCACCGACCACGTGACGGGCGCCGTCATCGCGCAGCTGGACGAGCACTTTCAGTTTATCCCCGGCACCGAGAAGCACTTCGACGTCGACACCATCTGCGTCGCCGTGGGCCTGTCGCCCATGTCGCAGCTGTTCAAGATGGACGGCTGCAAGGTCGTAGACGACCGCAAGAAGGGCGGCCAGGTCCCCGTGGTGGATGACCTGGGCCAGACCAGCATCCCCGGCATCTTCGCCGCAGGCGACGTGTCCGGCATCGAGGAGGCCTCCTCGGCCATGATCGAGGGCCGCATCGCCGGCCTGAGCGCCGCCAGCTTCCTGGGCTACATCGACAAGCCCGAGCTGGACGAGGGCGTCGGCTCAAACGAGGCGGCCCTGGACGGCCTGCGCCAGGGCATGTTCGCGCCGAAGAACCGTGGCAAGAAGATCGAGAACACCGAGGAGGGCATCCCCGTCTCGACCAGCCTGCTGGAGCACGGCTTTGTCGCCGACGACGAGATCGAGCGCTTCCCGGGCGTCACGCATCGCCAGGGCATCCACCCCGTCATCGAGTGCACGCAGAACATCCCGTGCAACCCCTGCCAGGACGTGTGCCCGAAGCACTGCATCAAGGTGGGCGACCACATCACCGCGCTGCCCCAGCTGGAGCCCGACGCGCAGTGCATCGGCTGCGGCCTGTGCGTGGCATCCTGCCCCGGCCAGGCGATCTTCCTGCTGGACGAGACCGACGTGCCCGGCTACGCCGACGTCTCGCTGCCCTACGAGTTCTTGCCGCTGCCCACGAAAGGCCAGCGTGGCGTCGCCCTGGGCAGGGACGGCAAGCCGGTGTGCGAGGCCGAGGTGGTCAGCGTCAAGCGCACGAAGGCGTTTGACCACACCGCCGTCGTGACCATGCGGGTTCCCGCCGACATGGCCATGAGGGCCAGGTTCTTCAAGGCGACGGATGACGTCCAGGCGCCGGCGGCGCCCGCGGCGAAGGCATAGGGGGTGCCAGCAATGAAGGAGATCTACGACCGCACGCGCGACCTCGGCCCGTTCGAGCCGAAGCCCGGAGACGACCAGATCGTCTGCAGGTGCGAGGAGGTAACGCAGGGTGAGATTCGCCAGGCGGTGCATGACGGGCTGTTCACCATCGCCGAGATTCGCCGCTATCTGCGCTGCGGCATGGGCCTGTGCCAGGGTCAGACCTGCGCACGGCTGGTAAAGGGCATCGTGGCGCGTGAGCTGGGCGTAAGCCCCGACGAGCTGGAGCCTGCCAGCTCCCGCGCACCCATGCGTCCCATCGAGATGAGCGTGTTTGCAAAGGAGGGCGAGGACGATGAGTAGCACCACTGCGGACGTCATCGTGGTCGGCGGAGGCATCATCGGCTGCGCCACCGCGTACTACCTGGCCAAGAAGGGCACGGACGTCATCGTGCTGGAGGCCAACGAGTCCATCGGCGACGGCGGCTCCACGCGCAACGCCGGCGGCGTGCGCCAGTCGGGCCGCGATCCGCGCGAGCTGCCCCTGGCCATGTACGCGGTCAAGAACATGTGGCCGCACCTCAGCGAGGAGCTGGACAGCGACGTCGAGTACTGCCAGGGCGGCAACCTGCGCCTGGGCAAGACCGAGAAGCACCTGGAGATTCTGCGCGGCCTGCGCGACAAGGCGGTGGCACAGGGTCTGGACATGCGCATGATCTCGGGCGACGAGGTCCGCGAGATCAACCCGTACCTCTCCGAGGAGGTCATCGGCGCCTCCTGGTGTCCCACGGACGGTCACGCCAACCCGCTGCGCGCCACCATGGCCTTCTACCGCGCTGCCCGCAGGCTGGGCGTGCGCTTCTACACGGGGCATCCCGTGACGGAGCTGCGCAAGGTCAAGGGTGCCGTGCGCCAGGTCGTGACTCCGACCCAGACCTACGAGGCCGACCGCGTGGTCGTGGCCGCCGGCTACGCCTCCAGGAAGATCCTGGCCAGTGTGGACATCGACGTCCCCATGTCGAACGTGCTCATCGAGGCCCTCGTGACCGAGATGGAGCCTCCGATGTTCCCGCAGATGCTGGGCACGGCAGAGGCTGACTTCTACGGCCACCAGACCAAGCACGGCTCGTTCGTCTTTGGCGGCGACTCCGGCTTCGAGCGCGTGAACAAGGACGAGGGACACCGCATGCGCACCTCCAGCATCACCGCGCCCTCCATCTGCCGCGGCATCCTGCGCTACATCCCGCGCCTGGCACACGCGAAGATCGTGCGCACCTGGGCCGGCTACGAGGACGTATGCGCCGACGGCGTACCCGTCCTGGGCAAGGTGGACGAGGTCCCCGGCCTGGTAGTCGCCTGCGCGTTCACCGGCCATGGCTTCGGCATCTCGCCCATCGTGGGCACGCTGCTCTCCGAGGTCGCGCGCGACGAGCCCACCACGCTGGACATTTCGGCGTTCCGTTACGACCGCTTCAAGGCGCGGGCGTAGCAATCCATAATCGGACGAAGGGAACATCATGGACACGAAGATTGACTTCCTGTATCTGAACGAGCCTGACATGATCAAGGCCGGCGTCAAGAACATGCCTGCTTGCGTCGATTGCATGGAGGACCTGCTGGTCACCCTGGGTAAGGGCGACTACGTGATGGGCGGCGAGAACCACAACTCGCACGGCACCATGATCATGTTCCCCGACGACCCGAAGTTCCCAGGCATGCCGAAGAACGGCGAGGACCGCAGGTTCATGGCCATGCCTGCCTACCTGGGCGGCAAGTACCAGATGGCCGGCGTGAAGTGGTACGGCTCCAACGTCGAGAACAAGGCCAAGGGCCTTCCTCGCTCCATCCTGATGATGATGCTGAGCGACAAGGACACGGGTGCGCCCCTGTCGCTGATGTCGGCCAACCTGGTCTCCGCCTACCGCACGGGCGGCATCCCCGGCGTCGGCGCCCGCTACCTGGCTCGCAAGGACTCCAAGATCGCGGCCATCGTGGGCCCTGGCGTCATGGGCAAGACCTCTGCCGCGGCGTTCGTCTCGCAGTGCCCGAACCTGGATACCATCAAGGTCAAGGGCCGTGGCAAGCGCTCCCTGGACTCCTTCGTCGAGTTCGTGAAGCGCGAGCTGCCGCAGGTGAAGACCGTGCAGGTGTGTGACTCCGTGGAGGAGTGCGTCACCGACGCCGACATCATCTCGTTCACCACGACGGTCACCGACGACGTGTCCAGCTTCCCCGTCCTGAAGGGCGAGTGGATCAAGCCCGGCGCGCTCCTCTCGATGCCCTCTGCCGCCGCCATCGACGGCGATTTCGTTGCCCAGAACTGCAAACTGGTCGTGGACAACATGGGCCTGTACGACGCGTGGGAGGAGGAGTACCCGTATCCCACCTACGTGAAGATCGAGATCATTGGCTGCCTGTTCACCGACCTCGTGCACGAGGGAAAGATCAAGCGCTCCGACATCACGAACATCGCCGACATCATCGAGGGCAAGGCCGAGGGCCGCACCTCCGACGACCAAATCATCATCTACTCGGTCGGCGGCATGCCCGTGGAGGACATCGCCTGGGGCGGCACGGTCTACCGCAACGCCCTGAAGCAGGGCATCGGCACGAAGCTGAACCTGTGGGACAAGCCCGAGATGTTCTAGGGACTGCGTGATCGGGCCAGGCGCCATACGGTGCCTGGCCCGAACTTGGAACGTGCGCGCAACACACGCGCAACGTTGTGCGTCATCTTCCGAAAAACTGCCTTGGTAGCCTGTACGTGTGCCGGGCGAGGGGCCGTTGGGGGCCGGAGCCCGGATTGCCATCTGGATTTCGGGGAGGCAGTTATGGCGGAAGCTGCTTTGGAGGTCCAGGGCCCCGCGTGCGATCATAGGATTGCCCGCCGGGCCCGTCAGCCCTACGTGCCCCTGGGGGCCGAAGGGTACCATGAGGTTCCCCTGGACGGGGGGCCGGTCGAGCTGGTGTACGCGTTCCGGTCGAAGGGGAGGGGCAACTTCCCCAACGCGGTGCCCGACGGGTGTGTTGACGCGTTCTTTGGCGTTGGGCCCGACGGCGTCGTGGCCACCATCGGAGGTACCGTCCTGGGTGCAAAGACGTGGGCCTTCGAGGGGGAGCGCGACTGGGTGGGATGCAGGTTCAGGCCCGGACAGGCCATCCTGCCCCAGGGAATCTGTCCCAAGGACCTGGTGAACGCGGACATGCCGCTGGACCTGAACGACCTGGACCAACAGCTGGAGGCCGACCTGGAGCAGGCCGTGGGCGCCCAGGAGCGCATTCGGGTGCTGCAGAGCCACCTTTGCCGACTGGCGGACCAGGCCTCGCGCAGATCTTCTTTGCATTCGCGCACGCCGCTGGAGCGCTTTGCCAGCAGGCGCATCGTCGAGTCGGGCGGCACGCTGACGGTGTCCGCCATAGCCAAGGAGGCTGGCGTCACCGACCGCAGGCTGCGCAGCGTGTTCTCGCAGGCGCACGGCTTCTCGCCAAAGCAGTTCTCCAGAATCGTCAGGTTCCAGCATGCGATGGCCCTCATCTGCGCGCCCGACGGCCAGGCCGAGATCCAGTCTTTGGCCACGGCGTGTGGCTACTCCGACCAGTCGCATCTGGTGCACGAGTTCAACGCCTTTGCCGGCACCACGCCGGGACGCTTTCGCCAGCTTGTGGGGATGGGCGAAGCGAAGGCCAACTAGCTACCAATTCATCGGCTGCGGGTATCCTCGCATCCACGAGTGCGGCAGGCGATGCCTGTCGTGGGGAGGTCACTATGTCCGAGCTTTCAAAGATTGACATCATCACCGGCATGGAGAAGTTCGACGGACTGCGCAGGACGCTCAGCCGCGCCCACGTGCGCGGCATGACCGTCCTGCAGGTCCTGGGCTGCGGTGCCGAGAAGGGCACGAAGGAGTACGAGGTCGACGAGAACTACGACATGGAGCTGCTCCCCAAGACCATGGTGTCCGTCGTGGTCGAGACGAAGCGCGTGCCCGAGATCGTCGAGCTGGTAAAGCAGGAGCTCTACACCGGTCACATCGGTGACGGAAAGATCTTTGTCAGCGACCTTTCGCAGGTCGTGCGCGTGCGCACGGGCGACGAGGGTTCCGAGGCACTCTAGCCCTAGGAGGTGCACATGGCAAGCGAAAGCCAAAAGACGCTGGGGCTGCGCAACGTGGTCTCCATCTCGATGGGCCTCATCGTGTCGATGAGCTGCCTGGTCTCGCTGGGACAGGGCGCCGGGCAGACGGGCCTCATGTTCATCCCCGCCATGATAGTGGCCTGCATCCTGAACATGTGCTCCGCAGCGTGCATCGCCGAGCTGAACTGCCTTATGCCCAACGCCACGGGAGGCCTGGTGCAGTACACCCTGGCCGGCCTGGGTCCCCTGCCCACGCTGGTGTCCATGGTGGGCGGCTACCTGATCTGCAACATCCTGTCGGGCGGCGTCGAGGCGTCCATCTTTGCCTCGGTCATGACGCAGATGATTCCCCTGCCCATCCCGGGCTTCGTGTACCCGCTCGTCGTCATCCTGATCGTGGCCATAGCGGCCCTGATGGGCGTCGACATGTTCGCAAAGCTGCAGGACGCCGTGGCGTACCTGCTGCTGTTCTCGATGATCGCCATGGGCGTCATCGGCGCGTTCTGCTGGGGCACCGGCACCGTGATCTCGCAGGCGGCGTCGCCAGCCAGCGACCTGGGAGACGTCGTGGGCGCCATCGGCCTGGCCTCGTGGCTGTTCGTGGGCGCCGAGTACGTGGTCCCCGTCTCGAAGGACGTGCGCAACGCAAAGCGCAACATGCCTTTGGGCATGATGCTGAGCCTGCTGCTGATCCTGGTGATGGACTCCGTCGTGGTTCTGGGCTTCCACAACTACGTGCCCTGGGCCGAGCTCGAGGCCTCCGCGTCCCCCCACATGCTGTACGGCCAGAAGCTCCTGGGCATCGCGGGCATGGTGTGGATGACCATCGTGTCGGCGTCCGCCTTCATAGGCGTGCAGAACTCGGCCATCAACGGCCTGGCCCAGCTGTGCGACGGCATGGCAAAGACGAACCTGATGCCGCACTTCTTCGGGCGCAAGAACGCGCACGGGGCACCCAGCATCGCCATCGTGTTCGTGTCGGCGTGCACGTGCCTGATCTCGATCCTGAGCGGCAGCTCCTCCGACATCCTGGAGTTTTTGATCCTGGTCGTCACGGTGCTGTGGCTGGTGTCCTACATCTTTGCCGACATCGACCTTCTGGTGCTGCGCCACCGCCTGCCGAAGGCGCCGCGCGCGTTCAAGGTCCCCGGCGGCCCCGTGATCCCCATCATCGGAATCGCCGGCACGGTGTTCATGATCGCGAACATCTCCAGCGACCCCGACGAGGCCATGCGCATCTGGGTGCTGTCGGGCGTCATGTTCCTGATCCTGGGCATCTACTCGGTCATCTGGATCAGGCGCAAGATGCGCATCCCGGTGCTGAAGCCCATTCCCATCCCCAAGGTGCTGGCCATGGAGAACGACCTGTACTACACCATCCGCGTGCGCCGCGGCCTGTGGCGCTAGCGCAGGGCAAGAAGAACGAGGGCGGCCGCGTCCCATCAGGAGACGCGGCCGCCCTTCTTGCAGAGCGGGACGCTGCGGATGAGCTAGTACACCATGCCCATGGCCTCGCGGACCTCGTCCAGCGTCTGGTTGGCGATGGCGTTGGCGCGGGCGTTGCCGTCGTGCAGGACGTCCTTCACGTAGTCCAGGTCCTTCTCGTACTGGTGACGGCGCTCGCGGATGGGTGCGAAGTAGTCGTTGACCACCTGGGTCACGTACTTCTTGAGCTGGCCGGAGCCGCCCATGCCGATCTCGTCCGCAATCGCCTAGGGGTCGCGGCCGGTGCAGATGCCCGCGGTGGTCAAAAGGGCCGATACGCCGGGGCGGTTCTCGGGGTCGAACGTGATGTTGCGCTCGGAGTCGGTCTTGGACTTCTTGATCAGCTTGGCGGTCTCCTGCTCGGTCATGCTGATGGTGATGGCGTTGCCGTAGGACTTGCTCATATTGCGCCCGTCAAGGCCGGGGATGAGGGGCGTCGAGGTCAGAAGGCCGGCCACGTCGGGGAACACCTTGCCGTAGCGGGCGTTGAAGCGGTGGGCGATCTTTGCCGTGATCTCGATGTGGGGCAGCTGGTCGCGGCCCACGGGCACGATGTTGCCCTTGCAGAACAGGATGTCGCACGCCTGGTGCACGGGGTAGGTCAGAAGCAGGCCCGTCAACGCGTGGCCCGAGGCCTCCTGCTCGGCCTTGACCGTGGGGTTGCGCTCCATCTCGGCCTCGGTCACCAGCGAGAGGAACGGCAGCATCAGCTGGTTCTCGGCGGGCACGGCGGAGTGGGTGAAGATCATGGTCTTGCGCGGGTCGATGCCGCAGGCCAGGTAGTCCATGACCATGTTGTACACGTTGTCCTGGATGTGCTCGGTCGTGTCGCGGTCGGTGATGACCTGGTAGTCGGCGATGATGATGTTGGTGTTCACGCCGGCTTCCTGCAGGCGCACGCGCTCGCGGATGGTGCCGAAGTAGTGGCCCAGGTGCAGGCGGCCGGTGGGACGGTCTCCCGTCAGCATGGTGTACTTCGAGACGTTGCCCGCCTGGATGTCCGCCTGTATCTCGTTGCTGCGCTTGAGTGCCGCCTCGTAGCTTCCCTCGTTGGGCATGGTGTCTCCAAACTCCCGTAGGCCCGGCATCGCCGGGTCCGCATCGCTTCCTTGCGCCATCCATGGCGCTGCAGGTAGCAGGGCCAGGGTGGCTCGTTTCACACGGTCACTATGTTACGTCAGGACGGCTGCCGTGTGCCGCACGTTCTGGGGTCCGCGAGGGGTCGGCGGGACCGCAGCTCGGCGCGGCAGTCGCGCCAGTCCGGGCAGTGCGCGTCCATGAGGGCCCAGAAGGCTGGGCCGTGGTTGGCCTGCAGGATGTGGCACAGCTCGTGCGTCAGCACGGCCCTAAGGCAGCCCGGGCTGTAGGACGCCAGCGTGGAGCTCAGGCGGATGCGCCTGGTGGCAGGTGTGCACGAGCCCCAGCGCGTGCGCATGAGCCGCACGGACAGGGCGCTGGCGCTGACTCCCACCTGGCTCTCCAGCCGTGGCAGCAGGCGGTGCGCCTCGTCGCGCACCAGGTCCGCCATGAGGTCCAGCACGAGGTCGCGCAGCTGGTCGGGCGTGGGCTGGTCGTCGTCGGCGGAGCCCGTCTGCACGACGACCTCGGTGTTCCTTAGTGTCGCCTTGGGGGAGCGCGAGGTGGTGCCACGCAGCAGCCGCAGCGTGCGGGGGATGCCCCACACGTACACCTGCCGCCCGTCCAGCCACGGCGCCTCCGACTGGCTTGCGCGCAGGGCCGCAGCCGAGCTGCGGG
>JAQXQO010000109.1 GCA_029101205.1 Coriobacteriales bacterium | reverse complement strand
AAGAACGGCGCGCCCCGGAGTCACCGAGGCGCACCGCTTTTGTACCGCTAGCACCAGCTGGAGTCGTTCAGCCGGTCACTGAGGTAGCCAGCCCTCTGCGAGACCCAGCTCTTGAGGAAGCTTACCGCCTCGCTGAAGCTGGAGTGCTTCGTGGGCGAGTTACCATCGTTCGTCACGCCCCACAGCACCTGGTTCATGGCCTGCGACCTGGCGACCTTCTGCGCTATGGAGTCAATGGACTCGACCCGGCAGTCGGACGAGTTGCCCACCAGGTCATCTATCAGACCAGCCATCTGCGCGTTGTAGGTCTGTCTGGCCTGCCAGCGGAAGTCCTTGCTGTTGCAGTAGAAGACCTTCTCGGACGGGCCCAGCGAACTCGATGGGTTCCGGTACTGGTAACCAGCGCTGTCGAAGTGCATTCCGTAGCCCATGTTCATGTCCCAGACGGGACCGCTGTACAGGTGGTCGTCGCCTGCCTTCTTGTAGAAGTAGGTCGAGGACCACTGATAGTAGTCGGCGTTGTATGCCAGCGTCTGCACCAGCCAGGTGGCCACGGCGGAGTTGGCGTCCATCAGCTGGCCGAACTTGCCGTCGTCGCAGGCGTGGTTCATCACGTTCTGCACGAACTCGCTGATGTAGCGCACCTCGGCCTGCGAGGCGTTCTCGGGGTCCTTCAGCACGAAGGTCGAGCCATCAGCCGTGTGGAACCAGGAGCGCTCGGGGCCGTAGTAGGCGCGGTCCAGCTCCAGCAGGTAGCCGCCGCTGATATCTGCGGGGTCCTGGACCTGGGTCACATAGCGATACGTCTGACCGTAGGCGTTCTGCGCCTGGGCGGTGGCATGGTTCTCGATGTCGTCGTCGGACTCGCCAGCCACGCTGGAGCCGTTCTGGATGGCATCGATGTCCAAGCGGCCGCCGTTTATCTCGACCTTCTCGGTCAGCAGATAGGTGCCGCGGTACGACCCGTCGTAGTACAGGTCCACAAACCCGCAGTCGGGCGTCTCCGCAAGCCCCAGCGCCTTCGCCATATGGTACGAGATGTAATTGCACATCAGGGACGGGTCGGCGTAGGTCGAAATCAGCAGCCAGGTCTTCGCCTTGTTGCCCTTCGAGCCGTCCAGCAGCGAGGCCTTCTTTGACAGCTTGATCTGATAGGGCTTCTGCGGGTAGCCCCACGTGGCGTTGCCGCGTCCCTTTATCTGCGACAGGGCACCGTCGTACATTGCCTCGCCGTACGCCGACACGACCGTGGCGCTGCCCGTGGCCTTCGTGCTGTGGTCACGGCTGCCCTCGACGTAGGCGCGCCCCTTTGCCACCGGGTCGTCACTGGTGATGAACACCGACTCCAGGTTTGCGGAGCTCATGACCACCAGGGGTGACGCCGAGTAGTGTGAACCGGTCTTCACATACAGCTGGTGCCCACCGGCGGTGCCCACCACGCCCGTGGGCAGACTGGTACCGTCCGACTGCAACTGGGTCCAGGAGCCCGACACGTCTGGGGTGCTGCCAATCCACACGTCGCCCCAGGAGCCCGTGCCATCGAAGCTCAGCTTTACATTGTCCTGTGTAGCAAACGAGGGCAAGAAGAGATACCCGCTGTCGCCGTACACCTCGGCGCGAGAAGTGCCCTTCGACTTTCCGTCGGCCGTTATGGTGGTCTGCAGCCCCCGGATCAGGTTCGCGTCGACGTAGGCGGCGCCACTGGTGTTGTAGCCGGACGTGCCCTTGGGCACCAGCATCATATCGACGGCCTCGACGGGCGTCTGCAGGCCCACGGTACCTGCCGTGAGGCCGTTCCTTGTCCAGGCCAGCCAACCGTAGTTCGCCACGTGCACGCGATAGTACAGGTCGAAGTCCTTCGCGTAGTCGCCCGTCAGCTCCAGCTGCAGGGCCTCAACGCGCAGCGACTGCCCGGTGGTGCCCACGACGCCGCCGTTGGCCGTCCAGGACGCGTCGTCGTCGACGCCCGACTGCCAGCCCACGTTCTGCACGTGCGCGTTGTAGCGAATGCCGCCCTGGTCGGAGGTCTGGTTCGTCAGCACGCGCAGGGCCTCCAGGCGCAAAGCCTGGCCGGTGGTGCCCAGGACCAGGTGCGAGCCAGAGTCCGCCGTCCGCTGGTCCTGCCAGCCCACATTCTGCACGTGAGCCTGGCCCGAGAGGGCGTCCTTCACCACGCGAGGTGCGGCCGTGCTCACAGGCGCGGTGCCGTCCTTTCGCACCAGCCGGATGCGCAGGGCCTCCAGGCGCTTGCCCAGGCCAGCCGTACCGGCCATGGCGCCGTCGCTGGACCAGCCCATCCAACCCAGGTCTTGCGCGTGCACCTGGTAGTAGATCGAGTAGTCGCTGTCGAGGCCTCCGGTGAGCTCGATGCGCAGGGCCTCCAGACGCAACCCCTGACCGGTGGTTCCCGCCACGGCCCCGTCACTGACCCAGTCCATCCAGCCCACGTTCTGCACGTGGACCTTGTACCTGACGCCGCCCTTCGACACGCCGGACAGGTCCAGCTGCAGGGCCTCCAGGCGCAGCGACTGGCCCACGGTTCCTATGGTGACGTCGTTGCCGCTGGCGTCCTGCGCGGTCTGCCAGGTGGAGTCATCCGAGGTGCTGCCCTGCCAGCCCACGTTCTGCACGTGAGCGTTCGCACGAATGGTGGGCGCCTGCGTGGCGGCGTCATCGGCAGCAGCTGAGCCGTCAGCGGAGTCGGAGGTCGACTCCGTGGCGTCAGAGCCCCTCTGCGATGCGCCGGCGGCGTCCGTCGAGGCGGACGCGCTTTGCACGGCGTCTTGCGACTCGCTCGCGCTCGACTGCGCACCGGAGGAATCGACCGACTCGTCGGACGTGCCCTGCGAGGTCTTGCCGGCATCGGCTACGGTCGCGCCATTGGAACTCTCGTTGTCGGCAGACTCCTCGATCGCAGGCGCGCTACCCGACATGCCCTTCTCGCCATCCTGCGACGACTCAGTCGCAGTGGCGGATCCTGTTGCGTCAGGCTCGGCGGTGTCGACAGCAGTCGACGCCTCATCTACCTGCGCCGCATTGCCCTTCTGGGCCCCTGCGGCGTCCCGTGGGGACGAGGCAGTCGACGAAACCTCCTTCGAATCCGGCTGCTCGACCTGAGCCTGTGTCACCTGCGTGGCCGGCGTCGCCGACAGCTTGGACGTGACCTCAGTCGCCCAGACCGGGACCGGTCCCAACGTCAGGGCCGCCGTGATGGCAGCCGCCGCTATGCCTCTTTTGTCCATGGCTCCCCTCCTGCCGGGCGCGATGCATTCCACTCATCCTGCACCCATGCCCATCTGGCTTACATTGCGTAGAGCCCATTCTGCAAAAGCCCGCAAGCCACCGTGCTTTCAGATAGGCAGCAGGAAGCGACGTATTCGATGAACGTTGCATTCCGGACACCTCGGACGGCTATGATGCCTGGTAGAAAAGTTTGCCGGGCCTTTGGCAAGCACCGACTCGGGAAGGGACTCCGCACATGCTCTTCTAGCAATGCTCACTTCACTCAGACGCTCGCATCTATGGGAGACGTCTGTCTGGATACGCATTGCTGGAACCATGCCAAGAAGAACGCGCTTCTTGCACCCTTTTGGCCGATTGAGGCGAGCTAACGCTGATTGTCGCTAGCTTTCGTTGGTTGCCGCGCATTCGAATTGCGGAGCCACCACATAGCCGCAGGTCAACGGCACCACATGCCCGGTTGTCGCGTCCGCACGCCGCATCGCCGCCCGGCTTCAACGCATCACCGCATCCAGGCAGGCCTCCCTTGGGGAGGAACCTTGCAACTCAGCATCTCTGACATCACCCACACCTTCTGGTGTCACACGACGCGGCCCTGATACGCAACACCACCAGCATCCCGTGGTCCATCCAGGAGCGGCCCGTCCAGCCCGTAACGTGCTTCTTGCGCATTGAATGAGGCCATTGGCGTATAGGCTGGCGCAAATTCACGCAATAGGTGCTAGCGTTAATATCCTAGTAACTTACTGGACTTTAAGTGTTGTACAATGTCCCCACCATTTGATGCCTTTGGAGGGGGTTCGTATGGGTTTTCTGAATAGCAAGGCAGGCGACGCCCTGCGCGCTGCGGCCACCGACGTCACCAACAACACTTCCGACTCGCTGCCGCTGGGCTCCGTCAGCCGCCGCGGCTTCGTCGGTATGATGGCCGCCGGTGCAGTGCTGCTGCCGCTGGGCCTGGCCGCCTGCAGCAGCTCGTCGGACTCGTCTAGCTCCACCAGCGCCTCCACGTCCACCAGCTCGACCGACCTTCAGGGCCAGCACTTGACCTTCGTGGGCGACAGCGCCTTTGCGCCCTACCGCTATATCGAGGTGCAGCAGGACGGCAGCCAGAAGGTCGTGGGCCTGGACATCGCCATCGCAGACGAGATGGCTAACCGCCTGGGCTTCACCTACGACTTCGAGTCGCAGGAGTTCGCGGCCACCCTGGCGTCCGTGCAGTCCAGCGACACCTCGTTCACCATGGCCATGTCGTCCAACTCCGAGCGCGAGCAGACCTACGACTTCACGCGCGGCTACTACGAGCCCCGCGTCGGCGTGCTTACACTGGGCGGCGACGCCGTAACCACCGTGGACGACCTCAAGGGAAAGAGCATCGCCTGCACCACCGGCACCGTGCAGAACAAGTTCGTGACCGCCGTCCTGCCCGACGCCGACGTGCACACCTACGACGGCGGTGACCAGTGCCTGCAAGAAGTGCTTGCCGGCCGCATCGACGCATACTTGTGCGACGGCGCAGAGGGCCAGTCCATGCGCGACGCGAACCCCGGCCTGGTCCTGGGCCTGCTGGACCGCTCCGAGACCAGCGACTACGTGGGCGTCTATCGCGTCATGGCGCAGAAGGGCGCGTCCTTTGTGGCGGAGTTCGACTCGTGCATCGGCGACATGTTGAGCGATGGTACCATCGACTCGTACATCGGCCAGTACGTAGGCGACGACTTCAAGTGGGACGGCGACTTCTCGGCCTCGGGCACCGCGACCGAGGGAGTCGGCTCCAACTAGCGGCCGACAGCTCGCCCAGAAGGTAAGGAATCTACAGCGCAATGAACTTCTCGGTTGTCGAACCATATGCGCCGATATTTATGAGCGGCCTCGTTACCACGTTGGAGGTAACCGGGGCCGCCCTTGTATTGGCCTTTGTGGTGGGAGCCATCGTGGCGCTGCTGAAGGTGCTGCCGTGCAAGCCCCTGCGGGCCGTGCTGGACTTCTACACGTCCATCTTTCGCGGAATCCCGCTGATAGTCCTGCTGTTCATGGTCTACTTCGCGACGCCCCAGCTGACGGGCTACAAGATCACGATGTTTGCCGCCTCGGTGCTGACGCTGGGGTTGAACGGCTCGGCCACCGTGTCCGAGACGCTGCGCGGCGGCATCGAGGGCGTGAACCGCGGGCAGTACGACGCTGCCCGCGCGCTGGGCCTGCCATACGTGCCCATGATGGTGTACGTCATCCTGCCCCAGGCGTTGCGCTCGGTGGCTCCCGCCCTGGTAAACGAGGTCATCACCGTGCTGAAGAGCTCGTCGCTGGTGGCGACCATCGGCCTCATGGACATGATGCGCGCCGCCGAGAGCGTGCAGGCGCTGACCTACCGCGCCTTCGAGCCATTCCTGGTGGTGGCCGTCGTGTACTACGTCATCGTAATGGCCCTGGTCCACGTGAGCAAGCGCCTGGAGCGCAAGCTGCGCGAGAGCATGTAATAAAAAAAAGCCGGTACGCGGCGGGTTCCGCGTACCGGCTATCTTTGGCAAGAAGGGCATCGCGAACGAACCGCGGCTACTTGCCCTTCTCGACCGCGCGCATGATGGCCTTGTAGACCTCCACCAGCGGGATGATGGCGGCCGCCAGCAGCATGGCGATGCCGTACTCCTGCGCACTGATCTCTGCGAAGTCGAAGGCCTGGGCCAGCGGGGTCTCGATGACCACGAAGGTCAGGAACAGCGCCGCGGCGAACGAGGCCCACAGCCACTTGTTCTGCGTCGGCAGGGTGAAGACCGACTGCCTGCGGCTGCGCATGTTGAACGAGTGGAACATCTCGACCATGGACAGCGTCAGGAACGCCATGGTCATGCCGTCCAGGCCTGCGTCCGCGCCGGACAGCACGGCGGACACCGGCACGCCCTCCAGGTGCAGTCCCACGAAGTAGGACGCCAGCGTCAGCACGGCAATCATGCAGCCCTGCACCAGGCAGTCCAGGCCCATGCCGTTGGCAAAGATGCCGTCCGAGGCGCCACGGGGCTTGCGCGTCATGATGTCGGGCTCGGCGTCCTCCATGGCCATGGCCAGCGCGGGGAAGCAGTCCGTGACCAGGTTCAGCCACAGCAGGTGCGTGGGCTCCAGGATGGTGAAGCCCACGAGCGAGGCCACGAACACCGAGATGACCTCGGCCAGGTTCGAGCTCAGCAGGAAGGCGATGGACTTCCTGATGTTGTCGTAGATGCGGCGGCCCTCCTCGCAGGCGCTGATGATGGTGGCGAAGTTGTCGTCGGCCAGCACCATGTCGGCCACGTTCTTCGTGACGTCGGTGCCGGTGATGCCCATGCCCACGCCGATGTCGGCGCGCTTGATGGACGGGGCGTCGTTCACGCCGTCGCCGGTCATGGCGACGACCTTGTCCTTCTTCTTCCAGGTGTCGACGATGCGGGTCTTGTGCTCGGGCTGCACGCGGGCGTAGACGCCGTAGCGGTCGATGGTCTTCAGGAACTCATCGTCGGAGATCTTGTCCAGCTCGGCGCCGGTGATGGCCTGCGAGCGGTCCTGGATGATGCCCAGCTCCTTCGCGATGGCCACGGCGGTGTCGATGTGGTCGCCCGTGATCATGACGACCTTCATGCCGGCGGCGTGCGCCTCCTCGACGGCCTTCTTTACCTCCGGACGGACCGGGTCGATCATGCCGCACAGGCCCAGGAACACCATGTCGTGCTCCAGCGCCTTGGGGCTGAAGTCCTTCGGCTTCTGCGTGCCGTAGTCCACGCGGGCGGCGGCCATGACGCGCAGCGCGTCGTCGGCCATGGCCTTGTTTTCCTGCATGATGCGGCGGCGCCACTCATCGGTCATGGGCACGTCGCCCTGCGCGGTGTGGACCATGGTGCACAGCGACAGCACCACGTCGGGTGCACCCTTGGTGTGCTGTACGTAGCGGCCGTCGGGGGTCTGGTTCACGACGGACATCATCTTGCGGCCCGAATCGAAGGGCGCCTCGCCCACGCGCGGGTTGGTGGCGTCCAGGTCGTCGGTGGGGAAGCCCAGCTTTGCCGCGTCGGCCACCAAGGCGGCCTCGGTGGGCTCGCCCACGGCCTGCTGCGCCTGGGCGTCCCACTTGGCATCGGAGCACATGGCCATGCAGCGGACCAGGCGGTCGACGTCCTCGCTGTAGTGGCGCACGACCGTCATCTTGTTCTGCGTCAGGGTGCCGGTCTTGTCCGAGCAGATGATCTGGGTGCAGCCCAGGGTCTCGACGGCCGACAGCTTGCGGATGATGGCGTTGTGCTTTGACATCTTCGTCACGCCGATGGACAGCACGATGGTAACGACGGCTGCCAGGCCCTCGGGGATGGCGGCTACGGCCAGGGCCACGGCGATCATGAACGTGTTCAGAACCAGGTTGATGTCGCTAAAGAAGCCCATGCCGTGCTTTAGCCACGTAGCCACGAACACCAGGGCGCAGATGATGATGCAGGCGATGGAGAGCACCTTGGAGAGCTCGTCCAGCTTCTTCTGCAGGGGCGTCTCCTCGTCCTCCGCCCGCGTCAGGGCGTCCGCGATCTTTCCCATCTCGGTGTCCATGCCGGTGGCGACGACCACGGCACGGCCGCGCCCGTAGACCACGGTGGAGCCCATGTAGCACATGTTCTTGCGGTCGCCCAACGGCACGTCCTCTGCGCCGGCGACCAGCTCCAGCTCGGCCTCGATCTTGTTTGCCGGGACGGACTCGCCCGTGAGCGCCGCCTCCTCGACCTTCATCGAGGCGCTCTCCAGGATGCGGCAGTCGGCGGGCACGGAGTCTCCTGCCTCCAGGACGACGACGTCGCCCACGACCAGCTCGGAGGACGGCACCTCGATCTGCTGGCCGTCGCGCACGACCTTGGACTGCGAGGCGCTCATCTCCTGCAGGGCCTTCAGGGCCTCCTCGGCCTTGGACTCCTGCACGACGCCGAGGACGGAGTTCACCACGACGACGAAGCAGATGATGATCACGTCGGCGAAGTCGGCCTCGCCCTGGAGCATGCCCGTGATGGCGCTGACGACCGCGGCCACGATCAGCATGATGATCATGGGGTCGGCCATCTGGGCAAAGAAGCGCTTCCACAGGGGGTCCTTCTGGGCCTCCTTCAGCTTGTTCAGGCCGTCGCGTTCCAGGCGCGCCTTTGCCTCCTCGCCGGTAATGCCGTTGGTGGCGTCCGAGCCCAACTGGCTCAGGACGTCAGACGAGTCCTGCAAGTACTCTTTCACTTTTCCCTCCTGGGTTTTGTGCTCGGCAGATTGATGCCCGATCATAATTCCCCAGGAGAGGGGCAAGGGCTCACCAAGGCTGCCATGCCGAGCGTGGCTAGAACTGAACCTATCCTACCCCAGGCGTGGCGACGCAAACTAGCCCACATCCTGTCCCTTGTTCACGAAAAAGGCCACCGGATTTCTCCGATGGCCTGAACATTCATGGTCGCGGGGGCTGGATTTGAACCAACGACCTCCGGGTTATGAGCCCGGCGAGCTACCAAACTGCTCCACCCCGCAATATGTGATGCACACCCTGTGTGCAATGACTTAATATACGGACCCGACGCCCATGGGTCAAGCATTTGTTCTTCTCGACGCTCTTCTTCACATATGCGACACATTCGCGATGGCGCGCATCAGGCGTACCGAGACCACCCTAGGGGGCTCTGTTTTTCTGGGGCATTCACGGAGGCTTCTGTTTAGTCCATTGTGGCGCGTGATAAAAAATTCTGGTGTACGCATTTTGTGCTGAAGGGACAACCACATCATGACCAATGATACCTGGCGCAACGAATACCACCTCTCGCCCAAGAGCGGCCGCATGAACGACCCCTGCGGTCTGTGCGAGTTCAAGGGCGTTTATCACTTCTTCTATCAGCTGAACCCCGAGTGGCCGGACCGCAAGGCACCCAAGTGCTGGGGCCACGCCACGAGCACCGACCTTGTGACCTGGAAGAACCTGGAGCCGGCCATCAAGCCCGACAGCGCCTTTGACGCCAACGGCGCCTTCTCCGGCTCGGCCATACAGCACAACGGAAAGCTGTACTTGTACTACACCGGCAACGTGGAGGAGGTCGGCGGCCATGACCACATCACCGACGGACGTCAGTCCAGCGTGGTCATGGTCTCGACTGCCGACGGCCGCACCTTCTCGAGCAAGAAGGTCGTCCTGCGCAACGCCGACTACCCGAAGGAGTGCTCCTGCATCGTGCGCGACCCGAAGGTCTGGGAGAAGGACGGCACGCTGTACATGCTGCTGGGAGCGCGCGACCGCAACAACGAGGGTCTGGCGCTGGTGTATAGCTCCACCGACGGCATCTCGTGGAAGTTCTCCAACTCCATTCGCAGCGACAACCCGTTTGGCTACATGTGGGAGGCACCCAACCGCATCCTGCTGGACGGCAGGGAGTTCCTAGCCGTGTGCCCGCAGGGCCTGAAGGAGGACCTGCTGAAGTTCGAGAACAACTACCAGGCCGGCTACTTCTGGCTGTCCGACCCCGTGCCCAGCACCACTATGGTGGACGAGGCGACGTTCAACGAGTGGGACCACGGCTTTGACTTCTATACGCCCCAGTCGTTTGTCGACCAGCAGGGCCGCACGATTCTGGTGGGCTGGCTGGGCGTCCCCGGCGCCGGCTACGGCTCGCGCCCGGACAACCCGAATGGCAACCCACGCTTCAGCGGCTGCCTGTCGGTGCCGCGCCAGCTGTCGCTGGTGTGCGACGAGGATGGCGTGGACTACATCCGCCAGTGGCCCGTGTCCGAGGTGGAGGCGCTGCGCGGCAAGGCCCAGAGCCTCCGGGGTGGCGAGCTCGCGCTGGACGGCCATCACGCCGACATCGTCCTTGACCACATCGACGAGCGCGCAGGCTCCATCACCCTGGACGACGACCTGACCTTCTCGTTTGGCAACTACCGCGCCACGCTGCGCTTTGCCGAGGATGCCACCTCCAGCGCCGGCCGCACGAAGCGCTCGTGCGCCATGCCCGAGAACAGCATCCACAGCCTGCGCATCCTGGTGGACGAGACTGCCGTCGAGGTCTACGTGAACGACGGCATGTGGGTCTTCTCGACGCGCTGGTTCCCCACCACGAGCAAGCTGACCATCTCGACCGACATCGATCACTCCGACGCGTCGGTGTACCAGCTGGAGCACAAAAACGCATAGGAGGCTCAGGTGGACTTCTTTAGCAGGGCGTTGTGCCTGCTGGTGGGCTACCTGTGCGGTTGCATACTGACGGCTGACCTCGTAGCCCGCCATATGGCGGGCAGGCGTGCGTTCGAGCTGGGTGACGGGAACCCGGGCATGGCTAACGTAGGCCATTGCCTGGGCTTTCGTGCTGCCGCCTACACCTTGGCGGGAGACCTGGGCAAGGTCATCCTGGCTGCAGTCGTGGCAGGGCTCAGCTTTCCCGCGCTGGGCAGTGCGGCAATAGCCTGGGCAGGCCTAGGCACCACTCTAGGGCACAACTATCCGTTCTGGCACCGGTTCCGTGGCGGCAAGGGCGTCGCCACCACCTGTGCCACCATCGTGCTGTCCTCCCCCATATGGGGCGGGCTGTCATGCATCGCCGGCTTCGTCGTAGTGGTGGCCACGCAGTACCTATGCCTGGGCGCGCTGGCCATCCCGGCGGCCTTCGTCGTGGCCATGCTGGCATTCGGCACTCCTGACCTGGCATTCGTTGCCGTGGCGCTGTTGGCTCTCATGCTGCCGCAGCACCTACCCGCCGTCAGGGGGATAGCCACCGGCCAGACGCCGAAGGCCAACATCGCACAGAAGGTGCGCCAGAAGCTGCCCTGGGCCGCAAGGGCCGCGTCCGACGCGGGCCACACGGCGGCCTGGATGGCGCAGCGCGGGGCCGAGGCCGCCGAGCGTGGCGTCAGCGACGCAGGGCGCGCCGTAGCCCAGGCGAGCACCGCCGCGGTTGACGCGGTGGCACAGGTAGGCCGCGATATGGTTCAGCAGGCGACGAAATCCGCGGACAATCGTAGCAGGAGCAAAGCTCTGGAGCGCAAACGCATGGCCGCGGTCACGCGCAACGGCGCCGTCGAGCTGGAAGGCGGCGCGTCGACCGCACGACCTCGCACCATGCACGCCGGCATGAAGCCTGCCGTGGCCCGCAGGGCCCGCAACGAGACGCACTCGGCCAGGGCCACGGGACTCTCAAGGCAGCAACGCGCCTACCAGCCGCGCTACGCCGCATCCAGCGACGTGGCATCCGTCATGCCCGCGGCGCACGTCTCGCAGCAGAGCGCCGCTGTCGTCGGCAATGGAGTGTCCATGCGCCGTCGCGCTCGCTACCGCGAGGGGACGCAGCCGTCCGCGCAGGTGCGCAGGCCCTCGACGACGGTCAGGCGTCCAGAGTCCCACCCAAAGCGGGGTCTAGATGACCTCATGCCCGACTTCGACGACCTCAGCGAGTGGACCGCTCCCCTGCCGCCCTCGCCCAACAAGCCTCGCATGACGCCGCAACAGGGCGCCCAAACGTCTGCCCCCGTCAACGAGCCCCAGACCACGGGTGCCACGAGTCAGCAGCCCTCAGCTGCGGCCCAGGCGTCCGCTGAGACTCAGCCTCAGCAGCGCCAGAGGCTCGACCCTGGCTCCACGGCACCAATGGTCATCCCGAAGGTCTTCGCGCCGTACAACCAGTCCGACCCCTTCCAGCGAGCCCTCACAAAGGTCCAGCAGCGCGAGAAGGAGGCCGCGGCGCAGGCGGCCGCCGAGCAGGAAACGACAGAGCAGGAGACCAAGGGCCAGGCGCCGACGGAGCAGGCCAAGGACGCTTCCGAGTCCAGTGCATCGCCTGAAGCCGAGGCGGCGCAGAAGTCCGACGCCCAGGCCGAGGCCGACGCACCATCTTTGTCCGACGCCTCGTCCACGCCTGACACAGCGGACAAGAATAACTAGCTTCGCTCGAAAGCGAACGCCCGAAAGCAGGAAGGGCCACCACCTGGCAATCCAGGGGGTGGCCCTTCCTCGTCACCGTCATCCACCACGTCGTCGCCGGTCGGCCACGCGGCCACGACCGGCAAGTTCTAGCTACGCCTCATGAATGCGGGCATCCGACCCCGCTGCGCGGCATCGGCGATGTCGAACAGCGCGTTTGGCACGGCGTCCTCGCGCACGTCGCCGATGTGCCAGCGTGCGGCCTCCAGGACCTCGCGCCCCGCGTTCTGCACGGCAACCGAGTTGGGAACCGCGCGAATCATGCTGAGGTCGTTCTCGGAGTCGCCAAACACCGCAATCTCGTCCAGCGCCAGCCCCGCCTCGTCGGCAAGCACCTTCACGGCCTCGCCCTTGCTCCACCCCTTCGGCTGGATGTCCACGATGGGCATGGTCTGGCTGGGCAGGACGAAGTCCAGATCGGGAATCTCCTCTCGCAGGCGGTCGCGCAAGGCCACCAGCTCTTCTCGGCTGCCCGCAAAGTGGATGTTGGCCTTCACGTAGGAGGGCGCGGTGGCGTGGGGTATGATGCTGCGCACCTGGTGGAAGGTGGAGCCCCACAGGCTCATCTGGTCGCGCGAGACGCCCACGCAGTCGACGCCCTTCTCGTGGTGCACGTCAAATACGGCCAGGGCGGCACCGGGGACGGACGCGGCTATCTGGGCGGCACGGTCGATGAGCTCGCCGGGCATCGTGACCGTGCGCACGAGCTCGCCGTCAACGTAGATCATCTGGCCGTTGACGAAGCCACCGGTGGCGTAGCACTCCTGGTGGCCAGAGAACATCCAGCTCATGGCCACGGGAATGCGCCCGGTCATGGGCCCAAAGCGCAGCCCGGCGGCCAGCATGGCCCGTATGGCACGGATGGCGTCGTGGCTGGCGCAGGGTGCGCCAAAGGGTATCAGCGTGTCGTCCAGGTCGGTCAGGGCGAGCCTTATCATGCGAGTTCCTTCCAGAAGCCGGCCGGGCAGCAACCGGCGAGTCCCTCGGAGCCTAGTGGTCAGCCGTGACCATGAACGCAGGCGTGGTGTTGGTCTGCGCTCCCTGGGCCAGCTGCTCCAAGGCCTGGGCCACGCCGTCGTCCGCGCAGGCGCCTATGTGCCAGCGCGCCGCCGCCTTTGCGGCGGGGGTGGCGTTGGCGACGGCAACCGAGTTGGGCACCGCGTCCATGATGGCCAGGTCGTTCTCGGCATCGCCAAAGAACACGACCTCGTCGCTGCTGATGCCCAGGGCCTCCTCCAGCTCGCGCAGCCCAGAGGCCTTGTTTACCCCGCGGGGCAGTACGTCGCACCAGTGCTTCTGGCTCTGCACCACGTCCACCTGCGGCACCTCGGCAATCACGCGCGCCTTCAGCTGGTCGATCTGCTGCTGCTCCAACGGGCAGGCTATGGTGACGCCGATGATGCGGCGGTTGGGCACATTGGTGGCAGGGATCGCACGGAAGCGCAGACGCTCGGCGAACTCCATGGCATGGGTCAGGTCGCCCAGGCAATAGGCGGGGTTGTCGGACTCGGTGTCGAAGGGATACATGCCCACGAAGCAGCCGGGATACTGACGGACCACGTCGATGACGGCCTCGATGGCGTCGCGCTCCATCAGGTGCAGCCGCACCAGCTCGCCACGCGCATAGACCTTCTTGCCATTGCTCAGGATGCCGGTGCGATAGTAGTCGTCGTTTCCTAGAAAGAAGGGCAGCAGCTCGACGCGGTCGCGCCCGGTGGCGGGACCGAACTCTATGCCCGCCGCCTGCACGGCGTGGATGGCAACAAGGGTGCGCAGCGACACGTGGGCAGAGCCCACGGGAATCAGCGTGTTGTCCATGTCGGAGAGAGCCAGCTTTATCACAGCTATTCACGCTCCTTACCGGCGGAAGCGTCGCTCGCGGGAGCCGCATCGTCGGATGGCGCCGTCGCCCTGGACCATGAAGCGTGGCATCACCTCGACGCCCGTCTGGTTGTATGTGCGGCCGGCCTGAGCTATCTGCTCCAGGGCCCAGGCCACGCCGTCGTCCGCGCAGGCGGGGATGTGGTAGCGCGCCGAGGCCTTTGCCTCGTCGCTGGCGTTGGCCACGGCGCAGGAGTTGGGAACCAGGCGCAGCATGGCCAGGTCGTTGGCCGCGTCGCCAAACACGCAGACCTCGTCCAGGCTCAGGTTCAGGGCCTGGGCCAGGTAGCGGACGCCGTCGGCCTTGCTCCAGCCGTGAGGCGTCACGTCCAGCCAGTGCACCACGGTGTTGGCAAAGTCGCACTCCGGCACCGCCTCGCGCAGCTGCCGCTGGAACTGCACCAGCTGCTCCTGGGTGCCCATGTGCACGATGCCGGCCTTTATAACGGGGTACTCGGGCAGGCGCACGTGCCAGGTGCCGCCCACCTTGAACGCACGCTCGTACATGAACGAGAGCTCGTCCTTACGTATGCCGACCCAGTCGCCATGGCTGTCGGGGCGATAGGTAATCATGGCCGTATGGGGAGTCGCCAGCACGACGTCCTGCACCTTGTCGAGGTACTCGCGCTCGATGTAGACCTCACGCACGATCTGCCCGTTGAAGTAGATCTTCTGCCCGTTGCACAGGACGCCGGTGTTGTAGCAGCTGGCGTCATCCTGGAAAAAGCTGGCCAGCTCGCCGCGCTCGCGGCCGCTGGCCGGTCCAAAGTCAATGCCCTGCTCCTGCACCGCATGGATGGCGTCCACCGTGCGCTTCGAGACGTGACGCTCGCCAAACGGCAGGAGGGTGTTGTCCATGTCGGACAATACCAGCTTGATCATGCGCATCCTCTTCCAGACTTAGACGGTACTCAATTACAGGTACAGTCTACGCTCAGGCGTCAGACAAGCACGTCGTAGCGGTCAATCCGCATCAGAATCTCGTCCGTGTCGAGTCCGCCCCACAGGTAGGCGACGCGGCGGCCATCCACCAGGACGTCGACGCTGGGCGGTCCTGCCCAGATCCACGAGTGATGCCACCTCATGCTGGTAATCTGTTCATAGTCTATCCGAGCCGTACGCCCCACGAACGGCGTCACGACCATGTGATCGTCGTACGTAACCACACGATAGCGTCGCATGGCAAACCACAGGGCAAAGCACACTGCCAAGAAGGACGAGAAGAAGCCCAGCACGACGTTGGGGTGCGCATCGAACACGCCGACCCCGCACAGCCAGGCCAGAATGAGGCCCACGCCACCCATGAACACCATGCCCACGACAAGCGCACGCGTGGAGGCGGAAGACGCCACGTACGTGTCGTGATGGCTGTGATGCCGCTCCGAGATGTTGGATCCGCCGGCCAGCTCCAAGCCCACAGACAGCACCGGTACGGCCACGATGACAGCCAGCATGAGAGTCGTGCTCATCATGAGCACTCCCATTCCCAGAAGGCTGAACGCAGCAGACACAATCGTTACTCCCTAAAGACGTAGATTCCTTTGCGACCGGTCATTACCGGTCCACTGGAAAGGATATGCGCGCGGGCAACTTGTTTCTACAAGTTGCCCGCATACGGTACGCATCAATCAGCGTACGGTCAGTCTAGGTAGGTAAGTATAAGTTATGCTTTTGAATAATATTGTCGCGCTCTTATTTCTTTACCTTCTAGTGATGTAGTCTCTTCAGACGGCCTTTTGGCTACTGCATTGCGGCCAAGAAGCACCTAGCCCAGCTGCTGAGGCACCGCGAACTTCGCCACGAGGTGCTGCAGCAGGTCCACGGTGACCTCCAGGCTCTTCACGGGGATGAATTCTCTCACGGAGTGGGCATTGTAGCCGCCCGTGGCGATGTTGGGGCACGGAAGCCCGCGCAGCGTAAGCTGCGAGCCGTCGGTGCCACCGCGCACCGCTACGCAACGGGCGTCCAAGCCCACCTCCTGGTTGGCCTCGAGGGCGTTCGTCACCAGGAACTCCAGGCCCTTGAACTTGCTGGCCATGTTGCGGTACTGCTCGCGGACCGCAACCTCGACCGTGCCGTCGCCGTAGCGCTGGTTCAAAAACGCCGCAATCTGGCGCAGGACCTCGGCGCGGTGATCGAACTCGGCGTCGTCGAAGTCGCGCAGGATGTAGGTCAGCGTGACGTCGGAGGCGGAGCCGTTGATATCGATGGGGTGATAGAAGCCCTCGCGGCCACAGGTATGCTCGGGGCGCTGCGCCGCGGGCACCAACTGCATGAACTCGCCAGCCACGGTGATGGCGTTCACCATGACGTCCTTCGCGCTGCCGGGGTGCACCATGACGCCATGGATGCGTACGGTGGCCTCGCTGGCGTTGAACGTCTCATAGTTGAACTCGCCCAGCGCCTCGCCGTCCACGGTGTAGCACCAGGTGGCACCGAACTTCTGCAAGTCCAGCAGGCTAGCGCCGTGGCCAATCTCCTCGTCGGGCACGAGCGCAATCTTCAGCGTGGGATGCGGCAGCGTGGGGTCTGTCTGCAGACGCGCAACCAGGGCGCAGATCTCGGCCACGCCTGCCTTGTCATCTGCGGAAAGTAGCGTGCTGCCGTCGGAGCAGATGATGTCCTGGCCCACGAAGCCGTCCAGATCGGGCACCTGCTCGGGAGAGGTCGAGACCTCATGGCCGTCCACTACGCCCGCGACCAGGTTGCCGCCCTCGTAGTGCACGACGTGCGGGCGCACGTTGTGCGCAGGGGCATCGAACGAGGTGTCGATGTGGGAGCACAGGCCCAGCGCCGGCAGGTCCTCGGCACCCTTGCTGGCAGGCACGGTTGCGGTGACGTAGGCGTGCTCGTCCACGGTTACGTCCTGGCACCCCAGCTGCGCCAGCTCTTCTCCCAGAAGCTTTGCCATTTCATGCTGGGACGGTGTCGATGGTGTGTGCGCTTCGTTGTTGGGGTCGGACTGGGAGTCCACCTGCACGTAGCGCATGAAGCGCTGGACGACATCGCTGTACTGTGCCATTTCGCTCTCCTTTTGGATGTGGTGCCCAGGAGATGCGCGGCATCAGCCGACGGAATCGCGTTCCTTCGGCTGGCGGGGCCTCGTCTCCCCTGCTGACGGTAGCCTGCCTCCGGCTGGAGCTCGTCTCCCAGCTGGGCGCTCGTCTCCCGGCTGGGGGTTCTTCTCCCAGCTGGGGGTTCGCCTCCCAGCCGGGAACCCGGTCGGAGCTCGTCTTCCAGCCGGGACTCATTCCCCTCAGCCAACATGGGCACCGTTTGGTACGTTTATCTCGACGCAAACGTACCAAATGGCGCCCCCGTCACGCAAGGCGTGCGCCGCTCGAGCCGGAGCGCCATCGGGGCACCTCTAGGCAGCCGGCAGCATGCGACCCCGGGCAGTCGGCACCGTGCGGCCCTGGACGGCTGGCGGCATACAACCCGGGCAGCCGGCACCGCCCATGCGCCATCCGACGGCAACGTTGCACCCTGCCGCGCGCCAGCGAGCCCTACCCCAGCAGGTGATGGCTCACGGCATCCAGCGTCGAGCGCTCCAAGCCACAGTCCAACAAGTACTTCTCGACAGAGCCATAGCGCTGCACCAGGCGGTCGTACACGGCGCTGATAGCGTCGATGCGCAGCTGCAGGTCAGCTCGCACCTGATGGCGCAAAGGTCCGCGACCCGCGAACACCGCCGCGTTCACCTCGCCCAGGTAGCCGAAGGAGTAGGCGTAGTCCGCCACAATCTGGTCGCGGCCGACGCCGCACAGGCCCAGCACCAGCATGGCTATGACGCCAGTGCGGTCCATGCCAGCCGCGCAGTGGAACAAGACGCAGCAGTCGTCTGGCGCCTCCGAGAAGAACTCGAACACCTGGCGCACCGCCGGGCGGTTGGCCAGCATGGTGAAGTAGCCGTCGCTGAGGTAGCCACCCACGTTGTCGTGCGGGATGACCTCCTCGTTCGACATGTCGAAGTCATACAGGGGCACGTTGACCCACTTGACTTGCGGCGCATTCTGCAGGGGGCCGTCTCCGCCGCGCACCTCCAGAGGGCCGCGCAGATCGCAGATGCGGCCGACGCCGTAGTTCAGAAGGTAGCGGGCGTCATCGGCGCTCAGCCGGTCAATGCCACCAGAGCGCAAGAACCTGTGCGTATGGGTACGGCCGTATGGCGTGGCATATCCGCCCAGCTCGCGGATGTTGTATCCCGAAGCCAGACTGACGACGCCGTTGACGGAGCCCTGTCGCGCGGGCTTGGACTTTCTGAACCAGAACACGCCAGCCTCCCCTCGGGCCGCATAGTCACGCTGGCCTTTTGTGCCGCGCGTTGGCACGCCGTGCTCGTCGCGTCGAGCTCGTCACGTCGAGCGGAGCCGCGCGGCCCGCGTCGAGTCGGTGCTGCCCGTCGCGTCATGACCGCTCGTTGCGTCGGCATTGCCCGTCACACCGGTGCTACCCGTCGTATCGGCACCGCTCGACGCGTCAACACACAGACTCGCCAGGCCAGCACCCGGCACGCCGCGCCTGTCATCATCTCGACGAACTTGTACCAGCACAGAAGAATAGCAGTCACCAACGGCAGCTCGTTGCAAACGTGCCGGGCCGGGCAGCCGCTTCGGTAGGAGGAGGCGCCTGGCGAGAAGTCTTCGACGCCCAAGTAGTGTGGATACCGAGGCTGGCCCGCGGGGAATTTCCAGGCGTGGGTGCCCGGCTCGTCCTGACCTTCGGGTCTGGGCGAGCCGTTCGGTAGAGATTTCCGGATTCGGGCATCCAGTCCGCTGGAATTTCCAGGCGTGGGTGCCTAGCCCGGCGGAATCTCCGGGTCTGGGCGTCCTACCAGCCCGGATCTCCGGGTCTGGGCGGATCCTGCACGCTGACATCTCCAGGTCGGGGCGTTTGGGCGGCGGCCATCGCCAGGCCTTGGTGACGAGGTGGTGGCTATCGCGCGGCCGGGGCGACCGGTAACCCGGGCGCCCCCCCTGCCCGGTCTGCCGGTCGCATTCATGCAGTGAGAGGCACAGATTCGGACGTTTTCACAAGGAAAAACGTACCGAACTGTGCCTCTCGCGGTAAATGCGGTCTGCGACGTTGTCGCAGTGTGGCTACTTCACGTCAGCCTTGGCGCCTACTTCACGCCAGCCTTGCG
>JAQXQO010000108.1 GCA_029101205.1 Coriobacteriales bacterium | reverse complement strand
GGCCACGGCGAAGCCCGCGAAGCTCCACGGGGCGCCGCCCTTGCGGTTGGGCACGAAGCACGCATGGATGTCCTCCACCATGGGGGTCATGAGACCCGTGTTCATGGCGCAGAAGCTGCCATCGGGGCTGACGCATACCTTGTGCTCCTGCTGCAGGCGGTGGAGGGTGACGCACAGGTACTCGCGCAGTACGCCCAGACGGCTGCGCTGGCCCACGCCCTCGTCGGGGTAGTTCCAGCGCTCAGGCGCGGCCATGCTGGTGAGCGCGCCCAAGAAGCCGTCCCAGCTGCCGATGCTGCAGAACTGCGCCAGCTCGCGCAGGGGGCTCACGCGACGGTCTGGCGACACGAGGCAGGCCGAGAGGTCCTGCCATGCGCCTTCGTCGCCCTGCGGTGCGCCTTCGAGGCCCGCGGCCTCGTGCAGGGTGCCCGACCCGTCGTCGCCGTCAACCAAAGACAGCGTCCAGTGCTTGCCGGCGATCGTCTTTGAGCTGCGGCGCAGCGTCAGCTCGATGTGAGCCGTGCCGTCGGGGCGCAGGTAGCGTATGGGGAACACCACCTTGCTGCGCGTGCCGGTGGCGGTGCCGGTGGAAAGCGCCACCTGCCAGTCCTCCTCCAGCATGGTGGCCATGTCCACGTCAAACGGCAGCATGCGCGTCAGCACGCTCAGGAGCTCGTCCTTGCAGTGGACCTCCTTCAGAAACGACGTGGGCAGGCTGGACGGCACCGTGTCGTTAGCGGTCAAGAAGGACATGGAGGCCGTCGGGTCGCCCTGCGCTACGGGTGTCGAGGCAGGTGACTGCTGGGCCCAGGGCTGCTGTGCCGGCTGCTCTAGCGGCGCGGGTCGTTTGGGCTGCGCGGGCTGCGATGATGCCACGGGCTGTGCCGCTGCTGGGCTCGTGGGGGTCTTTGGCTGCGCGGTGGCGTCGTGCTGGGGAGCCTGGGCGGAAGCGGGGGATGCCGGGGTGCTGGCAGCGGCGACGACCGCCCGTTGCGGTTGGGTGGCAGGTGCGGGAGCGGGCGTCGCCGGAGCCGTTGCCTCCAATGTGCGCTCCTGACCGTCCTCGGTCACGACTGTCAGGGTGATGGGGTGACGCTTCGGCAGCGTGGACTCCGCAGGTGACTCTGCGGGTGCGGAAGCCTGGCTGGCCTGCGCAGCGTCAGGTGCCGCAGCAACGACGGAGGCCGGTGAAGACGTGTCCTTCTTGCCCGCCTGCGCCTGGGCAGGGTTGCTGCCGTTCTGCTCCTGTGCCTGTTGGCTGGCAACGGGCTCCTGCTGCGGGACGCTGGGCTTCTGTGCCTGCGAGGCAGCGGGTGCCACGGGCGCCTGCGACGACGGGCGCTCGTCCTTTGCCGGCTCCTGGGTCTTGGCTTCATGCTGCCGCGCAGCGGTCTCGGCCTGATTCGTGGTACCCGCAGACACCTCGGCCGTTGCGGCCTTGCCCGAAGACTTGGTCTTTGCCTGCGGCGCGGCGGCCTTCTTTGGCGCCTTGTGGCGCGGGCGCACGGGGCGCACCGACTTCGTGACCTTCTTGCCATGCTTCCAGGGCTTCGAGGACCCCGAGGACTTGGCCTTCGAAGGGCCTTCGGCGGCATCCGCCTCCAGGATGGTGTCCCAGTCGGGACGGGCCACCAGCCTGACATACGTGCGCCCACCCTTGAACTCCGTCAGGGTCACAAAGTCGCCGAAGTCCGCCAGCATCTGGCGCACGTCTGCGTAGCCCATGTCCTCGGGGTATATTCCGTCGTCTTGCAGCAGCGCCTCGACCTTGGGCAGGAACTCCTGCTTTCCCACGCCCATGCGGTTGCGCAGCAGGGCATATATGTAGAGCCTGTTGCCCACCGTAGCTGACCTTGCCATAGTTGCCTCTTTCGAGGGGCGGGTCGGCCCGCCCCATGTATGTTTGTGCGTTTGCAAATACACCAGTATACAGGTCTGCGTAGCGCCAACCGATGCCGTGACGCCATTGTGAGGTGAGGCTAACTGTGGGGCATCACGTGGGCCAGGGGGCATGGCGCCGCTCGCGCGTTTAAAGTCGGCGGCGGTGGAAGAAGAGCGACCTCTGGCAGGTGGGGCCGCGCACGAAGCAGGCCTCTCGGATTATGCTCGAAGCACGTGAGGGCAGGTCTTGGCTGCCGCGGGTCCCTTTGGTGGCGGCGCGAGGCCTTCTAGTCTAGGGGGTCCACATGGGCGATGTCAGCTCTGACGCGTCTGGCAAGCCGCCGGTTCACAACAGCGCGGCGGGGATCGGCGACGTGATTCCCGCATGGGAGCGCGTGCGCCATGGATTCTCGCACCGGCTGCGCTCGGCCCACACATGGATCGTGCAGGAGGGCGACGTGCTCTCGTTCGTGCGCGACGTGGGGCTCAGCCGCCCCATAAGGTTAGTGCCGGTCATAGGCGGGGTACCCCTGGGCTGTGCCGACATAAAGCAGGCGGGTCACCAGTCGCGTGACGTCGGCGAGCTGCTGATGGTGGACAACGCGCTGCCGTCGTCGTTTGGATGTGCCGCGTCCAGGCTTGGCGCGCACGTGACGCTGGAAGTCATGGACCGCGTGATGCAGCGGCAGAACTGCGGCATCATGGCGGTCAGCGTCTCCAAGGATGCGCGCATACCCGACGCGCTCATCTGGCGTCGCCTGGAGCATCTGCCCCAGGCGACGCACGAGCAGCTGAACCAGCTGGACGTCTGCATGCAGGACTTCGACGCCCGGCGTCGCCAGGCTAACGACAATGCACAGGTGCTGGCATTCTACCTGGCGTGCCACCCTGCCGTTGGCAGCGTGTACTACCCGGGCATACCGCACGACCCCACCTACGAGGTGGCGTCGCGCACGCTATCCAACGGATTTGGGCCCAGCGTCGACTTCCGGCTGCGCTCTGACGACCCAACTATGGCGACCAGGCTGGTTGGCGAGGCGCGCTCGGTCATGGGGGAGTGGGTGCCGGGCTCCGCTTCGTGCCGACTGCTGTTTGCGCAGCCTGGAGTTGCTGATTCAACACTTTTACGCCTGACGTGCGGCACGGGCGACGCGAAGGCCATCGTTCAGCAGATGGAGCAGCTCTTCTTGCGCGTGGCGGAGTAGGCAATTGGCGAGCGGGGTGTTTTTGACGCTGGACGTGCGAAAGTCGTCTGTCAACGGTCGGTTGTAAAATACGGAAAGTTGACTACGAATCAGCATCAATCCGTCAAAAATCTCCTCAACTCGTGACGAAACCCTGGATAATTATCGAAAAAATTGTGATGATTCGTTATCCTAATCACAGGTTCCGCGTTCTGGTAAGGCTCTAAAGAAACTTCTGTTCAGAGGAGGAAGTATGGCAGAGTCGGAAAAGACGACCGACGACATCGACGAGATGGTCATCGACAGCGTCGACGCCCTGACCTCGACCATGGCGCAGATGCGCAAGGCGCAGGCTGAGTTCGCCACGTTTACGCAGGAGCAGGTGGACAAGATCTTCTACAAGGCTGCTCTGGCCGCAAACAAGGCGCGCATTCCCCTGGCCCAGATGGCCGTCGACGAGACGGGCATGGGTGTCATGGAGGACAAGGTCATAAAGAACCACTATGCCTCCGAGTACATCTACAACAAGTACAAGAACACCAAGACCTGCGGCGTGGTCGAGGAGGACAAGGCCTACGGCTACAAGGTCATCGCCGAGCCCATCGGCATCGTGGCCGCCGTCATCCCCACCACCAACCCCACGGCTACCGCCATCTTCAAGTGCCTCATCTGCCTGAAGACGCGTAACGCCATCATCATCAGCCCGCACCCCCGCGCCGCCAAGTGCACCATCGAGGCCGCCCGCGTCGTGCGCGACGCCGCCGAGGCAGCCGGCCTGCCCAAGGGCATCATCAACTGGATCGAGCACCCCTCGCTGGAGCTGACCAACGAGCTCATGCACGACGCCGACATCATCCTGGCCACCGGTGGCCCCGGCATGGTGAAGGCCGCCTACAGCTCGGGCAAGCCCGCCCTGGGC
>JAQXQO010000107.1 GCA_029101205.1 Coriobacteriales bacterium | reverse complement strand
CCACCAGGGCGAGGTCGTGTCGCTCATAGGACCGTCCGGCGCAGGCAAGTCCACGCTGCTGCGCTGCCTGACCCTTCTGGACCGCTTCGACGCGGGCCAGCTGGACTACGGCACCGTGCAGGTGTGCAGGGATCAGGACGGCCGCGCCGTCTACAACCGCGACAGCATGAAGCAGGCGCGCATGCGCTTCGGCATCGTGTTCCAGAACTACAACCTGTTCCCGCACTACACGGTCATGAAGAACATCACGGACGCGCCCCTGGTCGTGCAGCACCGCGACCCCCAGGAGGTCGACGCCGAGGCCCGCGAGCTGCTGGATCGCCTGGACCTGGCCGACCAGGCGCAGAAGGTGCCCTGCCAGCTGTCGGGCGGCCAGCAGCAGCGCGTGGCCATCGCCCGCGCGCTGTGCATGAACCCCAGCATCGTCTACTTCGACGAGGCCACGTCGGCCCTGGACCCCAAGCTGACCGCGGACATGCACCGCATCATTCGCGAGCTGGCCGCCGACGGAATGGCCGTCGGCATCGTGACGCACGAGATGGGCTTCGCCCGCGACGCGTCCGACCGCATCGCCTTCCTCTTTGACGGGCAGATCGTAGAAGAAGGGCCCGCGGACCAGGTGATAGAGCACCCGAAGGACCCGCGGACCCAGAAGTTCCTCTCGCGCGCAGAGGACCTGTAGAGCTAGGCGTTGTCGACGACGTCGTAGTACTCGTGCAGCACCTCGGCGGAGTGGTGGAACGCCTTCAGCTCCTCGGGAGCCAGGCGTATCTCGACGATCTCCTTTGCGCCGGTGTGGTCCAGGATGGTGGGCACCGAGAGGAACACGCCGTCGACGCCGTACTGGCCCGTCAGCCTGACGCTGACGGGATAGATGGCATTGTCGTCAAAGAAGATAGACCGCGCGATGGCCGTGACCGAGGACGCGATGCCGTAGCAGGTGTTGTGCTTGCGGCTGAATATGTCCCAGCCCGCCTGGATGACGTCCTTGGCCAGGTCGCCCTTCGTGACGCCAGCGGTGCGACGCTTGTTGTCGGCCAGGACGTCGTCGATGCGCTTGCCGCCGATCGTGGCCGAGTCCCAGGTGATGATCTCGGAGTCACCGTGCTCGCCCATCACCAAAGCCTCAACATTGCGCGCGTCCAGATCGTACATGCGCGAGAACTCGCTGCACAGGCGCGCGGTGTCCAGGTTCGTGCCCGAGCCGATGACCTGCCGCGCGGGTAGGCCCGACAGCTTCCAGGTGTAGTAGGTCATCACGTCGACGGGGTTCGACACCACGATAAAGATGCCCTTGAAGCCGCTACCCATGACCGAGTCCACGATGCTGCGCACCAGGCCCATGGAGGGCTTCAGCATCTGCAGCCTGTCCGTGGAGTCCTTGGGCATGGGGGCGGAGGCGCTGATGACAACCAGGTCCGCGTCGGCGCAGTCGGCGTAGTCGCCCGCGCGCACGTGCATGTTGCGGTTCATGAAGTAGACCGAGTGCTGAATGTCCATGGCCTCGGCCAGCGCCTTCTCGTGGTTCACGTCAATAAGCACCAGCTCCTCGCACAGCATCTGGTTCACGAAGCTGTACGCGGTGGTTGCCCCGACGTTTCCGACGCCGACGATGACTGCCTTGGAATTGCGAAATGCCATGTGCGACCCCTTTCGAAGGTCTGTCAAACGAAAGGCCCCTCCCGGTTCCTCAGAAGGGGCCAACGCGAAACCTTACTACAACATGCACGAACAAGGAACGGAAGAGCGTTCACCGTCCCGTCTCGTCACATGAGGTCACATGCACCCGCATCGCAATACCTAGGAGCAGACGTGCCCGCCGCCCGGCGTGAAGGTGCAGGCGCCGCCCTTCGGGACGTCGGGCTCCTGGTGCACCACACCCAGCCTGCCAGCCAGGTAGGCAATGATGTCTCCGCTCTCGTACAGGGGCTTTCCGTCAATCAGCAGGCAGGGGCACTGGCGCTTGCCGCCGATGCGCACCAGGTCGTCGCCGTTGGTGCCCTGGGTCACGTCCAGGTGCTCCACCGTGGCGTCGTGCTCCTTCAGGAACGCGTCCACCTTTGCGCAGTAGGGGCAGTTGGGTAGGACGTATAGCTTCAGATCATCCAGCTTTTCCATAAGGTTTCCTTTCGTCCGCGGAATCGAACCGTTTACCGGATTACCAGTACAAACGCAAGCCGAACATTCGTACCTTAACACGCATAAAACATACCCGAAATGGTACCGTTCCCAAACCTACTCACGGCGTTTCGACAGGCTGCATAGCATATGGGTTGTCGGAACTGTTCGGACGCTCTTCGTTTCATACCCCACGCTTCACCTTGGTACTCAGTCCCCACAAGGGACTCACATTGGCTCAGAGTAAGGAGACGCATCATGGGACGTAGGCCTGTCAGAGTAGTTCAGTACGGCTGCGGAAAGATGTCGAAGTACACCATCCGCTACTTGCATGAGCATGGCGCGCAGCTGGTCGGCGCCATCGACGTGAACCCCGCCGTCGTGGGCATGGACGCCGGCGACTGGGCCGGCCTGCCCATGAAGCTAGGCGTAAAGATCTCGGACGACGCCGACAAGGTCCTGGACGAGACCGCGCCCGACATCGCCATCGTGACGCTGTTCTCGCTGGTGGACGACATCGCCCCCATGGTCACGAAGTGCGTTGAGCGCGGCATCAACGTGGTCACCACCTGCGAGGAGGCCACGTTCCCCTGGACCACCTCATCGGCCACCACGAACCGCCTGGACGCCCTCGCAAAGCAGACCGGCTGCACCATCCTGGGCGCTGGCATGGAGGACGTGTTCTGGGTGAACATCATCGGCCTGCTGGCCGGCGCGGTAAACAAGATCACGAAGATCGAGGGCGCCGTCAGCTACAACGTCGAGGAGTACGGCCTGGCACTGGCAAAGGCCCACGGCGTCGGCCTGACCACCGACGAGTTCGAGAAGACCCTCGCACACCCCGACGAGATCGTCCCCTCCTACGTCTGGAACTCCAACGAGGCCGTGGCCCAGCTGCTGGGCCTCACCATCAGCGAGGTCATCCAGGAGAACGTGCCCTACGTGGCAAAGGAGGACACCTACTCCGACACCATGGGCGCCACCATCCCCGCCGGCAAGGTCCTGGGCATGAACACCCGCGTCACCACGAAGACCTACCAGGGTATCGACATCGTGACCTCCCAGATCGGCAAGGTCTACGGCCCCGAGGACGGCGACCTGTGCGACTGGAAGATCTATGGCGAGCCCGACACCACCTTCCATGTGGAGAAGCCCGCCACGGTCGAGCACACCTGCGCCACCATCGTCAACCGCATCCCCACGGTGCTGGCTGCTCCCGC
>JAQXQO010000106.1 GCA_029101205.1 Coriobacteriales bacterium | reverse complement strand
CGAACCGCAGCCAGTCAAAGGCGCACGCCAAGGGATCCGCCCAGACGTACGATTTCCGACAAAACCGTCTAAATCTGCCGCACGCAAGTCAAAAGTGACGTAGACATGATAGCGCGTGAAGCTTTCCATAAGCTAAAACTCTGACGCGTCCATTCACATACTCGCTGGTTATGACCTGGTAGCGCGATTACTTCGCCCGACAGAAGCAACTTGCTTGCATGAATCTTTACGCGAGGGTACGACCGCATGCGGCGTCCGCGGCGGCGTTCTTGCACGCAGGGCCGGCGTCCACGGCGGCGTTCTTGCACGCAGTGCTCAACCGTCAGACGACTCCCCTTTGCCAGGATTCCTGCCTTCGTGGCCGAGAAGAACGCGCCAGCTTGTCGGCTTTGCATTAGCTTCAATATATAAGTACTGCCCACAGGGAGGTCATTGTCTGCAGACACGTCTGCGCCCCGGGAGGTCCACATGTCAAACCAGAAGCAAAGCAACGAAACCCAATCGAAGGCCGCCGAGCCGAAGCCCGCGCAGGTCAAGGCTGCGGAGCCCGCCACCACGGCAAAGCCGACGGCCGAGAAGCCCGCGACTGAGCCGAAGCCTGAGGTCGAGAAGCCCGCAGCCGCCCAGAAGCCGGCCGAGCCGGCAGCACCGGCAGCGAAGGCTGAGCCGGCCAAGCCTGCGGCGGCTCCCGCTCCGAAGGCGGAGCCCGCAAAGCCAGAGCCCGCGGCGGCAAAGCCTGAGCCGAAGGCAGCCGACACCAAGCCTGAGCCCGCAAAGCCGCAGCCCGGCGCCGCGAAGCCCGAGGCAAAGACGGTCGAGGAGCCGAAGGCAGAGCCCGAACCGAAGGCAGACGAGAGCCAGCAGAGCAAGTCCTTCTCGACTGCAAAGCCCGAGGAAGACGCCACCGACGCACCGAAGGAGGAGCCCAGCAGCAAGCCTGCGACTGACGAGGAGCCCCAGGCCAAGGAGCCGAAGGCCGAGCCCACAGCCGACGCAGAGCCCGAGGCCGAGGTCAAGTCGGACGCCGCAGCCGACGAGCCCCCAGCAGAGCCCGAGGCCGCTACCGAGTCCGAGCCCGCACCCGCTCCCCTGCCCGAGCCGCGCCGCAGCGTGGCCTTCATCGGCTCCGAGTGCTACCCGTTCGTGAAGACCGGCGGCCTAGGCGACGTCATGTACGCCCTGCCGAAGGCGCTCATCGCGCAGAACTGCGACGTGAAGGTCATCTTGCCCAACTACGGCTGCATAAAGCAGGAGTACAAGGACAAGATGGTCTATCGCGGCTCGTTCAACATGGACCTGTGCTCCGACGGCCGCTCGTTCTACGTGGGCATCATGGAGTACGTGTGGAACGGTGTGGTGTACGACTTCATCGACAACGAGGAGTTCTTCAGCTACGGCAACCCGTACACCAACCTGGTCGACGACATCCCCAAGTTCTGCTACTTCGACAAGGCCGCCCTGGCCGCGCTGAACTACATGAACTGGATTCCCGACGTCATCCACTGCCACGACTGGCAGGCCAGCCTGGTGCCCATCTATCTGCGCACGATGTTCGACGGCACGCCCGTCAGCCGCGCGAAGACCATCTTGACCATCCACAATCTGCGCTTCCAGGGAGTCTACAACATCCCGACCATCACGTACTGGTCGAACCTGCCCGACTACGTGTTCAACAAGGACGTGCTGCAGGAGTTCTGGACCGAGGCCAACATGCTGAAGGGCGGCCTCACCTACGCGAACATGATCACCACCGTCAGCGGCACCTACGCAGCCGAGATCCAGACGCCCGAGTACGGCGAGGGGCTGGATGCGCACATGCGCTACCACTCCGGCAAGCTGCGCGGCATCGTGAACGGCATCGACTACGACATGTGGAACCCCGCCGCCGACAAGCACCTGGTGGCGCCCTATGACATCTCGAACGTGCTGAAGCGCAAGCGCCAGAACAAGCTGGCCCTGCAGGCCGAGCTTGGCCTGGACCAGGACGAGGACAAGATGCTCATCGGCCTGGTGTCCCGTCTGACGAACCAGAAGGGCCTGGACCTGGTGAACGCCGTGCTGCCCGCTCTCATCGACGGCAACACGCAGGTGGCCGTGCTGGGCACCGGCGACCCCGACTACGAGAACTCGTTCCGCTACTACGAGAATGCGTTCCGCGGCTCGGTCTGCTCCAGCATCATGTACGACGAGGACCGTGCGCACAAGATCTACGCCGGCGCCGATGCCCTGCTGGTGCCGTCACGCTTCGAGCCGTGCGGCCTGACGCAGCTGATTGCCATGCACTATGGCACCATCCCCATCGTGCGCGAGACGGGCGGCCTGAAGGACACGGTCCAGCCGTACAACAAGTACAACAACGACGGCAACGGCTTCACGTTCGACCGCTACGAGCCCGGCCTGCTGTACGATGCCATCAACCGCGCGAAGACGCTGTACTTCACGAACCGCTGGTGCTGGGACGAGATGGTCCAGCGCGACATGGACAAGGACGTCAGCTGGGAGAACTCCGCGCGCCAGTACCGCTCTCTGTACGTCGAGCTGACGAGGTAGGGACAGGAAACGCAGCGATGAGTGACAGTCGCATGCAGTGACGCAGTCACACGCTTCGACTTTGCCGAGGTCGCAGCTCAAACCAGCATCTGCGGAACAGTCCGGGCTCACCCAGGTGGGCCCGGACTTCTATTTTGGGTTGCTAGCGGAAAGTTCTTCTTGGCATGAACTTTCTTAGGCAATGGTTTCCGCAGACAACGTGTCGATGCCGTGATTGCTCTTCTTGCCCGACATATCTCTAGAAGCTGTGGACGTGGGCGCCGGGGAGTTCGGGCCGGTCAAGCGGCTATACTGTTTGCGTTGCACGAAACGACTATCGAGAGGTCTCATAGCAGTGAGCTCACAAGACAACAGGCCCGTTCGCGTGCGCTTTGCTCCTTCTCCCACGGGAAAGCTCCACGTGGGCGGAGCGCGCACGGCCATCTACAACTGGGCGTTTGCCCGCGCAAACCACGGCACCTTCATCCTGCGCATCGACGACACCGACCCCACCCGCTCCACCGAGGAGAACACGCAGATCATCTTGCGCGCCATGAAGTGGCTGGGGCTGGACTGGGACGAGGGTCCCGAGGTGGGCGGCGACTTTGGCCCCTACAAGCAGACCGACCGCATGCAGCTGTACCGCGACGCGGCGCAGCGCCTGTGGCCGAGGGCAAGGCTTATCCGTGCGTCTGCTCGCCCGAGAAGCTGGCCGCCGACAAGAAGGCCGCCCAGGAGCGCCACGACCCGTTCCAGGGATACCAGCGCACCTGCCGCAACATCCCCGCTGACGAGGCCAAGGCGCGCATCGCCGCCGGCGAGCCGTACACGCTGCGCATCAAGGTGCCGCTGGACCGCGGCGACGTCGTGGTGCACGACGCCGTGCACGGCGACTTGACCTTCGACGCGAAGGAGCTGGACGACTTCATCATCTTCCGCTCGGACGGCACGCCCACGTACAACTTTGCCACTGTGGTGGACGACGCCATGATGGGCATCACCCACGTCATCCGCGGAGACGATCACCTGTCGAACACGCCGCGCCAGATCATGGTGTACGAGGCGCTGGGTGCGCCGGTGCCCACGTTCGCGCACATCTCGATGATCCTGGGACCCGACGGCAAGAAGCTGTCGAAGCGCCACGGCGCGACGTCGGTCGAGGAGTACCGCGACAAGGGCTACCTGTCGGACGCGTTCGTGAACTACCTGGCGCTGTTGGGCTGGGCGCCCGATGGCGAGACCACCATCGTGCCGCGCGATGCGCTGGCGCGCGAGTTCTCGCTGGACCACGTAAGCAAGAACCCTGCCACGTTCGACGTGAAGAAGCTGGATTGGATCCAGCAGGAGTACCTGAAGGCCATGAGCGACCAGGAGTTCTCGCGCACGGTGCTGGTGCCCGAGCTGGCGAAGACGGGGCTCGTGGACGAGGGTTCCTACGATGAGCGTCCTGGCTGGTACGACCTGCTGTCCAGCATTCTGAAGCCGCGCACCACGCTGACGCCGGACGTGGTGGACAAGGCCCGCTTCCTGTTCTGGGGGACGGACGTTCAGTTCGACCAGAAGAGCGTCTCGAAGAACCTGCAGAAGGACTACTCGCGTGGGGCGCTGGAGCTGGCGGCGAGTGCTCTGGAGCAGGTGTCGGCAGGCGACTGGCACACCGATGCCATCAACGCGGCGCTGGAGCCCTGCCCCGAGAAGCTAGGGACCAACAAGCGCAAGTTCTTCGGCGCCGTCCGCGTGGCTGAGTGCGGCAACCAGGTCTCGCCGCCCCTGGGCGAGTCGCTGGAGCTGATTGGGCGCGATGTGGCGCTGGCCAGGCTGCAGAAGGCGCTGCCGCTGTGCGTCGTGGCACAGTAGACAGGTCTCGAAGCCGGAGCTCCTTCGCGAATCAGGGTTAGTAACTCGCGTCAGGACTGAAAGCACACGTTGGAACTGGTGACTCACGTCGAAAACTGGCAGCACGCAATCGGCTGATTTTCCTGCCTGCCAAGATCGACGACTTGTAGGACAAAAGACTTGTAGGACAAAAGGACGGGGCCTTCTGATGAAGGCCCCGTCCTTTCTATCGGCATCTGCCTCGAGTCAATACTGATATACATCCATATCGTTCCGATGCTCACGCACATTTCGATGCCTGCGCACAGATATATGCGCAGGCACGTATTGGGTCTGTTTTCACTCGCGCACCACTCCGTCTGAGAAATCCGTTGATTGCAAGCATGGCCAGCTATGAACATTGCCTTGCGGACATTCATCGGTGGTATTTCGTGAGCCTAACTCAAATTTTCTGGAACGAACCATCAAGTAAGGGAGTGGAACCAGAGTCACTCCGTGAAAAACGACTGCAATGGCGAGTTGGAGAGGGTATTTATTGACTGTTTGAGTAGCGAGAGGCTAAATCGTTACATATCGCAAGCTTATACCATTTCATTCATAAGAAATTTCGCCATTCATACTTGGTGAGCTCAGCAAACACCCTCTCCAATTCGGCTTCTCTGTTGTTTTCCGACATACGACTCCGTGGGAATGCCGTCAGACACAGCAAATTTCAGTATATTTTCTGCTTGGGCCTTGCGAGCGGCTACATGCTACGAAAACGTGGCCCATGAGTATCGTGAGATAGCTCTGCTAGCAAGTCGCCAAGTCTTCCCAGCCGCTCGCGCCACCGCTTTTGGAACTTCATCTGTTCTTCCGGACTTCCCCGCCTTGGATATCTACAAATTCTTTGCCCAATGAGCTTGGCAATCATCAGTCCCTTCCTTGAAAACGCTTCCACATCGCAAAACTCATCTGAACTGATTGAGATGTGGGTGGAGCGCATATACTGCACGTTGTCTTTTCGCATGACATCCGAGCGCGCATACCCGGGATCATTAAAGTGGGCTTTGCTATCGATTTCACAGTCGACCGAAAACCTTTGTCCTGACGCCAATGTCCCCGTCCATTGCGCGTCGAAGTAGTAGGCATGCTCGCCGATTGTTTGGGCCTGCAGCCAGGTGGTCTCTCGACGCTGATTCAAGGCTGGCTTTCTAAGCCCAAGTCCCCCAAAGCGAGGCGGCATCGTCAGTCCCAGCATTACCTTGCTCTCGAGTGGCGAGTTGGAGCAATCCATCAACATGCTTGCTGCCAGCCGGGCTTTTTCGAGGCCGCGGATACCCTTGCACCATCCCAGGTAACGTTTGATTCGTCCTACCGAACAGATTCGTATGCGAGGCACAAAGCCATTCGGGTCATTGGCGCTAAGCGCATAAGTGCCACACAGTTCCATTCCTAGCTTCACTAGTTCCACCAAAGAATAGTTGGTGGCCATCTCCAGAAACACCAGCTCCGGAGACGCTATGCGCACTCCGTGGCGACCTCGCACGAAAGACCTCGCAGGCAACTGCGTTCGCACCTGATGTGCTCTAACTCCAGCGCTACACCCCCTGCCCGTTCCATGCTTTACGAGTACGTCAACAGGGTAGACAGCATGGTTTCCAGCTTGCTCGATACGACAGTCGGAAGCAGGCTGCGTCTTGGTCCCGTCCGCAATAGCCTTGTATCGCCCGGGCTCCAGAATGTCAGCCAAATCTTCAATACGTGAAGTCGCGATCTATGGATCGAACCCGTCGCAGTACGACAGCTCGCCATCCGGATCGATGCAGTCCTCGTAGACCCCAAATCTAGTGTCGCCACGCCAGAAGTCCAAGGCCGATTCGAAGCCAACGTAGATCAACCGTCTACTTCCTGTTCGGGCACGGGCGGCATTCTTCCCCTTTGTGACGGCAGCCTTTGATTCCGCGTCTCTGGGACCAGAGACTTT
>JAQXQO010000105.1 GCA_029101205.1 Coriobacteriales bacterium | reverse complement strand
ATAACGATGTAGAAGTTGCAACAATTATTTCAATAGAGTCGCCGCCGGCGGACGCTCTGCCGCCGGTGGCCGGCCAAACCGATATCGAAAGCGCTATCACCAGATGGAGGCGGTAATCTGCGTGTAACAAAAAAATATTTTAGGCAAGAAAAAACTCCTTTTGTCAGTTCAACCGCGCGTGGGGAACCAGGCGCGGCACCTTCAGACACCACTTGCTTTCGATGTATTGCTCTCGGAAGGAGGGCAGCCACGCCTGGCCACTATGACCGGCGTGGCTGTCGTGGGGCTGCGCCCGCCGTGCGGGTGTGGTTGCTGGGCGGCGGACGCGTCCGTCGTCGCTCCTTCTGAGGGATGGCCCGGGACAACCGTCTTGGGTAACTGCCCGCGGGCGACCGCCTGCGGTACGGCTTTGTGTCTGAAGGAGTGATGCTTGATGGAAGAAAAGCTGGACAAGGTGTTTCACCTGTCGGAGCGCGGTACCAACGTGCGCACCGAGATCCTGGCAGGCCTGACCACGTTCATTACGGCCGCCTACATCCTGGCCGTGAACCCGTCGGTGCTCAGCGCCACGGGTATGCCGCAGGACGCCGTCTTTACCGCGACGGCGCTCATCTCGACCATCGGCACGCTGCTGATGGCCGCGCTGACGAACTACCCCTTCATCCTGGCGCCGGGCATGGGCATCAACGCATACTTTGCCTACACGGTGTGCCTGGGCATGGGCTATCCCTGGCAAGTGGCACTGGCCGCCATCTTTGTCGAGGGCATCATCTTCATCATCCTTTCGCTGACGAACGTGCGTGAGGCCATCTTCAACGCCATCCCGGTGAACCTGAAGTACGCCATCACCGCAGGTGTGGGCCTCTTTATCACGATCATCGGCCTGAAGAACTCGGGGCTCGTGATCTCGAACGCGTCCACGCTCATCAGCATGTTCTCGTTCCACAACTCCGTGCAGACTGGCACGTTCTCCACGGCGGGCATCAGCGCGCTTCTGGCTCTCATTTGCATCATCATCACGGCCATCCTGGTGGCCAACAACGTGCGCGGCAACATCCTGCTGGGCATCCTGATCACCTGGGGCCTGGGCATCGTGTGCCAGCTGACGGGCGTCTACGTGCCCAACCCCGACGCCGGTTTTGCCAGCCTGCTGCCCGACTTCTCCGCGGGGCTCAGCGTGCCCTCAATCGCTCCCATAGCGTTCAAGCTGGACTTCTCGAACTTCTTCTCGGTCGGCTTCGCTTCGGTTGTGTTCGCGTTCCTCTTTACGAACCTGTTCGACACCATCGGCACGCTGATCGGTGCGGCGTCGAAGGCGGACCTTCTGGACAAGGATGGCAGGCTGCCCAACGTGAAGGGGGCCCTGCTGGCCGAGTCCATGGCCACCACGTTCGCGGGCCTCATCGGCACGTCGTCCACGGCAACCGCGGTCGAGTGCACCGCCGGCATCGCGCAGGGTGGCCGCACCGGGCTTACGGGCGTCACCTGCGCGGTGATGTTCCTGCTGTCCTTGTTCCTCTCGCCGATCTTTTTGGCCATACCGTCGTTTGCCACGGCTCCCGCGCTGGTCATCGTGGGATTCATGATGTTCGGCGCCGTGACACAGATAGACTGGTCCCATGCGACCGAGGCGCTGCCGTCGTTCGTCGCCATCGTGGCCATGCCGTTCATGTACTCCATCGCGGAGGGCATCTCGCTGGGCATCATCAGCTACGTGGCAATAAACGCCTGCTCGGGAGCACAGAACCGCCGGAAGATCTCGGGAGTCATGTGGGTGCTGTTCGTGCTGTTCTGCCTGAAGTACTTCTTTATCTAGGAAAGAGGATCGATCATGCTGCAGAATGCCTTTGCGATTCACGGTGACATCGTCTGGTCGAAGTCCTTGGACCAGCTGGAGTGCGTGCCCGACGGCTATCTGGTAGTCGTGGGTGACCAGGTGCAGGGGGTGTACCCGCAGCTGCCCGACGAGTACCAGGGCATCCATGTGGAGGGCCAGGCGGGCCATCTGGTGATTCCCGGCCTGAACGACATCCACCTGCATGCGCCGCAGTACGCCTTCCGCGGGCTGGGCATGGACCTGGAGCTTCTGGACTGGCTGAACACCCACACGTTCCCCGAGGAGCGAAAGTACGCCGACCTGGACTACGCCGGCAGGGCCTACGACATCTTTGCCGACGACCTGCTGCACTCTCCCACGACGCGCGCCGTGGTGTTCGGCACCATGCACGTGGAGGCAACCGAGCTTCTGATGGACCGGCTGGAGGCCACCGGCCTGGTGACCTACGTCGGCAAGGTGAACATGGACCGCAACAGCCCCGACTACCTGTGCGAGAAGGACGCAGCGTCCTCGCTGGCCGACACGCGCCGCTGGCTGGACAACGTGGAGCGCAAGCACTACCAGCACACGCGTCCCATCCTGACCCCGCGCTTCACGCCCACGTGCTCCGACGAGCTCATGGCCGGCCTGGGCCAACTGAAGCAGGAGCGCGGCCTGCCGCTGCAGTCGCACCTCTCGGAGAACCTGTCCGAGATCGACTGGGTGCACGGCCTGTGCCCGTGGTCCAGCTGCTACGGCCAGACCTACGAACGCTTTGGCCAGCTGGACGGCGACGGCAAGGTGGTCATGGCCCACTGCAACTACTCCACTGACGAGGAGATCGACATCCTGAAGCGTCACGACGTGTACGTAGCCACCTGCCCGCAGTCGAACATGCAGCTGTCCAGTGGCATTGCGCCCATCCGGCGCTACCTGGACGAGGGCATGCACGTGGGCCTGGGCACCGACGTGGCGGGCGGTGCCACGCTGAGCATGTTCCGGGCCATGGCCGACCTGGTGGGCTGCTCCAAGCTGCGCTGGCGCCTGGTGGACCAGAGCCTGACCCCGCTGTCGCCGGCGGAGGCGTTCTACATCGCCACGGTGGGCGGCGGCTCGTTCTTTGGCAAGGTGGGCTCGTTCCGGAAGGGCTACCAGGCCGACATCCTGGTGTTGGACGACTCCGGCGTGCGCACGCCCCTGGACCTGGATCCCACCCTGCGCCTGGAGCGCTATGCGTACCTGGACGAGGAGGGCGGACGGATGGCGCAGAAGTACGTGGCCGGCAGGCGCGTGCTGTAGCGTGGACTCGTTGTACTTCTGCATGAACAACGGGCAGGTCAGAGGGGTTGATAGAATGTGAGAAGCACCACTGGCCACCTAGGGGCTTCCGCCGTTGGCAAGCTTTGCGGCGACGGATGCCCGTCGAGGCATAGCATTTTTTCAGACCTGGTCGGGACGTTTGGCCGGGGCTTGGATCTGGATCGAAGGAGCGTGTCATGGAACAGCTGAGGGAGGTCGGACGGCCCGTCAAGCGCGTCGACGCGTACGACAAGGTGACGGGGCGGGCCATGTTCACCGACGACTTGTGTCCCAAGCCGTGCTTGGTGGCAAAGATCTTGCACTCGACCATTGGCAACGGGCGCGTGGTGTCCATTGACACCACCGTGGCAAAGAAGGTCCCCGGTGTGGTTGGGGTCTTTACCTGCTTCGACGTGCCCGACATCAGGTACCCCGTCGCCGGCCACCCGTGGTATGCGGACTCCGCCGCCGCCAAGCGCGACAAGGCTGACCGCAAGCTGCTGGACGACCGCGTGCGCATCTACGGAGACAACATCGCCGCCGTGGTTGCCGAGGACAACGTGGCCGCCGAGCGCGCGCTGAAGCTCATAAAGGTGGAGTACGAGGAGTACCCCGTCGTCTACGACGCGCGCGAGTCCATGAAGGGCACGAATCCGCCCGTGCAGGACCAGTGGCCCGACAACCTGGCGGCTCACACACTGGCCGTGACGCCAGACGACAAGCTGCAGAAGCTGGGCTACTCCAGCTTCGACGAGGCCATAAACGACCCGAAGTACCACCACTTCGCCATCCAGACCCACACGGGCGAGCAGAGCCAGGTGCACATCGAGGTGTGCGTCTCGTACTGCTACATGGAAAACGGCAAGCTGGTGTGCGTCTCGTCCACCCAGATACCCCACATCTGCCGGCGCATCATCGGCCAGGCGCTGGGCATTCCCTGGGGCAACGTGCGCGTCGTTAAGCCCTATATCGGTGGTGGCTTCGGCACAAAGCAGGACATCCACTTCGAGCCTCTGAACGCCTGGCTGTGCCAGCAGGTGGGCGGCCGCTGCGTCAAGCTGGAGCTGACGCGCGAGGAGTGCTTCTGGACACGTCGGGCAGGCAGCCGAAGGACTTCGAGGTCGAGGCCAACGTGGGCGACGACATGCGCCTGCACGCCCGCTCCATCAAGGGCTGGTCCAACACCGGCGGCTACATCCACCACGGGCACGCCCTGGTGCTGAACTCGGTCAACAGCTTCCGCTGGCTGTACCACACCTGCGAGGACGCCGTGCGCTGCGAGGCGTGGACCATCTTTACGAACGGGCCGCACACGGGCGCCATGCGCGCCTATGGCGTACCCGAGGGCATATGGACGGCCGAGTGCCTGATGGGTGACATCGCCCACGACATGGGTTGGGACGGCGTCGAGTTCAGGCTGAAGAACGCCATCGTGCCCGGCTACATAGACGAGTTCAGCCCCGGCAACACCATCATGTACCGCACGGACGGCCTGCGCGCCTGCGTCGAGCGTGGCCGCGAGTACATTCAGTGGGACAAAAAGAAGAAGGAGTACGCCAACGAGACCGGTCCCATCCGGCACGGCGTGGGCGTGGCGTTCTTCGTGTACAAGACGGCCGTGGCCCCCTTCGCGCTGGAGACTGCCACCTGCCAGGTGACGCTGAACCAGGACGGCTCGTTCCAGCTGCAGATGGGCGCCACCGAGATAGGCCAGGGCGCCGACACGGTGTTCTGCCAGATGGCCGCTGAGGCCATAGGCGTGGACACCGAGGACATCCATATCGTCAGCTTCCAGGACACCGACGTCACGCCCTACGACGCGGGCGCCTACGCCAGCCGTCAGACGTTCGTCTCGGGCACAGCGTGCAAGCAGGCGGGCCAGAAGCTGCGCCAGAAAATCCTGGACTTCGCGAAGGGGCTGTACCCCGACTCGCAGGGCCAGCTGGACCTGCACGACCACGCCATCTTCGACGAGGCGGGCAACCAGGTCTGCACGCTGGCCAGCCTGGCGCTCGAGGCCTACTACAACGTCCATCAGAACGACCAGCTGTCCGCGCGCGCCACGGTGAACATCCACTTCAACGCCATCGCCACCGGCTGCACGTTCTGTGACGTCACGGTAGACATGCCTCTGGCCAAGGTCACCATAAACAAGATCATCTCGGTCCAGGACAACGGCCAGACCATCAACCCGAAGCTCGTGCAGCAGCAGATCCACGGCGGCATGGCGCAAAGCATCGGCTTTGCCCTGTCGGAGGAGGTGCTGGTGGACCCGAAGACCGGACGCGTGCGCAACCCGACGCTTCTGGACTACAAGATCCCGACCATGATGGACGTGCCCGACCTGGAGGCCGAGAACGTGCAGACCTACGACCCCATGGGCCCGTACGGCAACAAGGCGGTGGGCGAGACGCCCATCATCAGCCCGGCGCCCGCCATCCGCGACGCCATCCTGGATGCTACGGGCGTGAAGTTCTACACCATGCCCATGACGCCGCAGCGCCTGTTTGAGGGATTCAAGAAAGAGGGGCTCATCTGATGTACGACATCGAATCGCTGTACGAGGCCACGAGCGTGGCCGACGCGTGCCGTGCCCTGGCAGAGGACCCCAAGTCCATGGTCATCGCCGGCGGCACCGACGTCCTGGTGAAGTGCCGTGACGGCAAGTTCGCGGGCGCCCACCTGGTGTCCATTCACGGTCTGCGCGACGAGCTGGATGGCGTCCGGCTGACAGACGACGGCACCGTGGAGATTGGCCCCATCACGTGGTTCCACCACGTCACCACGAGCCCCGTCATCCAGGCCACGGTCCCCACGCTGGGCGAGGCCTGCGACACCCCGGGTGGCCCGCAGCTGCGTGTCTCG
>JAQXQO010000104.1 GCA_029101205.1 Coriobacteriales bacterium | reverse complement strand
GTAGGAGCTGCGGCCGTCCAGCGGCTCCACCAGTTTCACCACCGCTTCCTCTCCCTTAAAGCGGGCGAAGTGCTCCAGGGTGCGCAGGGGACGGTCGATGCCCGGCGACGACACCTCCAGCGTGTAGGCGCCGGGAAAGGGGTCGGCCGCGTCCAGGGCCTCCGAGATCCACTGCGTCTGCGCGGTGACCTCGTCCAGCGAGATCCCCGGAGCCGACTCGTCGGCGTGGTCTATGCGCACGCGTACCACGGGAGAGCTCTTCGCACCCACGACCTCGACGTCCACGATGTCGACGTCGTGCTGTGCCGCCTGCTCCTCCAACGTGGCCAGAAGCGCCTGAGCCACCGACTGCTGTTCGGGCGTTGCCATGTTCACTCCCCTCCTGCCTGGCAGACACCTGGCAGCGCCTGGTGCCTACACACACAAAAGGAAGCGGGGCGAGAACTCCACCCCACTTCCTCCTACTAACAAACCATTGACATTGCTAGTTTAACATCCGGTCACAATCCGTCAACAGTGCACATAACCTGCGCACTTGTGGACTGCAAGAAGGACGCGCTCTCTCGGTGCCCCTCCGGGAACCGGCAGCCTGCGTCTCCTAGACCGTGAATACATCCATGGTTTCTACACACTTTGCACCTCTTGCGCACGCCATTGTTCCATTGAATAGATATGTATCAATATTTCCGATAAACAGGTTTTCTAACCAATCGATTACAATAGCAGCGTGCAGAAAGGGGAAACCATGACGCTACAGCAGCTGCGCTACCTCATAGCCGTTGCCGAGTGCGGCTCCATCAATGCCGCCGCGCACAACCTCTATACCACGCAGTCCAACCTCTCGACGGCCATAAAGGAGCTTGAGGGCGAGCTGGGGATCTCGATCTTCAACAGGTCGAACCGCGGCGTGTCGCTGACGAACGAGGGCACCGAGCTTCTGGGATACGCGCGCCAGGTCATCGAGCAGGCCGACATGCTGGAGGCCCACTACCAGGGCAACAGCGGCTCTTCCATGCGCCTGGCCGTCTCGACGCAGCACTACGCGTTCAGCGTGAAGGCCTTCATCAGCGTGGCCGAGAGCCTGGACTCCGACGAGTACGACCTCGAGATGCGCGAGACCTCCACCGGCGAGATCATCAGCGACGTGGCCAGCTTCCGCAGCGAGATAGGCATCATGTACGTGGACACCTACAACAGCCGCGTGCTCAGCAAGGCCTTCGCCGACGGCCGCCTGAAGTTCTACCCGCTGTTCGACGCCAGCGTCCACGTGTTCGTGGGCGAGAACAACCCCCTGGCAAAGCGTGACATCATCAAGCCCGAGGAGCTGGCCGACCTGCCGCGCTACTCGTTCGAGCAGGGTCGCCAGAACTCCTTCTACTACTCGGAGGAGCCCCTGAGCTACCTGCCGCACAGCAAGAACATCCGCATCTCGGACCGCAGCACGCTGACCGACCTTCTGGTGCACGCCAGCGGCTACACACTGTCCACCGGCGTGCTGACCGACGCCATGCAGTCGGGCATCGTCTCGGTGCCCCTGCAGACGAAGGAGCGCATGCGCGTGGGCTACCTCATCCACCGCGACCGCAAGCCCAGCGACCTTTTGAACCGCTACATCCAGGAGCTGAAGAGCATCATCAAGGACAACCCCACGGTGACGTCGTACCTGGGCTAGCGGCGGTAGCGGGACGCCACCTCCAGCATCTCCGCACGTCCCTCGATGTAGTCGGCGAAGGCATGCTCCGGGTCCTGTCCGTGGAACGACTCGCAGATGCCGCACTGGTCGCAGTCGGCTATGCATACGTAGCGCTCGTGCACCCACTGCAGCCGCTCTTCTCGGGTGGAGTCCTTTATCGACGGGCACGCTCTCATGGCGCTGCCCCCTTCCCTTCTCACCTATATATAGGGAGAGAATAGCAGCCTTGCACGAAGCAGCGGCGCGAAGAATCCTCCGTCCCCCGCCCATGCGTCCCCGTCCATGAAAGGGCCGGCCGCCGTCTGGTGATGGTGGCCGGCCCATGCTTAGCTGCAATTGAAGCATCGGTGGTGGCGGAGATGCGGGGCAAGCCGTACGGACGCCCCTCCGTTGCTTGTTCACGCTACTTCAGGGTGGCGTACATGACCGCCTTGATGGTGTGCAGGCGGTTCTCGGCCTCGTCGAACACGTGCGACTGCGGGCCGCGGAAGACCTCGTCGGTGACCTCCATCTGCGTGACGCCGAACTGCTGGGCGATCTTCTGGCCGATGGTGGTGTTCGTGTCGTGGAAGCTGGGCAGGCAGTGCAGGAAGATGGCGTCGGGCTCCGCCTCGGCCATGAGCTCCTTCGTCACGCGGTAGGGCTCCAGCAGCTTGATGCGCTGCGCCCACAGCTCGGCGGGCTCGCCCATGCTGACCCAGATGTCGGTGTACAGCACGCTGGCACCCTTTGCGCCCTCGTGCACGTCCTCGGTCAGCGTGATGGTGGAGCCGGTCTGCGCGGCCAGCTCGCGGCAGGTCTTCACCAGGTCGGCGTCGGGCATCTGCTCCTTCGGTCCGCACGCGCAGAAGTCCATGCCCAGCTTCGCGCAGACGACCATGAGCGAGTTGCCCACGTTGTTGCCGGCGTCGCCAAAGAACGTCAGCTTGCGTCCGCGCAGGTTCCTCCTGCCGAACACCTCGGAGGCGGTCATGATGTCTGCCAGCATCTGCGTGGGGTGGAACTGAGTCGTGAGGCCGTTCCAGACGGGCACGCCCGAGTAGCGCGCCAGGTCCTCGACGATGGACTGGTCGAAGCCGCGGTACTCTATGCCGTCAAAGATCCTGCCCATGACGCGCGCCGTGTCCTCGACGGACTCTTTGTTGCCCAGCTGGGACTGGCCGGGGCCGATGTAGACGGCTCCCATGCCCAGGTCCATGGCGCCCACCTCGAAGGACGAGCGCGTGCGCGTGGAGGTCTTCTCAAAAATGAGGGCGACGTTCTTTCCCTCCAGGTAGCGATGGGGCACGCCCGCTCGCTTGAGGCGCTTGAAATCGTCGGCCAGATCCAGGAGGTACTCGAT
>JAQXQO010000103.1 GCA_029101205.1 Coriobacteriales bacterium | reverse complement strand
TCCAGGGTCTCGGTCAGCGAGCCAATCTGGTTCACCTTGATCAGGATGGCGTTGGCGGCACCCTCCTGGATGCCCTTTGCCAGACGACGGGTGTTGGTGACAAAGAGGTCGTCACCGACCAGCTGCAGACGGCCGCCCAGGCGCTCGGTGAGCTCCTTCCAGCCCTCCCAGTCCTCCTCGTCCAGACCGTCCTCCAGCGAAACGATGGGGAACTTGCGGGTGAGCTCGTCCCAGTAGTCGATGAGCTCGGAGCTGGTGAGGGTACGTCCCTCGCCCTTCAGCTCGTAGACGCCCTTCTCCTTGTTGTAGAACTCGGAGGAGGCGGGGTCCATCGCGAAGCGGAAGTCGGTGCCCAGCTGGAATCCGGCCTTCTCGACTGCCTTGCTCATGTACTCCAGGGGCTCGGAGTTGGTCTTCAGGTCGGGAGCGAAGCCACCCTCGTCGCCCACGCCGGTGGACAGGCCGGCGTCAGCCAGCACGCCCTTCAGCGTGTGATAGACCTCGGCGCTCCAGCGTAGGGCCTCACGGAACGTGGGGGCACCCACGGGCATGATCATGAACTCCTGGAAGTCCACGTTGTTCGTGGCGTGCACGCCGCCGTTCATGATGTTCATCATGGGCGTGGGCAGGGTGTGGGCCGAGACGCCGCCCAGGTACTCGTACAGCGGCACATGCACGCTGGAGGCCGCGGCGCGTGCGACGGCCAGGGAGGCGCCCAGAATGGCATTGGCACCCAGCTTGCCCTTGTTGGGCGTGCCGTCCGCGGCAATCAGGGCCGCGTCGACCGTGCGCTGGTCCAGCGCATCCATGCCCACGATGGCGTCGCGGACCTCGTTGTTCACGTGACCGACGGCCTTCAGGACGCCCTTGCCCTGGTAGCGGCCCTTGTCACCGTCGCGCAGCTCGACGGCCTCGAACTCGCCGGTGGAGGCGCCGGAGGGAACCAGGGCCCTCGAGCGGGTGCCATCCTCCAGGGTGACCTCGACTTCGACCGTAGGATTGCCGCGCGAGTCCAGAACCTCACGACCATAGACGTTAGAAATGCGAGACATGATGTATCCCTTCCGTCGTGTCGCCGCCCCGCCTCCGAGGTCAGGCGACTACTGTTTGCCTTGTCTTACTCTCTGCAATAATACCCAATAGTTAGTCATTTCTTACTTCTATTTGGAATTTCTTTCCCTCGGAACGTGCCTGGAGGGCAGCTACCGACACGCCTCGGCAGTTACTGACGCGCATCGGCTTCTGCCGACACGCCTCGGCAGTTACTGACGAGACTCGGGATCGAACACCTGGGTCAGCTGCATGCGGAAGTTCTCGGGGGCATACAGGGAGTGCGGCGCCATGGCCGGAATCACGATGGCCCTGCCCGGGGTCAGCTCATAGGGCGTGCCGTCGATGGTGATCTGGCCGTGGCCGTCCAGGCACTCCACCAGGGCGTCGCCGTTCGAGGTGTGGGTGCTGATCTCCTCGCCCTTGGCGAACGAGAAGAGCGTGATGCTGACGTAGTCGTTCTGTACCAGCGTCTTGCTGGCGACAGAGTCATCCACGTAGCCCACCTGCTGGGTGACGTCGAAGAGCTCGTGAACGGGAACGTGCTTGATGATGCCTGCCATGGTGCCTCCTAACTGGGGTTCTTTAATTCCGACCCCTGCGCTTCGATTTACGAATAGAGTATATCCGGAGCCGCGGAGTATTTCTGTTGTATTTGCGACATTACGGTCATAAAAATGGCGCCCGCACGAAATTGTGCGGGCGCCATCGTGGCAATGCTACGTCAGGCGGGAGTGACTACTTGCTCAGCAGCTCCTCGACGTCCATGGCAATCATGAGCTCCTCGTTCGTGGGAACCACGAGCACCTTGACCTTCGAGTCGTCGGCGGAGATGACGCGCGGCTGGCTGGAGCGAACCTCGTTCTTCTGCGGGTCCACCTTCACGCCCAGCCACTCCAGCTCCTTGGCCACTCCCATGCGCATGGTGGCGGAGTTCTCGCCAATACCGGCGCTGAAGGCCATGGTATCGAAGCCATGCATGGACTGGGCCATCTCGGCGATCAGCTGTCCGGTGCGGTAGTAGAACATCTGCAGGGCCATCTGGCAGTTCTTGTCGCCCTTGTTTGCGCCAGCCTCGACGTCGCGGCTGTCGGACGAGATGCCGGACAGCGCCAGCAGGCCGGACTGCTTGTTCATCATGGTGTCAACCTGATCGATGGTGTAGCCGCCCTCGCGCACCAGGTAGCACACGGTGGCGGGGTCGATGGTGCCGCAGCGCGTGCCCATGATGAGGCCGTCCAGAGGAGTCAGGCCCATGGTGGTGTCCATGTCGTGGCCGTCCTGGATGGCGGACAGCGATGCGCCGGAGCCCAGGTGGCAGCTGACCAGCTTGTGCACGTCACCCTTCAGGAACTCGTTCGTGGTGCGCCAGATGTAGCGGTGAGAGGTGCCATGGGCGCCGTACTTGCGGATGTGCAGCCTGTCCACGACGTCGCGCGGCAGGGCGTAGCGCCAGGCCTTCTCGGGCATGTTGTAGTGGAACGAGGTGTCGGCCACGATCACGTTGCCGATGGAGGGGAACATCTCGCGACAGATCTGGATGACGTCGGCCTCGGCGTAGTTGTGCAGCGGCGCCAGCGGGGCAACCTCGCGCACCCAGCCCAGGGTCTCGTCGGTGACGACCTTGGACTCGGGGAAGTACCAGCCACCCTGAACCACGCGGTGGCCGATTCCCTCGATCTTCGAGGTGTCAAATCCGGCCTGCGCCAGGATGTCGAACACGTGCTTCACGGCAACCTTGTGGTTGGGCAGGTCGACGACCAGCTTCTGCTTCTCGCCGTCGCGCTCGCTGTGGCCGATGAACGAGCCGTCGATGCCAATGCGCTCGCAGTTGCCCTTTGCGTACACCTCGCGGGTCTTGGTGTCCAGCAGCTGGTACTTCAAAGAAGAGCTGCCTGCATTGATGACCAGAACAATCATGCATTTCCTCCAATGAGCATGTGACCTACCGGAGAGGAGCCATCCCCTTGCGGCTTCCCCCCGGTCAACTTCGAAACGTGCCTCCTCGTTCGGCCTGAAAAAGGGCCCTGCCTCCTGCGTGGGATGGCAAGGCCCAATGTCGAAGCCATGATTGGCTTCATCATAGTACGAAAGCTAGTCCGAGAAGACCAGTTCCTCGGCCAGCTGGCAGGCAATCCGGATGCACTGGGGGCAGGGGCACAGCACGACGCCGGTCTCGCGGCCCTTAAGCGTGTGGCACTCAAGCGCTCCCGTTTCCTCCTGGAAGCGCTGCACCAGCTGACGTGAAATCTTGTACGTCGAGCCCTTGCTGTTGGGGTGCTCCAGGTCGCCGGTGCTGTTCTTTAGGCCCGCCAGCACGCACGCGCCCGTCAGCGCTCCGCAGGTGGCCTCCATGCCGCCCATTCCCAGGCCGAGACCCTCGCAGGCGCGAAACATCGTGGCCTCGTCCACGCCCACGAGGTCGGCGTACGTGCAAACGACGGCCTGAGCGCAGTTGAAGCCGCGACGGTGCCTCTGGTCGGCAAGCTCTACCCTGGTCTCCATGCGCCTACTCCCCCTCGCCGGCGGTCGGGTTCAACTTGCGCCCGCCCAGCACATGCACGTGCAGGTGGTGCACCGACTGCCCGCCGTCATCTCCGGTGTTCGTGATGCAGCGAAAACCCGTCTTGTCGATGCCGGTCTTCTGCGCCACGACCTCGATGGCGTGTGCGATGGCGGCCAGGGTCTCGGCGGGCACGTTGTCGGTGATGTTGTCGTAGTGCTTCTTTGGCACGACGAGCACGTGCACGGGGGACAGCGGGTTGAGGTCCTTGAAGGCTACGACCAGGTCGTCCTCGTAGACGTAGTCCGAGGGAATCTCGTGGTTGGCAATCTTGCAGAAAATGCAATCGGACATGCGGTCTCCTCTCCTGGGGACAGCCCCCAGACCAGCGTAAAGGCCATACGGAAACGCGACCGTGCCGTGACCCGGTCAGCACGGGCACGGCACGGACTCACGAAGACCATTTTAGGCAACGCACGGCCGCATGGCGACCGTCGCGGCTCCTACTCGTTGATGAAGGCCGTCGACGGGGCAGCCGTGGTGTCGGGCACGGACTCGTCGGCGGTGGTGGCGTCGGCCAGCACGCGCACCTTCTGCTCGGCGTTGGCCAGGCGCTGGCGCAGGCTCTTCAGGAGCTCGACGCCGCGGCTGTAACGCGCCAGGGACTCCTCCAGCTCCAGATCGCCCGCCTCCAGGGAGCGCACGATCTGCTCCAGCTCGGTGGAGGCCTCCTTGAAGCTCATGTCCTCGATCTTCTTCTGGTTCTGGTCCATAGTCTCCTCCTATGGTCGTGCCTGGTCAGTTCGTTAGTTTGCGGTGGGCGCCTGGTCGGCGTCGTCCTCCTGCGGCAGCACCTGCGTCACCTGCGCGCGCAGCTGGCCAGAGCCCAGAAGAATCCCGAGCTCCTGCCCCACGTGCGCATCCTGCGCCCGAGACACCACGTGCCCCTCGTCGGTGCGCGCGATGGCGTATCCACGTCCCAGCACCTTCAGCGGGGAAAGGGCGTCCAGCTGAGCCGCGCCGCGCTCCAGCTGTGCCTGGTAGGGCCTCAGCAGCACGGGAGCCACACCCTCCAGCCTGCGCGCGGCCCGGTCGACCTCGTCGGCCCTGCGCGCCACGGTGCGCGGCAGCGCGTCGTACAGGCGCTGCTCGGTCTGGCGCAGCTGGTCCATGCGCCCCTCCAGCATGCTGAGCGGGCTGGTGAGGCAGCGGTGACGCGCCAGGGAGTCCACCAGCACCTGCTCGCGCGAAACCTTGGACTGCATGGCGCCGGTGGCGCGCTCCTGCAGTCCGTCCAGGCGCTGCTCCTGCCCCTGGACCAGGGACTGCATGACCGCCAGCAGCCTGCGCTGCCGGTCGTCGATAGCGGCCACTATCTCGCCCAGGGCTGGGGCCACCGACTCGGCGGCAGCAGTGGGCGTGGACGTGCGTCGGTCGGATACCATGTCGCAGATGGACGTGTCGGGCTCGTGGCCGATGCCCGTCACCACGGGCACGGGGCATGCCGCGACGGCGCGCGCCAGCGACTCGTCGTTGAA
>JAQXQO010000102.1 GCA_029101205.1 Coriobacteriales bacterium | reverse complement strand
ACGAAGCACGAGTCCATGACGTCGTAGATGTTCAGCTGGTCCAGGTGGTCGAAGTTCTGCAGGAAGTAGCGGGCCAGGGCATAGGAGGTGTCGTCGAGGTCGTTGTCGTTGAACACGGCAAACAAGGACATCAACAGGTTCTGTCGTCCCTCTCGCATGCTGCCTCCCTGAGTCGATGCTACGCCCCTGCCACTGCCCGGGCCAGTACAAGTTTCTCACTTTTTGGCAGCGCACGGGGGGTTAAGGGGCTTGCTGTCGGACAATCGCCGATGACATTTCCGGCCACAATTTCGATAACGTGTTTGGAATGTGTACAAATCAAGTGAAAGATGGTCTTGGCTAGCGATTGGCTGCAGGGCCTTTAGTCCGCCTGCGTTCAGAGTGAGGACAGTATCCGAAAGGTAACGTTTCGTTGCGATAGAAATAGAAACATTTCGTCTACCGAAATGGCATACCAGCCTACCAGGCGTGTAATGGAATCGAAACCATGTGCGGCACGACTGGCAACATTCGACGCGACCTCTTGCAACCAAACAGTACACCGTGGTTAACGGAATGCATCCCGTAAGGCAACGCACGGGTCATGGTGGCGCAACGCTGCTCCCTGAAGATTGTTTTCGGCAAGGGAAATCTTCGAAAGGGGTGGAAACATGAGTGGCAGCGATACTGCCTTCGTGCTCATTTGCGCGGCGCTGGTGTTGTTCATGACGCCAGGCCTCGCATTCTTCTACGGCGGACTGGGAAGGCGCAAGAACGTAGCGAATAACATCATGGCCTCGTTCTTCATCGTGGGTCTCGAGATCGTGATGTGGATGGTGTTTGGCTTTACTCTGGCCTTTGGCTCCGATCACGGCGGCATCATAGGCGGGTTCGACTATCTGCTGATGGGCGGCGTGGGATCTAACGCGGGCCCGTATGCGGCAACGATTCCGTTCATGGCATACGCCCTGTTCCAGATGATGTTCGCCATCATCACGCCCGCGCTGATCACGGGTGCCATCGCGGGGCGCATGCGCTTCAAGGCGCTGTTCCTCTTTATCCTGCTGTGGACCATCGTGGTGTACTATCCCATCGCCCACATGGTGTGGGGACAGGGCGGCATCCTGGCGGCCATCGGCTCGGTGGACTTCGCCGGCGGCAACGTGGTGCATATCAGCTCGGGCGTAAGCGCCCTGGTGCTGTGCATCTGCCTGGGCAGGCGTGCTGGCTACGATCAGGTGAACTACCGCGTGCACAACATCCCGCTGGTGGCCATCGGCGCGACGCTGTTGCTGTTTGGCTGGTTCGGCTTCAACGCCGGCAGCGCCCTGGCGGCAGACGGCCTGGCGGTCCACGCGTTCGCCACGACCGCGCTATCCGCGGCATCTGCCGAGCTGGCGTGGATGCTGATGGACGCGCTGACGGATGGCGGCAAGCCCACGCTGGTGGGCGCCTGCACGGGCCTGGTCATCGGCCTGGTTGCCATCACCCCTGGCTGTGGCTATGTGCCGCTGTGGGCGGCCATCATCATCGGCGGCCTGGCCAGCCCCATCTGCTACTTTGCGGTCTCGGTCATAAAGCCGAAGTTCGGATACGACGACGCGCTGGACGCGTTCGGCTGCCACGGCGTCGGCGGCATCTGGGGTGGCATCGCCACGGGCCTTTTTGCGTCGAAGCAGGTGAACCCTGCGCTGGGCTTTGACGGCCTGGTGTTCGGCGACGTCAGGTTGCTGGGCGCGCAGCTGGTGGCCATACTGGTGACCATAGCGCTGGCGGTCGTGGGCACCCTGGTCTGCGTTGCCATCGTGAAACTGTGCGTCGGGTCGCTGCGCGTCAGCGTCCACGAGGAACACATGGGCCTGGACATCTCGCAGCATGGCGAGCGCGCGTACCCCTCGTTCAACGGACTCGACGACTAGCTGGGAGGCTGGCATGATAAAGGTTGAGGCAATCGTTCGCGAGGAGAAGCTCGAGGACGTAAAGGAGGCCCTGAGGGACATCCAGGTGCGTGGCATCACCGTGAGCCAGGTCATGGGCTGCGGCACGCAGATGGGCTACACGCACCGCGTGCGCGGCAGCCAGGTTGGCATAAACATGCTGCCGAAGGTGAAGTTCGAGATCGTGGTCAGCACGCAGGACTGGGCCGACCGCACCGTGGAGGCCATCATGAAGGCGGCGCGGACCGGCGAGGTGGGCGACGGAAAGATCTTCCAGTACCAGATAGACCGTGCCGTGCGCATCCGTACCGGCGAGGACGGCGTCGACGCCATCCAGCCCGGAGAGCCCGTGGAGGGCAAGGAGTAGACAAACAAGGGGCGGAGTCGCGTTCGTTGGCGGCCCCGCCCCCTTTTGCAATCGAGCAAAGAACATAAAGGGGGGCGGAGCCATAGAAAGCTCCGCCCCTGCTCACTTATCTAGCGCCGCGATGCGATAGTTAGCGCTGCGGCGCGATCCTGAAGCAGATGATGTCCTGCTGCACCAGGGGTGCCACGCGCGAGAAGAACACGTGCCCCTCGACGGGCGCCACCAGGGTCTCGCGCACGTGCGCGTCCAGCGTGTCGACCACGTTGGCCAGGTGCTGCCCCTTATGCACAAGGTCGCCGGGGGACACCATGCGCTGGAAGAACCCGCCCTTGGTGCTGCGGACGTTCACCAGCTGGGTCTCCTCCAGGTGCTCGGGCTTGGTGATGCCCGGCGCGCCCTGCGTAAGGATGCCCTGGGTGCCCAGGAAGCGCAGGATGGAGCGCTGCAGCAGCTCGGCACTCTGCGGGTCGATGGTGTCGGTGACGCGGCTGTACAGCGAGAACGCGTGCGTGTCCCACACCTGCCAGTTGTAGTTCAGCATGGTGGTGTCGAAGGCGTCCGGCTCGTTCTCGACCACGTAGGGAAGGCCGAAGGCGTCTGCCATGGCCAGGGACTCGCGCGAGATCTTGCTCTCGCGTGTCACGCGCACGTGGGGCTCGAAGTCGCCCGGCATGTAGAAGCTGCACAGCTGGATGCCGAACCTATAGCGCTTCAGCACGTTCAGGAGCGCGGCCGCTATGCGCTGCGTGGTCTCGCCGGTGGGATTGCCGGGGAACATGCGGTTTATGTCCGTGTTGTCCATGGGCCAGAAGCGCTTTTGGATGTTCATGCTGAAGGGGTTTACGCAGGGGATCACCAGGATGGAATGGCCGTCCCTGATGAGGCCCTTCTGCTCGACGGCCTCCAGGCGCTGCACCAGGTTCGCGCAGATGAAGTCCTGTTGCACCTCGTTTCCGCGCAGCGACCCCACGACGGCGCAGGAGCGCTCGCCCTCGCCGAACTGGAAGCCGTACACCACCATGGGCTCGCGGTACGGGGTCTCCAGCCGAAACAGCGTCAGCCTCTTCATCGGTTGCCTCCCAGGATGCGTGCCAGAAGCGAGCCCGGATAGACCACCGGGTACTCGCGCAGGGTAAAGAGCAGGCCACCGGTCTTGCTGTGGACCTCGCTCGTGACGGTGCCGGTCAATGGGTCGCAGATGACGCCGATCAGCGCGCCCTTCTTGACCACCTTGCCGTGCTCGGCACGCGGCAGGAAGATGCCGGGCTCCTCGGAGCTGATGAACTCCACGTTGGCGTCACGGGCCACCAGAGGCAGGGGGTTCTCGATGAAGCCGCCCTCCCAGCCTCCGAAGTGGGCTATCAGGCGCAGCAGGCCCTCGGCCAGGCGCACGCCGTAGTCCTGTGTGATGCGCATGCCCACGCCCGACTCGACGACCAGGCACGGCGTGCCCTGCGAGTTCAGCGCGTAGGACAGCGTGGACTCCAGCTGCGTCGAGGAGGCGTGCACCCAGACGAAGTTCACGTTCAGCAGCGGCGCCAGGGGCAGAAGTTCCCGCGCCACGTGCTCGTTGATGCGGATCTGGGGCATCTCGCGCAGGAACACGTTGGACGCGTGGATGTCCACGCAGACGTCGGCGCCCTTGATGTCGTCCACCACGGCCGCGGCCAGGGACTGCGTCAGGTTGCCCTGGGGGTCGCCGGGGAACGTGCGGTTCAGGTCGATGTCGAACATCGGGACGCCGCGCTGGATGGAGTTGATGCCCAAGGGGTTGATGGCGGGATAGATGTCCACCACGCCGCGAAGAGCGTCCAGGTTTGCGTTCAGCTGCTTTGCCAGCTCGAAGGCCACGTACTGGCCCTC
>JAQXQO010000101.1 GCA_029101205.1 Coriobacteriales bacterium | reverse complement strand
GGTGGGTGTGTTGTGGGGGCGTCCTTTGTTTCTCGTGAATAATCGCACGCCCCTTTCTTATGCGTGGTCAATATGCGTGGTTGATGAGCGCGTGCCGGACCCCGGAACTGTGAAATGACATCCAGAAGCTCCCGCGTGTTGCGGAGAACGTCTGCCGCGCGGGGAATGGGCATCATGGCTCTTCTAACTGAGGAGGTGTGAATGTCGTTGTGCGAATGCCGATGTGTGAATGCCGTTGCGATACGGTGCTGGTTATCGGTGGGGCTTCTCGGAGAAGGTTCGTTTGTTGACGGCCGCATTCTCGGTGCTTAAATCCCCACTCACCCGATCTTGTGCAAAACGAGGTGCCGGACCCAAAGCCCTTCTTGGCTGTTGTTCGAATGCTGTTGTTCGAATGGCGTTGGTCGAGTGGCGCGGCGGGTCATATGCGGAAAACGCGGCCAGCTTGCTGCCAGCTTTGCCGGCCCTGCCGCAGAGAGACGGCGCGCGACCCACGCTTGAGGTGGCGGGTGGCCCACGCTTGAGGTGGCGGGCAGCCCACGCTTGAGGCGGCGGGCAGCCCACAATTAACCATTCTGGACTCTCTGCGGCGGGGCCCAGCCAACGCTTCGGGCGGACTCGGCTTTTGAATTCATGTCTCGTTTGTGATGGATACTGTCACAGCGAATGGCCAGTTTGATAGACGCGCAGGTATAGGGCTCGCCGCTTCGGTGCGTTTGGAAGTGCAAGATTGCGGCAACTGGTATTCGGCCTTGGGGAGCGTGTAAAGTATTACATCCGACCCGTGGCGCCAGCGCTCGACTGTAGCGTCGCAGAAGGAGGAGACATGGGATATACGTCGGTAAAGAGAGGCCTGCCTGGCAGGAACTCCAGCGTCATTGCCATCATCAACCAGAAGGGCGGCGTGGGAAAGACAACCACGGCCATCAACCTCTCGGCTGCGTTGGGCGAAGGCAAGAAGAAGGTCCTCGTGATCGACTTCGACCCACAGGGAAATACCACGAGTGGCTTTGGCGTCGACAAGGACCAGATCAGCGCTGACATCTACGACTGCTTGATGAACGACGTCCCGCTGGACCAGATCATCCAGCCGACCCCGTGCCCCACGGTGTTCATCGCCCCTGCCACCATTTCGCTTGCCGGTGCGGAGATCGAGCTGGTGAACGCCGACAACCGCGAGATGCGTCTGAAGAACCTCCTGGCGCCCGTGCGTGACGAGTTCGATTACGTTTTTATCGACTGCCCTCCTTCGCTGGGCCTGCTGACCGTGGACGCGCTCGTGGCCGCCGACTCGCTGCTGATTCCCATCCAATGCGAGTTCTACGCCCTGGAAGGCCTCACGAAGCTCCTGGAGAGCATGAAGATGGTAAAGGCGAAGATGAACCCGGGCCTTGAGATCTTCGGCGTCCTGATGACCATGTATGACAGTCGCACAACGCTTTCGAAGCAGGTCGTGGAGGAGGTCCAGAACTTCTTTGGCAAGAAGGTCTTCAAGACCATCATCCCGCGCAACGTGAAGCTGTCTGAGGCTCCCAGCCATGGCCTGCCCATAAACATGTACGCACGTGTGAGCAAGGGGGCCCTGGCCTACGGGAAGCTGGCCAAGGAAGTGGTGCGGCGTGGCTAGGAAGGGCGGCCTGGGCCGAGGGCTGGAGTCCCTACTTGGAGAGACGGCCGGAGAGGTTGGCGAGTCCCCTGCCGATGCCGAGCTGCCCGTGGACCAGATACACCCCAACCCGGACCAGCCCCGCAAGCACTTCGACGAGGATGCCCTGAACGAGCTGGCCGACTCCATAAGGCAGAACGGACTGCTGCAGCCCATCCTGGTGAGGAAGGACCGGGACGGGTGCGAGATCGTGGCGGGCGAGCGTCGCTATCAGGCGGCGCGCCGCGCCGGCCTGCAGTCTGTGCCCGTGACCATCCGGGACATCAGCGACGAGGACGTGCTGAAGCTAGCCCTCATCGAGAACCTTCAGCGCACAGACCTAAACCCCATGGAGGCGGCAAGGGGATACCAGCTTCTGATGGAGCAGAACGGGCTCACTCAGGAAGAGCTGGCGAGCATCCTGTCGAAGTCCAGGAGCGCCGTGGCCAATGCGATGAGGCTTCTGGCGCTGCCAGAGCGGGTACAGGAATACGTGCGAGATGGGGAGCTGTCATCTGGGCACGCCCGCGCAATCTTGTCGGTACCTGACGATGAGGGCAGGATTCGGCTGGCGGAGCGCGTGATAGCCGAAGGGCTTTCCGTCAGACAGACAGAAACTCTCGCTCCGTTATTTTCTGTCGGTCCCCAGGCGGAACCCGCGCCGAAGCAGAAGCGCCAAGTACCACAGACGTTTCAGACGGCAGCCAAGCGTTTGGGCTCTGCTCTGAATACGAAGGTCAGGGTGCGCCAGGTCAGGGGAAAGAACCGTATCGAGATTGAGTTTGCCTCAGAAGAAGAGCTTGCTCAGCTCGTGAACCGTTTAGACGGCACGAACGACTTCGCTGGGAGTGATGAGGAATGAAGGTGAGGCACTTCTTGCTCTGCACCGCCGCAATTGGGATGGGTGGTTACTGGTTCTACAACCATGGTCTGAGCGACGAGCAGCGCATCCAGATACAGGACCGCGTGGCAACGGCCAAGCAGACCGTCCAGAACGTCATGGACGTGGTGAAGCCGATTGTGCAGGAGACCATGGCACAGAACAACGTAGACCATTCGAACCAGGCGCGAACCGAGGCGCAGTGGGAGTCGCTGGGGTACTAGGTTCGTCCGCTGACACGGAGGGTCCGCGGCGTCGGGTCAAACGGACCGATGAATGCGCGCCGGAGACTGTGTAGTTGTCGATGCGACATACAGACGAATGGATTACGACAAGAGGTGAGGCATCCTGAGTGGGTGCCTCATCTGTTTAGTGGAAGCATCAAGGGAGATGCGGCAACAAAACCTGACCGTCGAGGTTGGCGAGCCAGACAGAGCACTCGCTCATCTGGAGCGCGGGCGTCCTGGGCAGTGCGTGAGAATGCAGGAGCCGCAAGGCCTATGTTTCACGTGAAACATAGGCGCGGGTTTCTGCGAGCGGGAAGGCTTGCCGGGTTGCCGCGCTGAGCCGAGATCATTAATGCGTTCGGAGTGCATCGTCTGGCGCTCCGCAGGCGAAGACAGACGTATTCATGGTGCATTTTCTTGTAGTACGAGGTGCGGCATGAGGTTGCGCCGTACCGATACTAAACACGTATTTACGCAGGTAAAACAGGTAATAACACAGGTTAATACGTCTTGCGCTGCGCCTATTCACAGAGCGCTCCTGATGAAGCAAAGCAGTCATGGCGTAGCCTTCCAGGAGGACGCGTAGGACTTGTTTTTGGCGTCCGTGTTTTAGGTACTGAGAGCCCGAGCTCGTGGGTAGAATGCGCGACGCTGATCATCGAAAGGCAGACGGGGTGCCGGGAACGCGTATTGCACCGTCTTGCTACAGCCGTATTAGCCCCCGTGCTACAGGTCACGTCGTGCGGTGACGCGTATTACGGGCTATCGAAATCCATCGCTAGGGAGGCCCGCTTCGCTTGGCTGATTTGTCTGCAACTCCGAAGGACCAAGCTTGCGTCCGAGCCTGATTCGAGGCCGTCGTCACGTTCCATCATAGGAAGCCCGCCAATAGAGAACGACCGCCGACACTCCATTGAGTGACGGCGGTCGGGTGTATTGCTTCTAGTAATGCGTCGCTAATACGCTGTACTTCTTGTATTGCGAAGCGTAATATGGCCGAGCGACTCGGCGGCAGGCTTCGGTGGCTAGCCCAGGATTTTCTGGCTCAGCTGGCCGCAGGCCGCGTCGATGTCCGCCCCGCGGGAGTTGCGGATGGTGGCCTCGACGCCCACGTTCGAGAGATAGCGCACAAAATCGTTGGCGCGCTCGTCGCTAGCGGGCTGGAACCTGGAGCCGGGGATGGCGTTGAGCTTGATGATGTTCACGTGCGCCAGGGTGTCGCGGCAGAAGTCGCACAGGTAGCGCAGCTCCTCGTCGCTGTCGTTGACGCCCTTGATGAGCGCGTACTCGTAGGTGGGACGACGGCCGGTCTTGTCCACGTACTCACCCATGGCGTCGTACAGGTGGACCAGCGAGTACTTCTTTACGCCAGGCATCAGGGCGTCGCGCGTCTTCTGCACGGCGGAGTGCAGCGAGACGGCCCGGGAGAACTGCTCGGGCTCGTTTGCAAAGCGCAGGATCATGGGGATGACGCCGCACGTGGAGACCGTCAGGTGCCTGGCGCCGATGCCCGCTCCCTCGGGGGAGTTGAGCTTCCTCAGGGCGGCCAGCGTGTTGTCGTAGTTCATGAAGGGCTCGCCCTGACCCATGAGCACGACGGACGTCACGCGCGTGTTGAAGTCGTCGCGCACGTGCATGACCTGCTCGTAGATCTCGCCTGCGGTAAGGGAGCGCTTCAGGCCGGACTGGCCGGTGGCGCAGAAGGCGCAGCCCATGCCGCAGCCGGCCTGCGTAGATGCGCACACGGCAAGGCGGTTCTTCGTGGGCATGCCGACGCACTCAACGCCCACGCCGTCCGGGAAGCGCAGGAGGTACTTCTTGCTGCCGTCGGTGGACACCTGCGCGGCGACCTCCTCGACGCCGCCCAGCGTGCAAACCTCCGCCAGGCTCTGGCGCAGCGTCTTGGGTAGGTTCGTCATCTGATCGAAGGAGCTCACGTTCTTCTCCCATACCCACTCCTCGACCTGCTTCACACGGAACTTGGGCTGGCCCAAGGATTCCATCAGCTCGGCGACGGCGGAGTGGGACATGGAGTGCAGGTCGCGCTTGCGCCCGCTGGGCCTTCTGGGAGACGTGGAGTCATGCGTGGGTTCGGCGATTTCTGCCATGGTATTTCTGCCCTTATCTCTGAGGTATACAAAGTATGGAGTATCCTATCTAGGTTAGGTTACTTCCGATTTGAGTCTAACGCAGGCGCGCTGGACCTGAGGAGATACAGACATGGCAAGCACTGACGTTACACGAAACAGGGTTGCGGTACTGGCCGGTGGCTGGTCTGACGAGAGCGACATCTCGCTGGAGTCTGGCGAGAACGTAGTTGAGGCGCTGACCGAGGCTGGCTTCAACGACGTCGAGCTGCTGAACGTGGCCGACTCTGACTTCGTCGAGCGTTTTGCACGCGGCTCGTACGACATCGCCTTCATCGCCATGCATGGTCGCTTTGGCGAGGATGGCTGCATCCAGGGCCTGTGCGAGATTCTGCACATCCCCTATACCTTCTCGGGCGTTCTGCCCTCCGCCCTGGCAACCGCCAAGGACGAGGCAAAGATGTGCTATCGTGCCGCCGGCATCCCCACGCCTGACGGCATCACGGTGCCCGCTGGCGAGGACCTGACCGAGGGTCAGATCGACCAGGTCATAGAGCAGCTGGGCATGCCGCTGTTCGTAAAGCCCGCCTGCAACGGCTCTTCGTTCGGCGTCACCCGCGTGACCGACCGTGCGCAGCTACACGAGGCCATCGCGAAGGCCACGTCCGAGGGCGACAACGTCCTGATTGAGAACTGCATCGAGGGCATGGAGATCACCGTTCCCGTGGTGGGCAACGACGACCCCAGCGCCCTGCCCATCGTCGAGATCGTGACGAACGCCGACTTCTACGACGTAAAGGTGAAGTACGAGCCAGGCTCCCTGCACCATGTGATTCCTGCGCGTCTGGAGCCGGGCGTGTACGCGAAGGCCCAGCAGTACGCCGTGGCCGCGCACAAGGCACTGGGCTGCCGTGGCTGTTCGCGCAGCGACTTCATCGTGAAGGCCGACGGCACCCCGGTCATCCTGGAGACCAACCCCGTTCCCGGCATGACCAAGCGCAGCCTGCTGCCCGACTCCGCACGTCATGGTGGCATCGAGTTCTCTGACCTTTGCAAGAAGTTCATCGAGCTGGCGCTTGAGGACCGCGACAAGCAGCGGAACGAGGACCAGCAGAAGTAGCGAGTCGCAATGAGCAACACGCATAATGATTCACAGAATGGGAGCCAAGAAGTCACTCTTGACTCCCTTCTTTTGCCTGGAACGCCCGAGCACATTCGGCGTAAGTATATGGGCCTGGAGCAGAAGGCTCAGACCGTCGACTTCGGTCTGCTGGAGGAAGACATCGTGGTCCTGGACACGGAGACCACGGGCCTCTCGTTCAGGGACTGCGAGCTCATAGAGATTGCTGCCGCCAGGATGTCCGGCCGTGAGATCGTGGACCGCTTCCAGACGTTCGTTCACCCCAGCACGCCCATACCACCAGAGATCCAGCGTCTGACGCACATCACCCAGCTGGACGTGCAAGATGCCCCTGACGCGCGCGAAGCCGTGGCGCAGCTGGCGGAGTTCGTGGGTGGCGTACCGGTGCTGGCACACAACGCCACCTTTGACCGCACGTTCGTCGAGGCGGTGCCGGGTGGCACCGAGGTCAGCGACAACTGGATTGACACCTTGGCCCTGTCGCGCATTGCCCTGCCCAGGCTGAGCTCTCACAGGCTTGCCGACATGGCCCATGCGTTCCACTGCGACTCCGTTACGCACCGAGCCACTGACGACGTGGACGCGCTGTGCGGCATGTGGCGCATCATCCTGTGCGGGCTCGACATGCTGCCGAAGGGCCTTTTGTCACTGCTGGCCGACATGCACCCAGACGTCAGCTGGGCGTTCAGGCCCATCTTTTCGCACCTGGCCCTTGAGGACGAGGGAGCGCACTTCTCGCTGAAGGCGACCAGGCACGACCTTATCCATGCGTCGGCGCAGCAGAAGCGCGCCGATGCCGGAGACGACAGCATGCTGCTTCATGCTCCGACCGAGCAGCAGATAGCCGACGCCTTCGCTCCCGGCGGGGTCGTCAGCAGGATGTACGACAGCTACGAGCGCCGAGGCGAGCAGGTGGCCATGGCGCAAGAAGTGCGCAATGCACTGGCTACGTCCACGCATCGGGCCATCGAGGCTGGCACAGGCGTTGGCAAGTCCGTTGCCTACCTGCTGCCCGAGGTGCTGTTTGCCCAGATGAACAACGTGACGGTGGGCGTCGCCACAAAGACGAACGCCCTCACGGACCAGCTGGTATCGCATGAGCTGCCCGCCCTGGATGCCGTCCTGCCGAACGGCGTCAGCTTCACCAGCCTGAAGGGCTACGAACACTATCCATGTCTGCACAGACTGGAGCGCGCGGTCCAGAACGACCTGCCGCTCTCGCAGGTGGATGGCACCGGCAAGTCCCCCAATACCATCGAAGCAGACATGTTGACGGCCATCGCGGTGGTCTACGCCTTTGCCAGCCAGTCGCCCGACGGTGACCTGGATGCGCTGGGCATTCGTTGGAGGTACGTGCCGCGCCAGATGCTGACCATCAGCTCGAACGATTGTCTGCGCAACCGCTGTCCCTTCTTTCCCGATGAGTGCTTTGTTCACGGTGCCCGCCGGCGCGCCGCGTGCAGTGACGTCGTGGTGACGAACCACTCTCTGCTGCTGCGCAATGTTGCGGCCGACAACGCCATACTGCCGCCCGTAAGGCACTGGGTCGTGGACGAGGCACATGGCTTCGAGGACGAAGCCAGAAAGCAGTGGGCTATCGAGGTCTCCAGCGACGCCGCGCGTTCTGCCTTTGAGCTGCTGGGCGGCACAAAGACGGGCGTCATCCATACGCTGATGGTGCGTTCGGTTGGTGTAGACGGCGGAACGCTGATAACAGCACTGCTATCGAAGGCGGCTGCGTCCCTCTCTAGGGTCAGCGTTACGGTGGCCGACTTCTTTGAGTGCGTGCACGAGCTGGTGCATCTGGCGGGGCGTTCTAACGGCTACGACGGCATCAACCTGTGGATCGACCAGAAGGTGCGAGAGTCTGACGAGTGGGATGCCGTGAAACGGTCGGGAGCGGACTGCATTGAGGGGTTGCAGCAGTGCGTCCACTTCCTGAAGCAGGCGCAGGATGCCCTCCAGGCTCCCGAGCCACAGCTGGCAGGAGACCTCCAGGAGCCCATCCGCAACCTAGACGACCTTCTGGGCGGAATCAAGCTCATAGTCGTCGAGCCGCAGGAAGACTATGTGTACTCCGCGCGACTGTTCAGGCAACAGAAGCGCATTGGCCAGGAGGGCTTGCTGGCCCAAAAGCTGGACGTTGGTGCCGATCTGGGCTCCAAGTGGCTGTCGTCGATGAAGAGCGTCGTGTTTACCAGCGCAACCATGGCCGTGGGCAAGAACTTCAACCACTTCGACCATGCCGTCGGCTTGGATACGCTTCCGCCCAGGCAATACAAGAATGTTCAGTTGAGTTCAAGCTTCGATTACGATCACAACATGTCGGTCATCGTGGCTAAGGACATGCCGGCACCCAACGACCGCAGGTACGTCGACAGCCTGACCGACCTCCTGTTTGACGTTCACAAGGCAATGGATGGCTCGGTGTTGACTCTGTTCACGAATCGCCGCGAGATGGAGCAGGTGTACGCTTCGCTGGCTCCGCGCCTTTCGGAGGTTGGACTGGAGCTGGTGTGCCAGGATCGTGCCACGTCCGCCAGGCGCCTACGCGAGCGCTTCATTGCTGAGAAGAGCTTGTCTCTGATGGCGTTGAAGTCGTTCTGGGAGGGCTTCGACGCATCGGGTGACACGCTGCGCTGCGTCGTAATCCCTAAGCTGCCCTTCAGCAGCCCCCACGATCCGCTTGTGCAGGAACGCGAGCTCAGAGAGGACCGAGCTTGGTGGCGATACTCCCTGCCAGATGCCGTGCTCTCAGTGAAGCAGGCGGCTGGCAGACTCATAAGGAGCTCCACGGATTCCGGCATTCTGGTGCTAGCTGATTCACGCCTAGTCACGAAGCGGTATGGTCGCGACTTCATGCGGTCGCTGCCCTCAAGGAACTGCACGAACTTGGAGACGGCAAACGTCGGTCGGTTCATCGGGATGTGGAGAAGCGCGCACGAGTAGCAATGCGGGCCCAATGGGTTTGTAGCCGCGTGTAATACAAAACCATCGATGGGCCGCGATCCTTCAGCGTGTTCGTAATACGGGTAATACAGATCGCGTGCTGTCGGAAATGGACTGGCAGCACGCGATTCTTTTACCCTTGTGGAGAAGGGCGCGAGGGACCCGTAATACGCAGCAGAATGAGCAGGGCAGAGACGCGCCGCACGGCAGAAGGCCCCGACGCACTATGGACACTCATCGTATTATCTCGCTGAGAGGTGTATTACCGCAGGTAAAAGCTACCTGTCGATGGCGTCTAGTTCTTCTTGCACGTAAGAGCGCACGCGAGCTGACAAGTCGGCATCCGTTGTGGTAACGGATCCACCACATGCCGCCAGATGTCGCGGCAGCCAGTCGCTACTGGGGTAATACGGTATTTCTGCCGTGGTGGAATTGACGGAGCGCTGTATTATCTCGAGACCTGGCCAATTGAACAGGGACAGATAGCGTGAGTCGGAAAATACCAACGTAACACGTTGTGTTTCGGTGTTGCTTGACGGCTCCTCGGATGGCGTATTACGCGTATCCGCGTTCCAGTCGACGGGTATCGGCTTGCGTGCAATGTTCTGCATGCGATCGACCCTGAAGGTACGGTCTCCCTTACGATTAAGGTCGTATGCAATCAGGTACCAGCCAGAGTCGCCATACGTTATGCGGCGCGGGACAACCAACCTACTATGCTGCGCGGCGTCTGTGGCGCCCTGGTACAGAAAGGTGAGGGCATCCGAGTCCGCGATAGCCGAGGTCAAGACAACGAGGTCCTGTGATTTGGCGGATGTGACGGCGGGAGCCAGGGTCTTCTGGATCTGGGCTACGCTCGCGCTGGGATGGCCATACGAGTCCATCAAATGATGTCTGATAGGGTCGTCGTCTGGCACATTCAAGTAATTCAATGCAGCCATGAGTGCTATCGACTCGCTTTGCGTCAGCCTGAGCGGCTTTCCTGCAGTCGCGTTTTCGAAGGCAATGGAGAGCTGGTCGTCGCTCTCTTGATACACGGAAAGTGGGGCGCTGTATTCGCCTCCGGCTTCCATCAGTAGCAGAAGAAGCTTTTTGGCATCTTGCGGGCTGATGCCCAGCCTGGAGCTGAGCGCCTTTGCGGAGACGGTGTCACCCTTTTGTGCCAACGAGCCCAACACGCTCACTAGGTCGCGCGCCTCCTGTAGGGCATTGGCCCTGCCACTTCTCCGCGCGCGGCGGCGCGTGGACTTATCTGCGGATGTATTAGATGTATTACTTTGCATTACGTAACGCGCCCTCCAGTAGCGAACGGTAGCTCGTAGCGAGTTCCCGAGGTAATACAGGGCGTATTCCCTGCGATATGGCCCACGATGCGGCATCGCATGTATTGCTGACGTCTACGTCCCACATAAGACCGGAGCCGGGTGCTGTTGAGAATACGCCCCTTCCTCGGCTGGCGACTTGCATGCTCCTTGCAACATTCGCGGGAACGAAGAAGCGCGCAGTGTATTTGCGCGGTCCCAACTGGAATGGGAGGCGAATGTAGTCCCGCACGTCGAAGTCTACGGGAATCTCGTATGTTCTAGACTTATGAACCTTAGCAGTTTGAATGCGGGCGGTGTTGTACACATGTGGGTCCACTTCCCTCTGGTCCAGGTTCATTGCGACTACATATGTATTACCGCGCAAGGGATAGAAGCCCAGCACGCCCAGCATCCTTTGGACAGTGCTGCCGTCAGCCTTTTGATAGGAAACTTCGACTCCCATATGCTGCGAGGCGGCCTGTTCCAAGGTTGGCAGGGCGGATGGCCTGGAGGCATCCACCTTCGTAAGGCGCACCGGTGTCCGGGCATCGAAGGCGCGGTCGATCTTTGCCAGAGCCTGCCTGAGTTCGCCTGCATACGGAAAAGATGGATCGCTAGCTAGAGGCGAGCATGCCAGGTCAATAGCCAGTGCCTCCTTTGCGTTGAGTGCGCAGGGGTTCGCAAAAGTAGCCTCTTTATTGATGGTCCAGCCGGACTTTGTACCGTCCTTCGCTACGAGGGATATCACGACGCCGCATAGAACAAGCTTCTGCCTGTCGCGCATGAATGCCTTTCGGGCCGACTCGTCGCTTTGAATGTTGGCGTAGAAGCTGCGCCTGACGTAGTCGGAGCTCAGCGGGGCGCTGGCGTTCTCGAATTCCAAGGCTATGGACAGCAGACGCTCGGCCTCTGTGTCGTTGCCGGAGAGCTCGATGAAATCGTCTGACACTGCAGAACCTTTCTGTAATACGTGAAATACGTAAAAATACGCAGGTAATACACTGTGTATTCAAACTGTATTTATATGGTCTAGTGTTAATACGCAATGCAGCGGTCAACGTATTATCGCAACGGTCAACGCAGTCGTGTCGTCCGTCGTGAATACAGCGGTTGGGTAAGCCATAGGATGCGGGGCGCGATAAGGCGCCGGCGACCCAAAGGCTAAGCTCTACCGCCGCCACGCTGGTTTGAGTGTAGCAATCGTTCTGCCTCCAGATGTCATCTTGTGTGGGCTCAAGACGCTCTTCCTGGGTCCCAGGGTGGCGTTGTGGCAGGTCAGTATTTGCGATTACCAAAGGATAATTCGGGTGTAGCCATCGAAAAAAGCATGTGCCTGTGGCGGACCCACCACGGCCAAACTGCGAAAACGCTGGCGCATAGACGTATACTCGAACGACGAATATATATGGCACTTACCTCACGCCAAGCGAAGGAAATCAAATGGCAAAGACGCGCGACTACATGGACTATCTCGACAACGAGATAGGAATTGCACCCGCAAACAGTCAAGAGGAGTTCCAGGCGGCGGAAACCCTGGTCGAGATAATGAAGGACCACGGCCTTGAGCCGACGATTCAGGAGTTCGACACCCATCCCCTGGGCAAGTTGATGCCCGACGTGCTGGCAATCGTCTTGCTGCTGGGCGTGCTTCTGACTGGTGTGGCCGGTGGCGCCGTAAGGGCTGTGGGCCTGGTGCTGGCCCTGGCTGCCGGCGTGCTGCTGGTCATGGTCCACAAGGGCTATAACGTCTTTGAGAACTTCGGTCCCGTGGAACGCAGCCAGAACGTGGTGGGCGTGCATCGAGCCACGGGCGACAAGGTCACGAAGGGCTCTCGTCCCATCGTGATCGTTGCGCACTACGACACTCCACGCGAGAACTACCTCTACGGGAACGCGTTCGCCCGCTACCAGTCAACGCTGTACAAGGCTTCGTTCCCCTGCGTGCTGGTGGCTGCCCTGATGGCGCTGATCCAGGTGTTCGGGTTCCTGCCCGTTGCGGTGCGTGTGCTGCTGTGGGTCGTCGGCCTGGTGGCGTGCATACCCCTGGTGGTCGTGGCCATCGCAAACATCATGGAGCGCTTCGCGGCGTGCACGTCCGGCTCCAACGACAACAAGGCGTCCGTGGCTGCCATGCTCTCGGTTCTGGCAAAGGTGCGTCCTGGTGCCGATCGCGTGGATGCTGCCGCCGAGGGCAGGCCCTACGTGCGTAGGGCGTCCGAGGACCAGAAGCCCCGCATGGTGCAGGTGGTCGAGAAGCCCAGCGGCGTCCGCCACGGCAAGGAGGTCCTGGAGTCCCTGGGCATCCTGCCTCCCACGTGCCAGATCGTGTACGAGGAGCCCAAGGTCGTCACGGTCCCTGCCGACCAGGCCGTCGATGGCGCGTTGTACGAGCGCGTCGAGCCCGAGTACGCAGGGGCACCCGATGAGGCCCAAGACCTTTCCCCCCAGGAGCCGGCAGCGCAGGGGCAGCAGGTGGAGACCGCCGAGCAGCCGGAGGCCGACGCATCCGCCGAGGACGTGCAGGCATATGACGAGCAGGCTCCTGCTGACCAAGCGAATCAAACGGCGGCGGATCAGACCTATGCCGATGCGTCGGCGACTGACGCCACCGCGTACGACCAGTCGTACGACGCCAATGCGGACCAAGCCGATCAGCAGGCGTACTACGATGAGCAGCATTACTCCGATGGGCAGGTCTATGACGACTACAGCCAGGCACAGGAGGATGACGCCCAGGCTGTGCCTGCGGCAGACGACCAGGAGCAGCCCAGCCAGACCACTGACCAGGACGACTCCAGCTATCAGCCCGCGCCGGATGAGTACTACGAGGACCAGGCCGACGACGAGCAGTCGACGCAGGAAGCGGCCGAGAGCCCGTCCGACCTCGAGGCCACGCAGGACCTGAACGAGAACCCCGCAGTGCGCCTGAACGCGGAGGCCTCCGCGAAGAGCGCTGCCTCCTCTGCCGCTCAAAAGGCAAAGAAGAAGGGCATGGGCTTCTTCCACAAGCTGAAGGAGAAGTTCTCCCGTGTGGGTAAGCCCGTCATCGCGCGCGGTGAGAACAAGGACCTGCAGGGGGCAGACTACTCCAGCTTTGAGACCACATACAAGGGCGACGAGGACGTCGAGGCCTGGCGTGCCGACGATGGCAGCGAGCTGAGGACCGTGCGTCCGGGTGACCTTCGTCCGCGCCGCGTGTCAGACGATGCCGACGCGGCCCAGCAGGGCTCTGCCGCCGATAACTACTATCAGGATGCCGTCTATGCCGGTGCCTCGGATGAATACTACGAGGACGAGTATCCTGCCACCGACGGGTATGCAGACGAGAGCGGCCAGGAGTACGACGACTACGACGAGGGCTACGGCGACGACGGCGCCGCAGCCGAGGAGCCCACGCAGCAGACTGAGGATTCCAGCGCGACCGACGCCGCGCAGAAGCAGGCCCCTGCATACGACGAGGATCGCGCGCGCGACAATACCGAGATAGCTGCGTCCGACCAGGACGAGTCTGAGGAGGATCTGGAGTACGCTCCGCAGGCGGATGAGCAGGACGCTTCCGTCGAGGCACGGCCGGCTGCGGGGGCTAGCGATCCTGTCGCTGCATCCGACACCGGTTCCTCCATGCAGAATGATGCGGCAGCTGACAGCCAGACGTCTGAGGACAACATGCAGGACGAGGGCGCCCAAGTGTCCGAGGATGATCAGCCTTGGGACGTGACGCCATCCGAGGCGCCCAAGGACGACTTCGCCTCCGAAGGCGAGCTTGCCGCCAATCCTAAGGACGACGCGGAGGATCAAACCCCAGCGCAGGACAAGGGCCAGGGGGTTCCTGAGCCCGTGCGCCTGGATACGCTGGAGTCTCCGCGTAGGCAGGCGGCGCGTCGCCGCAACGTCGCCGCTGCGTCGAGCAATCGCAGCTCCTCGAAGGACGCGCCGGTCGAGCCGGCAACGTCTGGAGCACAGCCTGCCAAGCCCGTGCCGCACCTGGTGGACACGGATGTTACGGCGACAGGTCAGACAGATGACGACCAGTCCGCCCAGCAGGCGGCGAGCGACCTTAGCTGGGACCAGTCCAGCGTGGAGGACGAGGAGTACGCCCAGGAGACCGTGGACGACTCCACGTCCGACGGCGAGCCCGCGGATGCCGACTACCAGAGCGGTGAGGAGTACTACGAGTCCGACGAGGCTTACGACTCGCAGGCGGACGACCAGGGCTACTCGGACGACGCCTATGCGGACTACGACCGCATGAGCGGCCAGTCGCAGGATGAATGGAGCGATGATGGCTCCTACGGCGACTACGACGAGGGCCAGGTCTCCCCGAGGGACAACGGCACAAAGGGACATGGCTTCCTCGACCGACTGAAGGGCTGGTTCAGCGGCTACAAGTCTGGTCACGGCGACCAGGCAGACCCTGCTGCCGTCAGCTCCTACGATGAGTACTACGACGACGCGTCGGATCAGCAGGCGGCTCAGTACGATGCGGATAACCAACCCGACAACGCCGACGCGTCGCGCGATGACGGCAGTCAGCAGGAGGACGCCTACACGGACGAGCGCGAGTACGACAATTCCACGGCTGACGATGGCGAACGCGCACAGAGGCGCCCCGAGCAGGGCGCGGCAGGCGAGTTCGAGGAAGTGAGGGGCGAGGATTACCTCCCGAGCGACGCGGACGCCCTGGACGACCTCGACGCGGACTACGACTTTGACCAGCCGAACGACGCCCCGACGGCCGACGACGACTACGACCTGGACCAGCGTGGCAGCTACCTCCAGTTCGACGACGATGAGGAGAGCTCCGACATACTGCCGAAGGACACCTCAGGGCTGGACACCATCTCGGAGGGATACGAGCCTGCAGTCTCCTCTGCCCATGGCTATCCGCGCCGAAAGGCCCCCAAGCCCATCGATGACCCCTCGTGGGGGAAGTCCTCGTATGAGCCTCCCATCAATACGTCGGGCATCGCTCGCCGCGCAGCTCTCTGTGACCTGCCTGACCCCTCCGGCAAGGAGGAGGACCCCTTGGCAGAAGGCGCCGAGTACGACGACTACGACGAGGCCGAGCCCTACGACTACGAGAACGACGACACTGCCGGAGAGGATACCGAGGGCATGGACGTCAGCGACGACCAGCGTGGCAACCGCAGGATGAACTGGAAGGGCGGCGCAGCCGTTCGCTCTGACTTGCGCGACCCCGACGTGCAGCAGCCGACGGACGAGCCCGCCCAGGAGATGCCCGCCAACGCGACTGCCGACCAGATGGCCGACGACGCCGTGCAGGATGAGGCTCAGGACGTGCCGGACGACGAGGACGCGCAGGATGCCATCCTCCAAATGGGCGACGACTACCTTGTGTCTCACGACGTGTGGTTCGTGGCGGTCGGCGCTTCCAGCGTGGGCCACGCCGGCATCAAGTCGTTCCTCGCGAACTTCCGCCGTGACATCAGGGGAGCGTTCCTGGTGAACCTGGACAGCATCGGCGCCGGTGCCCCTGTGGTTCTGACGCGCGAGGGCCGCGACGACGGTCGCCGCGCCGACCGCAGGAGTCTCAGACTCTTCACGAAGACCGCCCAGGACCTGCACCTGGACCTGCAGACCATCGACTACGGCTGGACCGACACAGACGCCACGCCCGCCATGCGCTCCCGCGTGAGGTCCTTCACGGTGATGGGCATGGACGAGAACGGGCTACCCGCCCTGTCGCACACCATGAACGACGCGCCCGTGAACGTGGATCCCGGTCAGGTGTCCTCCATCGTGCGCGCCATCTGCGAGTTCATACGCAGGTCGTAGCGGGGTCTCGGGTCAGCCGCCACGGGCGTTTGATGCGTGAGAGTGGAACAGAAAAGCTTCGCAGACAAAGGCGGAGGGGCGACCAGTGGTCGTCCCTCCGCTCTTTTTGTCCCTCGCAACGAATATCGGGGGCGTGGCGCTGGATCTGGCTGGGGCAAGACGGCGCTATGAGCCGCGCCGGCCCCGAGCTGCTCCTATGCCACGTGATCGGACAGATAGGTCACGATCTCGGATCCGCCCAGGACGGGCACCTGCCCGTTTACCAGCAGGCAGGGTACCTGCAGCCTGCCCAGCAGGCCTTGGAGCCTGGTTCGGGCCTCGCGGCTGCGCGTGACGTCCGTGGTGGCAATGCCGACCCCACGGTCAGCCACATACGAGCGGACCTTCTGGCACTCATTGCAGCCGGGCATGACAAAGAGCTCCAAAACGGGCGCGTGCTCCATGGCGGTCATCTCCTCCGGTTCTGACATTCCCATACCTTAGCGCCTGGGATGGATCTTGGGGCGCACGAGTACGAAGGCTGAGGCAAAGCAGGCCAGCGCCCCCAGCATGCAAGCGCCTACCAGTGCGTCTATGCCCTTGTCTCCCGTGGAAGGAAGCCTGATGGAGGGGCTGCTGTCCGTGGTCTTGCCGGCAGTGTGGGTGGGCGCCGTCGGGGCGGGCGGATTGGGCGTGGCGTCGCCTACGTGGACCGTCTGATCCTGGTCCTGCAAGTCCCTATGGCAAGCCACCGTGACACCGCTTACCTGCAGGTCCTCGAAGGCCACTACGTCGCTTCCCGCCAGCTCGGATGCGTCCAGCTGGAAGGCCACCTCCACGCGGCCGCTTTCTTCCGAGGGGGTGAAGGTAGCCTCGGCGGTGACGGGCGTGCCGTCGGAGTGCGTGACGGGGCTGCCGTCGTTCTTGTGCACGAGCGAGCCCAGCACATGGTGCTCGATGCCCGGCTGTACTCCGGAGTACTCTACCGTATCGACCAGCTGAATGGTGCTGCCGGCGTCCACCTCGTGGTCGCCGTCGGCGGAGTCGGCCAGCGTGGTGCGCACGGAGGGAATGTACACGGCCTGCTCGGCGTCATCGATGTCCTCGTGCGTCGCAACGGTTGCGCCGTCCAGGCTCAGCGTTTCGAACACCACGAGCTTCTTGCCTGCCCACTCGGCAGGCTCAAGGGTGATCTGCACATCCTGGGTGCCGTCGGGACTGGTAGGGGTGAAGCTGGCCGAGGAGGTGACATCCGCGCCGTTATGGGTGATGGCCTGGCCTGTGGTGGCGTCCATCAGCCTGGCGTTGAGAGCGTACTGCCTTCCAGGAACCAGGTTCTGGTAGGTCACGGTGTCCACGATGGTGGAGCTGCCCTCTGCCGCAAGTACGTGGTCGCCGTCGGACTGGTCGTGCACGCTGGTGCTGATGCTGCAGAAGCGCACGGTCTGCTGCTCGTCGTGTGCGTCCTCGTGACGTGCTACCTCGGCGTCTCCCAGCGTCAGGCGCTCGAACGCCACCACGGTCATGCCCTTGAGCTGTGAGGCGTCGGGTATGTCGAAGGTCACCGTGACGGTGCCGTCCGGGTTTTCGGGCTTGAGCTGTACCGATGCCGTGAGTTCGTGTCCGTCGACGCTGACGGTTTGCCCCGTGCTGGCGTTCACGAGTCTGCCGCTCAGGGTATAGGTCTTTCCGGTTGCCAGGTTGGAATAGCTCACCTGGTCCACGATCTTCGTCGCGCCCTTGGGTGTCGCGGTGTGGGACCCCGCGCACGTGGCGTTTGTATACAGGGTGGGCACGTGGACGGACTGGTCCTCGTCGGCTATGTCAGTGTGGCTGGACACCTCGCGCCCCGCCTGCTGGAGGGACTCAAAGAAGACCAGGGTCTTTCCCGCGAACGCGGACGTGTCCGTGGTTACGCTGACGTCCACGGTTCCGTTCGGGTCCGTAGGCGTGAACTCCTTCGTTGCGGTGACGACGCTGCCGTTGGCTGCCTTTGCCGGGCCCAGGTCGTGTCCGTCGGCGTCGCGCAGATGTAGGGTTGCCACCAGGCTGTAGGCGGAGCCAGGCTGAAGGCCCGAGTAGGCAACTGTGTCTACCAGGGTGTCGTTGCTCGCTCCGGTGGCCACATGGTCCTTTGTGGCCGCGTCTGCAGCGGTGGTGCCGATGCATGCGAACCACACGGTCTGGTCGGCGTCGTTCAGGTCGGCGTGGGCGGCAACCTCCTTGCCGTCTCGTGTCAGATGCTCGAACGCCACGACGGTGTGGCCTGCCAGGCCCGTAGCATCCAGGTCGAAGGTCACCTGAACGCTGCCCGTGCTGGCCCTGGGGACCACCTCGACGGTCTGCTCGATAGTGTTGCCGTCCACCTGCAGGGGCTTGCCCGTCTGCTTGTCCATCAGCGTGGCGTGCAGCTGGTACTTCTTGCCGGGGGTAAGGCCCTGATAGCGCACCTCGTCTGTCAGCTTGATCGACTTCCTTGGCGTGGCGGAGTGTGCGTCGGAGCCCGAACCGGTGAGGGTCGTCTGCAGGGTGATGGGCGTGTTCGTGATCGACCTCTGCAACAGTGCGTGCTCGGAGCCTATGGTGACCTCGAAGGGCTGCGCGGGGACGTAGTGCTGGTTCGAGGCCGAGGGGAGCTCGCTGACCTCGTAGGTGCCATAGGGCAGGGCGCCGCGATCGTTTGTCACGCGCGCCTGCACCCCATTGGACCGTGCGAACCACACGCCGTTGGAGGCCGAGAGCTTGGTCTGGTCCACCGACTCCACCCCTCCGTCGTCCAAGAAGGACACGGCCAGGTCGTTGAGGTTGGTTCCCGTGGTGTGGGGCACGGTGCTGGTGCTGGCCACGCCCGAGCGGTCGGAGACGATGACGTGGCGCTCTCCGGTCTGCTTGTTTGTGACGAGGAAGGCGATGCCGGGCAGGGGCAGACCGGTGGAGGAGTCGGTCTTGTGGATGCTGAGGTCGCCTCTGATGGCGGTGTCACCCACCTCGACCGGTTGGAACCCTGCGGCCTCGAAGTGTCCGTCCGACTGCTGCTGCGTTCGGATTTGCTGCAGGTACACCTGTTTGTCGCTGAGGTTGTAGCCCACGGGGGCCGCCGTCTCCTGGATGGTCACGGTGCCCAGCGGCAGGATGGGATTGCGGTCGGCGTCCAGGTAGAGCTGGTCGCCCGATGCCAGGTAGGTGTCTGGGTCCTTATAGGCACCGACAAGGCTGCAACGGCCCTGCGCGTCTGTCCTCAGCACCCACGAACGGGTGGGGGAGTCGGGCAGGTCTGCGACGTCGTCGTAGTATCCGTCGTAGTAGCGCAGTGTGAACTGGGCGCCGGCAAGGCCCTGGCCGCTCGGCTCGTCGGTGCCCTGCGAGCTGGCGTCAGCCTGCGTCGCTGAGGACTGTACGCTCAGCAGGCGCCCCCTGTCGGCGTCGTACTTAGACACCACCAGGTCGACGGGCTGGCCCAGGGGTTGGTTGGTCACCTCCAGCACGCTGGACGAGCCCGATCCCACACGCACCTCGCGGACAGTCCCGTCCAGCTGATAGCCTGCGGGCGCGCTGACCTCGCGTACGTAGTAGCTGCCCATGGGCAGGTGGTCCAGCTGGCCCTCGCCCTTCTGGTTCGTGACGATGCGGCCCATGAAGCTGCTGGTGCTGCGCAGCTTCCAGCGCTGGGCCACGGTGGGGCCTTCCGTCCCCGCCGCCACGTTGGTGCCCGAGTGGATGTCGCTCCCAACGATGCCCAGGTACTTGCCCGAGGAGTCCTTCAGCGAAACGGTCCCGTCGTCGTTTTGGACCACGGACCAGGATCCCCCATTGCCGGTGACGGCGTTGCCGTCCTTTGACTGGCTGGTGAGGGTCGTGCCCTCCGCCTTGTTCTTTAGGCTATAGGAGCCGTCGGCATTCTTTTGAAAGAGCCACTGCTGGTTGTCTGCGCCGCTGTAGCGCCACAGGCCCACGTTGTCGCTGCCCGTGTCGGCGTCCAGCACATAGTTGTCGTTCGCGCCGGAATGAACCAGGTACCAGTAGCCGTCCAGAGGGTCGGTGTCGTCCTTTGCCAGCGCCACGTCGGTCTGGTTCTGGGCGTCCTGCCGCGTGCTCCACACGCCAAACACGGCACCGGCAAGCGAGTAGGCACCGTTGCCCTGAGTCAGCTTGCTCAGGCCGCTGGACTTGCGGATCCAGATGGTGCCCTCCAGGGGCGTCTCGTGGCTGGCCTCTCCGCGGGGGCGCAGGGTGGACGTCTGGCCCTCGTGAACCTCCACCTGGTAGACGTTGTCATCCAGCTGGTATCCCTTGGGAGCGCGGCGCTCACGCACATAGTAGGTGCCCTCAGGCAGCTGTGCCGGGTCCTTGGTCGGGGCATCTGCCCACACCAGCAACCGCCCTCTGCCGTCGGCGTCGGTCACCAGGTAGGTGCCGGTGGGCTGCGTGCATGCCTGGTCCTTCCAGACGGAGTACCAGGCTCCCTCGAGCGAGTACGCGTCGCTCGAGCCTATGGTCTTTGGGTCGGTGGAGTCCTTCTGGAGGTCGATATCGCCTGAGTGCGTGTGCACCACCAGCATGGGCTGCGAGAGGTCGTCGGTGCCTTGCTTCGTGTACACGAGGGCGCACTGGTTCTCGGGGGCCGTTGGCACGTTGCGTGCCGGGTCCTCCTCGAAGGCCTTCGCCGCCTGATACAGGCGCACGCCGGCCTTCCATCCCATCTCGTCTCGGGTGATGAACTGGAGGACCCTGCCGGGGTTCTTCATCTGGTCTGACTCGTGCAGCAGCCTGCAGTCGGTGTCCAGGCAGCCTGCCTCCATCCAGTAGGCGTACTGGGTGGCCCAACGCGCCTCGTTAGCCGTGAGCTCCTGCCCCTCGATGACCGTCGTGTTGTTGTAGCCGTGCAGCGTGATGTAACCCACGGCACCAGTGGCCACGTGGCTAAAGTCGTACTTCTCGCCGGTCTTGGGGTCGTGCTTCTCGAGCTCGAGGCAGTATGACACGTTGCCCTGGCTGTCCTCGAACGAGAAGGTCGGGTTGTTCATGTTTCGCTCGGTGGTGAAGGTGGTCTCGGCCGCCGCGCCATCCGGCTTGCCGGAATCCGACGGAGCATCCTGCGCCGCGGCGCTGATGGGGCACAGCAGCTGGTACAGCATCAGGATGGTGGCCAGCGCCGCGCTGACGATGGCGCGCGGACCGCGTGCGCGCTGGTCGTGCGAAGCGTCCGCGGGTCGCTGCTTAGCCATGGCTTCCCAGGACGCGTACGAGCTCCTGCCTGCGTGTCCGGGCGCCACGGGGCGTGAGCCGCGCAGCCGGTCGCCTCCGCGCAGGCGTGCGCGGGGCCACCGGAGCTGGCGACCTGCGTCCGGGACCGCATCCTGACGGGTGTGACGTGCGGTCATCGCACCTGGCGCCACCCCTCGGGGTACATGGGCAATGCTGGGCTTCGTGGGCATATGTTCCTCCCTAGCTCGTGCCGTGCCCGTCGGGGTGGACTTTGCGCTCCCGGCGAGCCGCCACCGCGTGGCGGAGCGCCACAATACCCCCTATGACCTGCATGAATATTGTTTTTAGCTGGCACGGGGCTGGCAGGAAACCAGCACGTGACTGGCAGCAAAACGAAGCCCTCGCAGGTCGGAATCCCTGTGCGTCGCCGGAATTTTTCCGCCGGCCCCTGGCGCGGGAGGGAAAAATTTTTTTCTGTGTTAGAATTCCCTACGTACGCGGGCATCGCCAAGTGGTAAGGCAACGGCTTCCCAAGCCGTCATCCGCGGGTTCGAATCCCGTTGCCCGCTCCAGAGCATCTTCGGGGCCCCATATGGGGCCCTTTTCATGTGTGCTGAGTCTGCCGTCCCTCCTGCTGGGTAGATACCGTTGGGCGTGCATGCACGCATGGGCTGCACGTTAAAATTTTTATGATTCGAGGAGGAATCCCATGAGCCTTCCCATGACCGAGGCCGAGGTCCGCAGCTCCATGCGGGGCCTCTCGCATCAGCTGGACCTCTATGCCACGCTGCTGGTTCGCAAGGGGGCGGCGGTGCAGCCGGGCAGCGAGCTGGTGGTGTCTGCCCCCGTGGAGCGCGCGGACTTCGCCCGTCGCGTCGTGCGTGCCGCCTACAAGGCGGGCGCCGCCCGCGTGACCGTGATCTGGTCCGATGACGAGATCACGCGTATGACCTACGAGAACGTGGACATCGAGCGCCTGCGTCACACGCCGTCCTGGAAGCGCGAGCAGCTGGACTCGCTGGCCCAGGCGGGTGCCAGCTTCCTGTTTCTGGAGGGCACGGACCCGTCGGTGCTGAAGGGCATCGACCCCGCGAAGCCCGCCGCCGTGTCCCACGCGCGCAACACCGAGTGCAAGGCCTTCCGCGACGGAATGGACTTCGGCCGCAACGTGTGGTGCATCGCGGGCGTGCCCGTGGCCAAGTGGGCCTGCCACGTGTTTCCTGGCCTGCCGCCCGAGGAGGCGGTCTACCGCCTGTGGGTGGCCATCCTGGAGGTCTCGCGCGCCGCGGGCGACGACCCGCAGAGCGAGTGGGAGCGCCACAACGCGAACTTCGAGAAGAACAAGCGAATCTTGAACACGTATGCCTTCGACAGCCTGCACTACACGTCGTCCAACGGCACCGACCTCACGCTGGGCCTGAACCACGGGCACATCTGGGAGGGTGGCGCAGGGCGCACGGTGGACGGGAAGGTCTTCTTTCCCAACATCCCGACCGAGGAGGTGTTCACCTCGCCCGACCGCAACCGCGCCGACGGCGTGGTGCACTCCGCCCTGCCGCTGGTGCACGCGGGCCAGGTCGTGCGCGACTTCTGGTTCAAGTTCCAGGCGGGCAAAGTCGTGGACTTCGGCGCCTCCGAGGGCAGGGACGTGCTGGCGCACATCCTGAAGACCGACGAGGGCGCCTGCAGGCTGGGCGAGTGCGCGCTCATAGCCAAGAACACGCCCATCCGCGAGAGCGGCGTGCTGTTCTACGACACGCTGTACGACGAGAACGCCAGCTGCCACCTGGCGCTGGGCATGGGCTTCCCCGAGTGCATCGACGGCGGCTTCCAGATGACGAAGGAGCAGCTGGTGGAGCACGGCGTCAACCAGAGCAGCACGCACGTGGACTTCATGATTGGCTCCGACGACCTCAACGTGACGGGCCTCAAGGCCGACGGCCAGGAGGTGCCCGTCTTTGTGGACGGGCTGTGGGCCTGGTAGAAACCGCCGCGTGGGTCTTGGGCCGTCGCACGGCGTGATAGAATCGACAAAGATGCGCTCTTAGCTCAGTTGGTAGAGCAGGGGACTTTTAATCCCAAGGTCGAGGGTTCGACCCCCTCAGGGCGCACCATCAAAACCACAGGCTGGGGACCAGCATGGTTCCCGGCCTTCTCTGTGTCCCGTTTGTTTCCATTTGCACGGAATCTGTCGACTTTCGGCACCTGAGCGTCCGCCAAGTCCTATAGTGCAAACCACCAAAAGGGCACGCGCCAATCGGGCAGCGTGCCAGCTGCAGCCGCGTGCGTTGCACGCGCCACTCGCTTATGAGGAGGCCACGCTATGAAGCGTATGTTCGCGAACATGCACCACCATACCGCGAATGGGGTCTCTCTGCGACGTATGAACCGACAGGACGCCTAAACCAGCGTTTTTGTCCGTCGGCACCAAATGGCCACCCGATGGCCCTTCTTACCTCACAGACAAATTGCGTTGCGTCTTGTCGGACCTCGAAGCGTTCGCACTTCTCCACGTCTACACATATATAAAAATATTAATTGCTTAGGAGACTTCATCATGGCAAAGGAAAAGGCGGTTCTGGCGTACTCTGGCGGTCTGGACACTTCGGTCATCGTGCGGTGGCTGCAGAACGAGAAGAACATGGACGTCATCGCCATCTGCGGCAACGTGGGCCAGGACGAGAAGGACCTGGACTGGGTCGTCCAGAAGGCGTACAAGATGGGCGCCATCTACGCCGAGGCGCTGGACATGCGCGAGGAGTACTGCAACACCATCGTGAAGAGCGCCATCCAGGCCAACGGCATGTACGAGGGCGTCTACCCCCTGCTGTCCGCTCTCAGTCGCCCCGTCATCTCGAAGCACCTTGTGGACATCGCCCACCAGTACGGCGCGACCACCATCGTGCACGGCTGCACCGGCAAGGGCAACGACCAGGTGCGCTTTGAGACCTGCATCCACGCCCTGGACCCCAGCCTGAAGATCATCGCCCCCGTGCGTATCTGGGACCTCACCACGCGTGAGAGCGAGATGGACTGGGCCGAGCAGAACGACGTGCCCATTCCCGTGACCAAGAAGAAGCCCTACTCCATCGATGACAACCTGTGGGGCCGTGCCATCGAGTGCGGCGTCCTGGAGGACACCTGGAACCAGCCGCCCGCGGACATCTGGACCATGACCACCGACCCCGAGCAGGCTCCTGACACCCCGACCTTCGTCGAGATTACCTTCGACGCCGGCGTGCCCGTGGCCATCGACGGCCAGAAGATGGACCTGCTGCCGCTGGTCGTGAAGGCAAACCAGATTGCCGGCTCCAACGGCTACGGCCGTATCGACATGATCGAGGACCGCACCGTGGGTCTGAAGAGCCGCGAGTGCTACGAGTGCCCCGGCGCCATGCTGCTGATCGAGGCCCACAAGCAGCTGGAGACCCTGTGCCTCGACCGCGAGACGCTGAAGCTGAAGCAGCACATGGACCAGGAGTGGGCCAGCCAGGTGTACTACGGCTACTGGTACAGCCAGGTCCGCAACTCCATCGACGCCTTCAACGCCTACACGCAGAAGTTCGTCAGCGGCACCGTGCGCTTCAAGCTGTACAAGGGCTCCCTGCTGATGGACGGCATAAAGAGCGACTACAGCCTGTATGATTATGGCCTGGCCACCTACAGCGAGGGCGACACCTTCGACCGCACCGCTTCGAAGGGCTTCATCGACATCCACTCGCTGGAGAACACCACCTGGTCCAAGGTCCAGGGTCCCGCCTCGGGCAACCAGCCCGCGTAGGCGCGACGAAACCAGACGACGTGGCGGCCTTGCCCCCTGTGGCAGGGCCGCCTTTTTATCAGAGGGACGGCATCGGGAGGCAGCACATGGCACTTTGGGGCGGCAGGTTTCAGAAGGGCGTCGACCAGTTCACGCAGGAGTTCGGAGCCTCGCTTGAGGTCGACAAGAACATGGCCCAGCAGGATATCGCGGGTTCCCGCGCGCACGCGCGCATGCTGGCAAAGCAGGGCATCATCAGCCAGGACGACCAGAAGGCCATCGACGCCGGCTTGCAGGACATATCGCAGCAGATAAAGGATGGCACCTTTCCCTGGGACGTGAACGACGAGGACGTGCACATGGCCGTGGAGTCCAAGCTGACGCAGGCCATAGGCCAGCCCGGCGCCCGCCTGCACACGGGCCGCTCGCGCAACGACCAAGTGGCCACCGACATCCGCCTGCTGGCGAAGGACCTGGCGTCCCAGCTGATGCACGGCAACGTGGAGCTGCGGCGCGTAGTGCTGCAGCAGGCGCAGCAGCACCTGGGCGTCGTGATGCCCGGGTACACGCACCTGCAGCACGCGCAGCCCGTCCTGCTGTCCCACCACCTGCTGGCCTACTTCTGGATGTTCACCCGCGACTACGTGCGCCTGCGTGCCGCCTACGACGCGGCGGACGCCAACCCCCTGGGCTCTGCTGCGCTAGCGGGCACCACGTACCCGCTGGACCGCCAGTACACCACGCAGCTCCTGGGCTTCGACCACGCCATCCCCAACTCCATGGACGCGGTGTCCGACCGCGACTACCTGCTGGACCTGGAGTACGCGTGCAGCGTGGCCATGATGCATTTCTCGCGCCTGTGCGAGGAGATCGTGATGTGGAGCTCGACGGAGTTCGGCTTCATCACGCTGTCCGACTCGTACTCCACGGGCTCGTCCATCATGCCGCAAAAGAAGAACCCCGACTTCGCCGAGCTGACGCGCGGAAAGACCGGTCGCGTCTATGGCGACCTGATGGCCCTGCTGACCACCATGAAGTCGCTGCCCCTGGCGTACAACAAGGACCTTCAGGAGTGCAAGGAGGGCCCGCTTGACGCGGCGAAGACCCTCAGTGACTGCATGGAGATTGCCGCCGGCATGCTGGAGACCATGACCGTGCACGACGACGTCATGCTGTCCCAAGCTGGCAAGGGCTTCACGGCCGCAACCGACGTGGCCGACTACCTGGCAAAGAAGGGCATGCCCTTCCGACAGGCCCACGAGGTCGTGGGCAAGCTGGTGCTGTACTGCGAGCAGCACCACAAGGGCCTGGAGGACCTGACGGCGCAGGAGTTCAAGGCCGCGAGCCCGCTGTTTGAGGACGACGTGGCCCAGGACCTGGACCCCGCGGGCATCGCCAACGCGCGCAACACCTACGGCGGCACCGGCATGAAGGCCGTTCAGGTGCAGCTGGGCGAAGCTGTCGACGCGCTGAAGGCAGACGAGCAGAATCTGCCGCGGTAGCGTGGCGACCCCATGGCGCGAAGGCATTTCTCCGCGTCCCATAGCACAAATAACGCCTGGTGAAGCCGTTTTCATCAGGCGTTATTTATTAGATTTTGATTTCAAACACGAAAATACTCATATACAAAAGTAAATCACACGTCTTAGGCGTCCCTGTTGACCCTAGATTATTCGTAGTCCAAATAGCCGGAAGTAAAGAGTTTTCTCTGGGGAGGGAAAACGCTTCCGATGAAAGGAGCCAACATGGGATCGTTCAAGGCCGAGATGTCCCGAAAGACATTCGTAAAGATGATGGGCCTCGTAAGCGCTGGCAGCGCCTTTGCTCTGGCGGGCTGCGGCAGCAAGCGCGCTTCTGACGCTTCGGGCTCCGGCGACTCGGGCATCGCCGACACCATCACGTTTGCCCAGGGCGCAGACCCGCGTGGCCTGGACCCTGCCTACGTGGACGACGGCGAGTCCGCAAAGATTATCGAGAACATCTACGAGAACCTCGTGACCTACGACGACGACTCCTGCGACGTGAAGCCCAAGCTGGCAACCGACTACAACATCTCGGACGACGGCCTGACCTACACCTTCAACCTGCAGCAGGGCGTGAAGTTCCACGACGGCACCGACTTCAATGCCGAGGCTGTCAAGAAGAGCATCGAGCGCCAGCTGGAGGGCACCGGCCGCACCGATGACATGACCTACGCCTCCTTCACCTTTGGCACCGCCTCCGAGGGCAACGGCGTCAAGTCAGTCGAGACTGATGGCGACTACACGGTGAAGATCACCCTGGCCGCCGCCTCCGCGCCTTTCATCAAGAACCTGGCCATGGTGCTGGCAGCCCCCATTGCCTGCCCCACCGTGTTCGAGAAGGACCCCACGGGTCTTATGGAGAACCCCGTGGGCACCGGCCCCTACAAGTTCGTGTCGTGGGACAAGGGCCAGAACGTCAAGCTGGTCGCGAACGACGACTACTGGGACAAGGACAACGCTCCCAAGACCAAGAACATCGTTTTTAAGTTCATCGCCGAGAACGCCTCGCGCGTGACCGCCCTGAACAACGGTGAGGCCGACATCATCGACGGCCTGGACGACTCTGTGGTCGATACCATCACCAGCGCCGGCAACCAGCTGTTCACGGCCGACGGCATGAACATCAACTACATGGCCTTCAACTGCACCGACAGCAGTGTGTGCAAGGACCAGAAGGTGCGCAAGGCCCTGGCGCAGGCAGTGAACGTGGACGAGCTCGTGAGCTCGCTGTACGGTGACTACGCCTCCGTCGCCAACTCCGTCATGCCCACCTGGATGGCCCCGTACGACTCCGACATCCAGCAGACGCCCTACGACCCCGATACCGCGAAGGCCACGCTGGCCTCCCTGGGCGTCACCTCGCTGAAGTGCATTACGTACTCCAACGTGCGTCCTTACAACACCAAGGGCGGTCAGGTCCTGGCTGAGGCCATTCAGGGCTACTTCGACAAGGTTGGCGTAAAGCTGGACATCACGGCCTACGACTGGACCACCTACAAGACCAAGACCACTACGGACCCCTGGGACGTGTGCTTCTATGGCTGGACGGGCGACAACGGCGACCCCGACAACTTCATGAACCTGCTGGCGGACCCCACGCCCACGATGAACATAGCCCAGTTCAACAACGCCGACTACAAGGCGCTCATCGCCCAGGGCGTCGCCACCAGCGACGAGGACCAGCGCAACGACATCTACAAGCAGTGCGAGCAGATGGTTGCAGATCAGCAGCCTTGGCTGCTGATCTCGCACTCGAAGAACCTGGCTGGCTACAACCCGAAGGTCTCGGGCTTCGTCATTCACCCCACGGGCGTCGTTCGACTGTGGAACGCGACCAAGCAGCAGTAGGTCGTCCATCCGTAAGGCTTTGATATCGGACACGGACGCGTGGGGCGGTCCCGCATCCGCCTCGCGCGTCCGCTTTTTCTGCAACGAAAGGAGGCCAGCGCCTTGAGCAAATACATCGTCAAGCGCATCCTGCAGTCGATACTGGTGCTGCTGGGCGTCTCGGTCATCGTGTTCTTGATCATGAGGGTGTTCTCCTCGGACCCCGCCCCCGTGGTCTTGGGCGAGCATGCCACCCCCGACGAGATTACTGCCTGGCGTGACGCCAACGGCCTGAACGACCCTATACTGATCCAGTACTTCAACTTTCTAGGTGGCGCCCTTCACGGCGACCTGGGCACCTCTTACTACACGCATACTCCGGTGTCGCAGGAGATCGCCAGCCGCTTCCCGGCAACCATCGAGCTGGCCCTCGTGGCCATCCTGATAGCGTCCTTCATGGGCGTGAAGCTGGGCGTCGTGGCTGCCACGCACCGTGGCAAGGCAGCCGACGGCGGCACCCTGGTGTTCGCCCTGCTGGGCGTGTCGATGCCCGTGTTCTGGCTGGGCATCCTGTTCATCATCCTGTTCTCGGGCGTGCTTCACATCCTGCCGTCCAGCGGACGCGTGGACCCCATGCTGCAGCCCGTGGGCGGCACGGGTCTCTACATCTTGGACACGCTGTTGTCCGGTGACTTCGAGGCCCTGGGCAACGTATTGCAGCACATCATCCTGCCCGCCGTCACCCTGTCTATGTATTCCATGGCCATCATCACGCGCATGACCCGCTCGTCCATGCTGGAGACGCTGGGCGAGGACTACGTGCGCGTTGCGTCCGCAAAGGGTCTGCCGCGCAAGGTCGTCGTGAAGCACCACGCCCTGCGCAACGCCATGCTGCCCGTGACCACAGTCATCGGCCTGCAGCTGGGCAGCCTTCTGGGCGGCGCCATGCTGACCGAGACGGTGTTCGCCTGGCCCGGCATCGGCAAGTACACCGTGGACTGCATCCTAAAGAGCGACTTCCCGGTGGTGCAGGGCGTCGTCCTGCTGATCGGCGTGATCTTCGTCATCATCAACCTGGTCGTCGACATCATCTACGCCTACCTGGATCCTCGCATCAAGTACTCGAAGGAAGAGGGGTGATCATAATGGCAGAAGCCGAAGCTAAGGTGGCCCCCGAGGAGGAGAAGCCCGATTCGCTGGCAAGCGACGTGTGGTACTCGCTGCGCGGCAACAAGGCGGCCCTCATCAGCCTGGTGGTCATCGCGGTGCTGGTGGTCATAGCCATTGTGACCACCCTGTTCCCGCAGGTCCTGCCCTACGATCCCTACGAGCAGGACCTCTCGGCGTCGTTCCAGGCGCCGTCTGCCGCTCACTGGTTCGGTACCGACCAGCAGGGACGCGACATATTCTGCCGCATCCTCGTGGGCACGCGCATCTCGTTGTCTGTGGGCCTTCTGGCGGTCGCCATCTCGCTGGTCATCGGAGTGACGCTGGGTGCCATCGCCGGCTACAAGGGCGGCATCGTGGACACCATCATCATGCGCATCATGGACATGATGCTGGCCATCCCGTCCATCCTGCTGGCCATCGCCTTCATGGCGGCCCTGGGCAAGGGCATCGACAAGGCCGTCGTGGCCATTGGCCTGGTCTCCATCCCGGAGTACGCGCGCATCGTGCGCTCGCAGATCCTCTCGGTAAAGGAGAACGACTACGTGGCCGCCGCGCGCGTCATCGGCGACAAGGACTCCGTCATCATCATGCGGCACGTGCTGCCCAACGTGGCGCCGTCCATCATCGTCCGCGCCACCCTGGGCATCTCGGGCGCCATTCTGGACTGCGCGGCCCTGGGCTTCCTGGGACTGGGCGTTCAGCCTCCTGCGGCCGAGTGGGGCGACATGCTGGGCCGAGGCCGCAACTACATCTTCTCAGCCCCGTACACGATGATTTTCCCGGGCCTCGCGATCACCGTCACCGTCCTGGCGTTCAACCTGCTGGGCGACGGCCTTCGCGACGCCTTCGATCCCAAGGCAAGGAGGAGGTGATCGCATGCTGCTAGAGGTAAAGAACCTCGTTACCGAGTTCCCCACCCGCAAGGGGGTGGTGCGAGCGGTGAATGGCGTCACCTTTGGCGTGAACGCCGGCGAGACGGTGGCCCTGGTGGGCGAGTCCGGCTCGGGCAAGTCCGTGACGTCCCTCTCGATCATGCGACTCCTGCAGGAGCCGGGCCACGTGGCCGGCGGCTCCATCACCTTCGACGGCACCGACCTGCTGTCCCTGAGCGAGCAGCAGATGGAGCAGGTGCGCGGCGGAAAGATAGCCATGGTGTTCCAGGAGCCCATGACCAGCCTGGACCCCGTCTATCGCGTGGGTGACCAGATAGTCGAGGCTATCCAGCAGCATTCCGACGCCACGAAGGAGGAGGCGTGGGCCCGCGCGGTCGAGGCGCTGCGCGTGGTTGGCATCCCCAGCCCCGAGGAGCGTGCCCGTGACTACCCGCACGAGATGAGCGGCGGCATGCGCCAGCGCGTCATGATAGCCATGGCCCTGTCGTGCAACCCGAAACTCCTGATAGCCGACGAGCCCACGACGGCCCTGGACGTGACCATCCAAGCCCAGATCCTGGACCTCATCTACAAGCTGCGCCAGGAGTACAACATGGGCGTGCTGCTGATCACCCACGACCTGGGCGTCGTGGCCGAGGTGGCCGACCGCGTGGTGGTCATGTACTGCGGCCAGGTCGTCGAGCAGTCCCCCGTCATGAAGCTGTTCGAGAAGCCCCTGCACCCCTACACGCTGGGCCTCCTGAACTCCATCCCGCGCCTGGACGACGACGACTCGAAGCGTCTTTACACCATTCACGGCCAGGTTCCCAACCCGCTGCACCTGCCCAACGGCTGCCCGTTCTCTGACCGTTGCGAGAAGTGCATGAAGGTTTGCCGCGAGGTGGCTCCCCAGCTGAAGCCCCTGAAGGACGACCCCGAGCGCAGCGTGCGCTGCCACCTGTACGACGAAGAGGAGGGGAGGTAGCCCATGGCGGAAGACCAGAAGAATGCGGCGCAGGACCCGGACGTCCTGCTGGACGTGAAGCACCTCACAAAGAGCTTCGTGGCCGCCTCGAACTTCTTTGGCAAGCCTACGTCGTTCGTCCGAGCGGTGGACGACGTCTCGTTCCAGATTCACCGCGGCGAGGCGTTCGGCCTAGTGGGCGAGTCCGGCTGCGGAAAGTCGACCATCGGAAAGATGCTGGTGGGCCTTCTGACCCCGACCAGCGGCACCATCACGTTCGAGGGCACCGACCTCACGGCTCTGACGCCCAAGCAGCGGCGTGCCTACTGCAAGGACATCCAGATCATCTTCCAGGACCCGTATGCCAGCCTGAACCCGCGCATGACCGTGGGAAAGATCATCGCCGAGCCCATCCTGACGAACAAGATCCTGCCGCCCGACCAGGTGGACAAGCGCGTGGACGAGCTCTTGGAGTGCGTGGGCCTGGCGCCCTACATGCGCAACCGCTACCCACACGAGTTTTCCGGTGGCCAGCGCCAGCGCGTGGGCATCGCCCGCGCCCTGGCCGTGAACCCGAAGCTCATCGTGTGCGACGAGCCCGTGTCGGCGCTGGACGTGTCCATCCAGGCGCAGGTGCTGAACCTGCTGGACGACCTGAAGGACCAGTTCGGCCTGACCTACCTCTTCATCGCGCACGGCCTCAACGTAGTCAAGCACATCTCGGACCGGGTAGGCGTCATGTACCTGGGCCGCCTGATGGAGATAGCGTCCAAGAACGACCTGTACCACGACCCACTGTGCCCCTACACCCAGGCCCTGCTGTCGGCCATCCCCTCGGTCGACCCCAAGCTGCGCCGTAGGCGCATCATACTGGAGGGTGACGTCCCCAGCCCCATCGACCCGCCGGCGGGCTGCCGCTTCGCCAGCCGCTGCTTCGCAAAGGTGGGTGCCTGCGACGTGGCCGCGCCCGAGCTGAACGAGGTCCTGCCCGGCCACTACTGCGCGTGCCATCGCTACGATACGGTGGACCCCGACTTCGTCATCGCCCGCTCGCGCGAGATTCAGAACGAGGCTGCCCGTCCCACGTTCGGTCGCGGCGCCACAGACGTCAACGCCGACCCGGTGGACGTGGACCCCGAGTCCTAGCATCGCGCCCGGCATCTGCCGGCACCTGAATCACAAGCCCGCCGTTCTTCTTTGCACGAAGGGGACGGCGGGCGTTTTGTGTGCCCGGCATCGCCTCGTACCAGCGCGGTAGAATCGAGGGAGCCGGCATCCTCACGAAAGGAAAGCGCATGATCGATCGCTACACCCGTCCCGAGATGGGCCATATCTTCTCGTTGGAAAACAAGTACGCCATCTGGCAGGAGATCGAGGTGCTAGCCTGCGAGGCCCAGGCCGAGCTGGGCAAGATTGGCATCACGAAGGAGGAGGCCGCCTGGATTCGCGAGCACGCCTCGTTCAACAAGGAGGAGGTCGACGCCATCGAGGCCGTGACCAACCACGACGTCATAGCATTCCTGACGAACATGGGCAGCTACATCGACGCCGATGTGCCCGAGGGCCAGCCCAAGCCTTCCCGCTGGGTCCACTTTGGCATGACGTCGACCGACCTGGGTGACACCGCCCTGTGCTACCAGCTGAAGCAGGCCACCGAGATCATCCTGGACGACTGCAAGCAGCTGGGCGAGATTTGCAAGCGCCGCGCGTTCGAGGAGAAGGAGACCCTGTGCGTGGGCCGCACGCACGGCATCCACGCCGAGCCCATGACCTTCGGCATGAAGTTCGGCAGCTGGGCGTGGGAGCTGTACCGCGACTACCAGCGCCTGAAGGACGCCCGCGACAACGTCAGCTTCGGCGCCATCTCGGGTGCCGTGGGCACCTACTCCAGTATCGACCCCTTCGTCGAGGAGTACGTGTGCGAGCACATGGGCCTGAAGCACGACCCGCTGTCCACGCAGGTCATCAGCCGCGACCACCACGCGTACCTGGCCGGCGTCCTGGCTACCACCGCCGCCACCTGCGAGCGCATAGCCACCGAGGTCCGCGCCCTGCAGAAGACTGACACCCTGGAGGCCGAGGAGCCGTTCAAGAAGGGCCAGAAGGGCTCCAGCGCCATGCCGCACAAGCGCAACCCCATCACCATGGAGAAGGTCTGCGGACTGTCGCGCATCGTAAAGGCCAACGCGCAGGTGGCCTTCGACAACGTGGCCCTGTGGCACGAGCGCGACATCTCGCACAGCTGCACCGAGCGCGTGGCCACCGCCGACAGCTTCATCGCCCTTGACCACATGTTCCAGTGCCTCATCCGCGTGATCGGCGGTCTGAAGCTGTACCCCGCTCAGATGATGAACAACCTGAACAAGACCCGTGGCATGCTGTTCTCCAGCAAGGTGCTGCTGGCCCTGGTCGAGACGGGCATCACGCGCGAGCAGGCGTACAAGATCGTGCAGTCCAATGCCATGGCCACCTGGGCGGACGTGCAGCAGTGCCAGCCCGGACCGTCCTTCCGCGAGCGCCTGGAGGCCGACCCCGCCTGCACGCTGACGAAGGAGGAGCTGGACCGCATATTCGACCCGTGGTCGTTCCTGACCCGCATCGACGTGGTATTCGACCGTCTGGAGAAGCTGGAGTTCGACTAGGCTGCAGCTTCATACGGAATTCCATGAGGTGGCGCCCTCGGGCGTCGCCTCTTTTTTGTGCCGGGTATACTCTCATGTGTTCACTGCGAGAGGAGAGGCATGTACCAGTACGACTTCACGCCGCGAGGCGTGTGCTCCAGGGCCATCCACGTCACGTTGAGCGATGACGGCCAGACGGTGGAGGGCGTCCAGTTCGAGGGAGGCTGCAACGGCAACCTGAAGGCCATAGGCAAGCTGACGCGCGGCATGAGCGTCGACAAGGTGGTTGAGCTCCTGCAGGGCAACACCTGCGGCCCGCGTCGCACTTCCTGCGCCGACCAGATGACCATCGCCCTGCGCAAGGCGCAGCAGTCCATGGCGCATGACGCCGCCGCCAGCGCGTAGACCGGAGTCCGTCGTGCCTGCACACAAGCGTCATAGCATCACACGCAGGGGGCTGTTTCGTGGGATGTTCGCCACGGCGGCCACGACGGCCGCCGTGGGCGTCCTCTCTGGCTGCTCGCAGCAGTCGGAGGACACGACGCCCCAGCCCACCGTGGTCGACTCCGACTCGGCAACCGACATCTTGAACACCTATACGTCGCAGGACTTCGACCTGACCCAAACGGGCAACTGGACCATACCCCTGGGCAGCGTGCTGCACGAGGGCGAGGGCACGTGGCTGCCCGTGACGCAGGCGGGGTCGTCGGCGTCCCCCATGGTGAAGGGCTGTGCGTTCTCAACCAGCTCGGGCAACCTGTCCGAGGTCGTGTCAAAGACCATAGGAACCAGCACGGCCGAGGTCATCTACGACGTGCGCTGCTCAGACTCGGTCTACGCCTGGGTCGAGCTGAACTACCTGACCTACGACTGGACCCTGTATGCCTCGGCGTTCAGCGAGGGCGCGCTCACGGGCACCGCCACCACGCTGTGGTCGGCGAGCTCCGACTATGACCCGCCCTCGTTTGCCTGCACGGGCAGCACGGTCATCTGGCAGGTCATGCCTTCCACCTCGGGGTCAAAGACCTCCGAGAGCTCGTACTGCTACTTGTGGAAGCTGGGCGACTCCAACGCCAAGTCCGTCGTGGAGTCGCCGGGCCGCTTTGCCACGGCACCCGTCGTGTCGGGCGACACGGTCACGCTGACGCCGCGCGTGCGCTCCAGCGAGGGCGTCTACTACGGCGTCACCGCCTACAGCCTGTCGAACGACCTCGCCAGCATCGAGGACCAGCTGGTACTGCCCCAGACGGTGAAGCCGTTCCGCGCCGTGCGCATAGGCGACCAGTTCGTCACCTCCATCGAGGCCTCGTACAGCTCGGGCGGCCTGCTGTCCGGCATGGGCACCTATATAGGTACGTCGTCGGGGGACTTCCTTTCGCTGTCGCGTGAGCCCTTCGCGGGCGTGGCGGGCAAGGACGGCAAGTACGTGATCAAGGTGCGCGCGTCCTACTTCGTGGTGGACACCACGCAGAGCACCTACAGCGTGCTGTCCGCCTCCAACCGCTGCATCGACTACGGCGAGTACCCCGCGCGCGTCGGACAGACCGACACGTTCGTCACGTTTGCCACGGTGAAGGACGAGACCACGGGCTACCCCGCTTCCGTCACCGTCAGGGCGTTCACCCTTTGATTCAGTTCCGTTCGTGCTTTGTGGGGTACACTAATACAGCACAAGAAGAACATCTATCCTGCCGATAAACGGGATTTTGTGGAAGGGGCTACCATGGCTTCAGACGAGAAGAGAATTCTTTTGGTCGAGGACGACAAGGTCATTCGTGACGCCGTGGCCGCCTATCTCGAGCGCGAGAACTATATGGTCCGTGGCGTTGGAGACGGTCAGAGCGCCCTTGAGGAGTTCGAGAAGCACTCGTTCGACCTCATCATCCTGGACCTCATGCTGCCCAAGCTGTCGGGCGAGCGCGTGTGCCGCGCCATCCGCGAGACCTCGAACGTGCCTATCATCATGCTGACGGCAAAGGGCGAGGTCGAGGACCGCATCATCGGCCTCGAGCTGGGTGCGGATGACTACTTGATCAAGCCCTTCTCGCCCCGTGAGCTCGTGGCACGCGTGCGTGCGCTTCTGCGTCGCGCCCATGCCGAGAGCGAGCCCCAGCTGGAGGTCCTGGACTTCGGCGATCTGGTCATCGACATCTCGGGCCACAAGGTCACCATAGACGGTCGCGAGATTGACCTGACCGCCTCCGAGTTCAAGCTGCTGACCACCCTGGCGCGCTTCCCGGGCCGCGTGTATACCCGCATGGAGCTGGTCGAGAAGGTCCTGGGCTACGACTTCGAGGGCTACGAGCGCACCATCGACAGCCACGTGAAGAACCTGCGCGCAAAGCTGGGCGACGACCCGCGCAACCCGCGCTGGCTCTACACCGTGCACGGCGTTGGCTACCGCTTCGAGGCGCCCGAGGCCGACATGGCAAAGGCTAAGGCCAAGGCCAACCGGGCAAAGTAGCCGTGTCGCGCCCCGCATCTCAGCCGCCGGCTGATTCCGCCGCCGACTCCAACCGCTCTTCTTACAACACCATACAGCCCAGCCCGCGCTCCCGCATGACCTATGCGGGGCGCATGACGCTGGCATTTGCCTGCACGGCCATCATGACCGTGCTCATCCTGGTGTGCGTGCTGGCCATCGTGTGGACGAACCAGTTCCAGTCGTACACCCGCGAGAACATGCAGCGCACCGCGCAGAGCATGGCCGAGAGCCTGTCGCAGGCCTACGAGTCCAGCGGCGGGTGGACGGACGAGTCCATCGAGACCGTGCGCGAGTACGCGCAGACCATGGACGACGTGGGCGTGCAGCTGAAGGATGCGGCCGGTGACGTCTTGTACGACGACGCCCGTGTGGCGCAGATCCAGACGCAGGGCCACGGTTCCATGGTGTTTCCCGGGAACGACTACCACTACGTCTCGGCCGATGTCATCCTGCAGGACGGCACGCGTGTGGGCACCATACAGTTCTGGGCCATCAGCAGCGATGCCTTCCTGACAAAGACTGATTCCGCCTTTAGGACGAACTCCTATGGCGCCATCTTTACCGCGGGCATCGTGGCCATCGTGCTGGCCTGCGTGCTGGGCTACTTCGTGTCGCGCGCCCTGACGAAGCCCATAAAGCGCATCACCTCCACGGCCAGCCAGATTCGCAACGGCGACCTCAGCGCCCGCACGGGCCTGCGCGGCGACGACGAGATGGGTCGCCTGGGCGAGACGTTCGACGACATGGCCACCACGTTGGAGAAGGACATAAAGCTGGAGCACCGCCTGACCAGCGACGTGGCGCATGAGCTGCGCACGCCGCTCATGGCCATGCAGGCCACGGTGGAGGCCATGCAGGACGGCGTGCTTCCCGCAGACGACGAGCACCTGGCCACGGTGGCCATCGAGGTGCGCAGGCTGTCGCGCCTGGTGGATGCCATGCTGAAGCTCTCGCGCATGGAGAACGGCAAAACCCCGCTGCGCATCGAGCGCTGCGATGTGGTTGCCCTGGCCAGCGGGCTCGTGACCTACCAGGCCCAGCTCTTCTCGGACAACGGGCTGGGACTCAGCTTCTCGAACGAGACGGGACACGACCAGCTGTTCGCCGAGATAGACCCCGACCTCATCCGCGAGGCCCTGGTGAACCTCATGAGCAACGCCCTGCGCTACACGCCCGAGGGTGGCAAGGTAAATGTCAGTGTGGCAAAGAGCCGCTCCGACGTCCTGATATCGGTCCAGGACACGGGCATGGGCATCGCAAAGGAGGACATCCCGCGCGTGTTCAGCAGGTTCTGGAGGTCCGACGCCAGCCGCGAGCGCGTGGCCGGTGGCCTGGGCGTGGGCCTGGCACTGACGAAGGAGATCGTGGACCGTCACAACGGCACCATCTCGGTCGACTCCGAGCTGGGCGTGGGCACGAAGTTCACGCTGAGCCTGCCGCTGGAGCACCGCGACGCGCGCCCGCAGCAGAACGGCTAGCACTCTGCGTGGGGCTGGCAAGGACGCTACGCACCTAACTGGCTACGTACCCAACTGCATAGCAACTTGGTCAAGCTGAGCGCCGTGGTCTCCACCCGGCGCTCGTTCTATTACAATTTGAGAGTCTGTAACTCCAGAAGGGAGCATGTGGAATGTCTACGATTGAGCTGCGTCCCGATTCTCATGGCAAGGTCCGTGACATCTATGATTGCGGCGACAGCCTGCTCATGGTCGCTAGCGACCGCATCAGCGCGTTCGACTACATTCTGCCCGACGAGATTCCTCACAAGGGCGAGATTCTGACCCGCATTTCGGCGTTCTGGTTCCAGAAGTTCGCCGACCTGATTCCGAACCACCTCATCACGATGGACGTTTCCGAGTACCCCGAGGAGTACCAGAAGTACGCCGACTACCTGACTGGCCGCTCCATGCTGGTCAAGAAGGCCAAGACCATCCCCATCGAGGCCATTGTTCGCGGCTATCTGACCGGCTCGGGCAAGAAGACCTACGACCAGAACGGCACCGTGTGCGGTATCAAGCTGCCCGCCGGCCTGGTCGAGGCATCGAAGATTCCGGAGCCCATCTTTACCCCGTCCACGAAGGCTGCCCTGGGCGACCACGACGAGAACATCAGCTACGAGCGCTGCGCCGAGCTGGTGGGCGAGGAGACTGCCCAGCAGCTGCGCGACTCCGCCCTGAAGATCTACACCGCCGCCGCCGAGTACGCGTCCACGCGCGGCATCATCATCGCCGACACGAAGTTCGAGTTTGGCTACATCGACGGCCAGTTCTCGCTCATCGACGAGTGCCTGACGCCCGACTCCAGCCGCTTCTGGCCCGCCGAGGGCTACAAGCCCGGCCATGTACAGCCCAGCTACGACAAGCAGTACGTGCGCGACTGGCTGAAGGCCAACTGGGACATGCAGGGCCAGCCGCCCCATCTGCCCCAGGAGGTCATCGAGGGTACCTCCAAGCGCTACCAGGAGGCGTTCCAGATTATTACCGGCCATGAGTTTGTTCCTATGAGGGAAGCCTAATGTCACTTCGCGATACCATCCGTGGCGCCCGCGAGGAGGCCGCCGCAAACGCCAACGACCTCCGCAAGGGCTCTGACGACACCAAGCCAGCCGACGACGACGTGCCAAAGGAGCGCGAGGGCTTCTCAAAGAAGTCCATCACGCGCGCCAGGCCGGCTCGTGAGGCCGCACAGGGCGTGCGCGTCGTGGACGCCCGTGGCAATTCCAGCCATGGCAAGACTCCCCAGTCGAAGGAGGAGCGCAAGGAGGCCAAGCGTCGCGTTCGCGAGCTGGACGACATGCGCGCCACCGTTTCCAACATCATGTTGGAGCAGAACCCCGACTACATCCACAGGCGCCGTGTCTGGTGGGGCCTCATGGGCGCTGGCTTTGCCTGCCTGGTCGTCGAGCTCATCGTGTACGGCGTGGGCACCCAGGGCGGACAGGCCATCGGGGAGGTGGCGGGCATCATCAGCGTGCTTCTGATGGTGCTGGCATACGCCGCCATCATTGGCTCTTTGGTTTACGACTGGGTCAAGGTGCGTCCCCTTCGCAAGGTCTGCGACTCCGTTGCCGATGGCATGACGGTGAAAAAGATGAACTCCGTCATCGACAACGACGCACGCGAGCGCGCTGCCCGCAAGGCTCAGAAGGAGGCCGCAAAGGCCGCCAAGAAGAAGTAGCCTGTCGTGCGAGCTCGACCTCGCGTCTGCCGCGCTAAGATGCTACAATGACTAGCGCTAAGCAAGCCCTCGTAGCTCAGGGGATAGAGCACTGGTTTCCTAAACCAGGTGTCCGTGGTTCGAATCCGCGCGGGGGCACCAAAAACACGGCCTCCTACCTGCAGAAATGCGGTAGGGGGCTTTCTTCTTGCCCTTCGAATCTCTCACTTTCTACTTGCTTTATGCCGGGCCTCTGGCCTGCGATTTTATTTGAATGCCCCGAGCCGGCATTCACCTCGTGCGCAAACCTGGCTGGTACGGGTACCCGCAGCGGCCAGGTTTGCGCAGGGGTGAAGTGACCAGATGTCGTCGCATAGCAGGCGGCCCTTCTCACATAGCAGGCGGCTCTTCTATCTGGCGTCTTTCGCTGAGACATCAAGTGAACCCCACCGAGCTGCACAAAGAAGGGGCACCACGGCGGTGATTGCCGTGGTGCCCCTTGTGATGCGTCCCGTGTGCGGCTGCCTATGGGCTAGTCCGTCGGACCGGGCTAATGACCCGTGCTCGTAGAAGAACTGGTGCCAGACCCGCTAGTGCCGGAGTTGCTGCTGCCGCTGGTGTTGGAGTTCGCATCGTGCGACGAGTCGTCGTCGGTCTTCGTGCTCGAGGAGCTGTTGTTGGTCGTCGAGGACGACGAGCTGGTGCCCGTGGCGATGCCCAACGTGATCGTGGCGCCCTTGGTGGCGCTGCCAGTCTGGGATTGCCAGGTCACCGTGCCGGCGGTAGCCGTGCTGCTGGTGTCATCGGAGTACTTCACGGTGAAGCCCGCCGCCTGCAGAGAGGCTGCCGCAGCTGCCTTGGTCTGGCCGACCACATTGGGGACCGTGTCGCTGGAGGAGCCCAGCGACACGGTGATGGTGACCGTGGTGCCCTTTGCGGCGGTGCCGGTGACGGACTGGGCCGAGACCTGGCCCTTGTCGTAGGAATCGCTGTAGTCGGACTTCGTGACCACGGTGAAGCCTGCATCCTCCAGGGCGGAGGTGGCGTCATCTTCGCTCTTGCCCACCACGTTGGGGACCGAGACGGACTCGGTGCCCTTGGACAGCTGGTACGTCACGGTGCTGCCAGCCTTCGCCGTGGTACCCGCGGAGGGGCTCTGCGAGGCGACCTTGCCCGTCTCGACAGAATCGGAGTATACCGAGTCTCCCGCTTGGCCTATGAGGCCCAGCTTGCTCAGGGCCGCCTCGACCTCGGAGGGGCTCATTCCCGTGAGGTCGGGTACGGTGACGTCGACCGCAGGGGTCTTGCCCTTCGAGACGACTATGTTGATGGCAGTTCCCTCCGCGGCGTCTCTGCCCGCGTTGGGGTCCTGGTCCACGACCAGGCCAGAGTCCATCGTGTCGTTGTACTCCTCGGTCACGGTACCCACCTTGAAAAAGCCGGTGGACTCTATCTGCTGGACGGCGTCGTCCTTGCTGAGGCCGTACAGGTTGGGCACGGACTGCGTCTGTGTCTGGTTCGAGAGCACGTACGCTGCGGCTCCGGCCGCGCAGAGCAGCACCAGGATGGTGATGATGATGGCGGCGGTGCGCTTCTTGCCCTTGCGCTTGCGCGCTTCCTCGGTGGCGCTCTCCTGGCGCAGGTGGCCCGTCTGGCTGGCGTTCACGTGACGCGCGGCGGCCGCCATGTGAGAGGTGGCCTGCGTGCTGTCCAGCGCGTTCGTGGGCTGCAGGGGAGTGGCCGCCACGGGCGCGATGACCGAGGTGGCGTTGCCCACGGCCGAAAGGCGGCCCGCCAGGTAGTCGCGCAGCACGTGGTAGAGCTCGTCGGCCGTCTGGAAGCGGTCCTTCGGGTCCTTCTGCATGCACTTCAGGATG
>JAQXQO010000100.1 GCA_029101205.1 Coriobacteriales bacterium | reverse complement strand
TTTCTCGCGCTGAGGCGCACAGAGAAACCGATTGGGATGTCGTCTAACGGTAGGACAACGGATTCTGGTTCCGTCAGTGTAGGTTCGATTCCTGCCATCCCAGCCATTCTCGCTTCTGGCCCGTTCGTCTAGCGGTTTAGGTCGCCGCCCTCTCAAGTCGGAGATAACCAGTTCGTATCTGGTACGGGCTACCACGTACTCCACGTGCTGCACGGTCCGTGTGGGCGGCCCGGTCGTCTAGCGGTTTAGGACGCCGCCCTCTCAAGGCGGAGATCACCAGTTCGAATCTGGTCGGGGCTACCATGTTTTTTCGGGTCATTGCGTGGACCCTTCACATATGGCCCCGTCGTCTAGCGGTTTAGGACGCCGCCCTCTCAAGGCGGAGATCACCAGTTCGAATCTGGTCGGGGCTACCAAACGTTCAGCCTGCCTACACGGCAGGCTTTTTCTTTAACTCGAATCCCTTACGATCTTCACGCTTTCAGGTCAATCGTGGTCTAATGGATAGGTACGTTTCAGATACGTAGCTCGATGAACCACGAGAGTGTCCTCCGGCCTTCTTGTGGATTCATACGCACGGGTAGACCTCGACCAGAGACCTGGTGACAAACACATATGAGCAAGCAGCGCTTTTGCACCAACTGCGGAAAACCCCTGAAGGAGGGAGCCCGCTTCTGCTCCTTCTGCGGACATGACGTCACGGAAGACGAGCCCAACGCAGGCAGCACGCCCCGCGACACCGAGGCCATGACCCCTGCGGATACCCAGCAGAATGCCGAAGCCAAGAATGCCGAGGCCAAGCCTGCCAAGATGCCTCGCAAGAAGCACGGGGCCGTGATAGCCGTCTGCATTGCGGCCGCGGTGCTTGCCGCATCCGCCGGCGGCTACTTCGGCTGGAAGGCATACCAGGACCATCTGGCGTCTGAGGCGCAACAGGCCTACGACGATGCACATGCGCTCGTCTCGGTAGGCCTCAGCATCGTTGCTCCGAACTACACGCAAAATGCGACCAGAATACCCCTGCACGTAACCGGTACCGACCTCGACGGCAACGGCGTCGACACCGTTGCGTATGTGGGCGTCCAAGACAGCCTCAGCCTCCAGCAGGGAACCTACGAGGTGCGGCCCGTCACCTCGCCCATCCTCGAGGACGGCACGATCTACACCTGCTCGACAGACCCCGTACCGATCACGGTGGGCGCCGGCGCCTCCTCCTGGGATGCTTCGACGAACTCACTCTCTTCTGGCAGCACCGACGCCGACGCCGGTAGCGTCGACGAATCCAACGCTTCCGACACTTCGTCTGATTCATCTGCGGCAACCATTACGTTTGAGGTTCCGGATGCCGCAGAAGTCACCGACCAGATGATTGCCGACGCGAAGCAGGCCGCCGCCCAAGACCCCGAGGACAATGGCAAGGCCGAGACGCTTTCTGCCGCGGCGACGAAGAAGCGCGATGACGCGGTGGCGGCAGCAAAGGCGGCCGCGCAGAAGGCAGCTGCAGAGAAGGCCGCCCAGGAGAAGAAGGCCTGGTACCAGAAGTACGCCTCCATCATCCAAAGCCAGAAGGAGGGCATTGACGAACTCAACGGCAGCAACTCTAGCTATGCCAGAAGCCTGAGGTGGGCTCTCTGGGACATCGACGGCGATGGCTCTCCTGAGCTCATTACGCGCTGCGATGGAGACAGCATGGACGCAGGCGACAACATATCCTGTGTAGCCGGAATCTCGGGCGGAACTCCCAATGAGCTCGTGCCGTTTCTTGTTGAGGCCAGGGATTGGTACTTTCTCGGATCGGATGGCGTGCTGCGCGAAACCGGTTCGGGCGGTGCTTCCGCCGGAGGCGACGACTACTACACGATCACATCGAGCGGTGCACACAAATACGCTACGGTGCAGTGGGACCGGACGGACGTCAAAAATGACTTAACGTATAGCTATGCGGAGGACGGCAAAGGCAATGGCTACCAAATCGTAGACGAGGCATTCCGAGACCAGTACAGGGCCAAGCATCCTACCAAGCCCCTGTCCGACTACGATTGGACCACGGACCCTTTGGGATAGACGCAACACATGTCCACCGGGGCAAGGGGTTGAAAACCAGAACCTCCCACCACGCCATCGAGTCGAATGGCTCAGACGCACTCGTGTGCAAGCGTTGGCAAATAAGAGCCGCCGGCCTCCAAAGCGGGGACCGGCGGCTCGTTTGCTGCCATTTGCTCGTTGAGCGAGCTGGCTTGGGGCGTTTGACCGGGGTAGCGCAGAACTAGTAGCCCCTCTGCGCCCTGCGCGCCTCCTGCACGTAGCCGTCGCGCGGCACCATGCGCACGTCCCACAGGGTGGCGATCTCGTCCATGAGGGCACGCTCCTGCGGGTCGGTCAGGCCGGCACGAGACACCTGCAACAGTCGAGCGATGAAGTCGGCGGCGTTTCGCCCGTAGATCGTGGCGTTCCAACCGTCCTTCTGGAGAGTCTCCTTCGCACGCTGAACGTCGGACTGCGTGACCTGGCCCACCAGCGAGCGCGCCGCGCGGAAGGACTCGTCGCTGTAGAAGATGCCCTTCAGGAAGGCTGCGTAGCCCACCGCGTAGCGCGGGCGCAGGGAGTCCGCCTGCCTGATCTCGATGTAGCTCTTTAGCCTGACGTCCGGGAACACCATGGAGAAGAGGTGCATGATCTCGGAGCTGGCAAGGGCCCTGGACGACATGATGTCTCGCTCGGTCTTGCGGCCGGTGGAGGTGGTGACACCCATGCTGTCGGTGAACAGGATGGGCTGGACGCCCTCCAGCCACTGCGCGTACTTCTCGAAAGAGAAGTCAGGGGAGAACGTGCCGGGCACGATGCCGCAGCGCGAAGGGTCGACCTGGTCCCAGATGGTGGAGCGCACCATGCGTGGGGTGCTGAGCACGTCAGAGCCGCGGAACCTGCGCACGTTGTCCGTCAGGAAGGTAAAGACTGGCGAGAGCGCCACGGCCAGCTGGTAGGTCTGCACGGCGTCCATCTCGTCGCCGTAGTCGATGCTGATCTGCGTGGAGGCGGTACAGCGCATCATGTCGCGCGCGTAGTGGCCCGTCTGAGAGAGGTACGCGTTCATGAGCGCGTAGCGGGTCTTTGGGATGAGGGGGAGGTCCAGCGGCTTCTGCACGCAGGGGTTGTAGCCCTCGGCCAGAAGCTCGTAGTCCTGGCCCAGCTCGTGGGCTGCCACGTGGACCTGGCGGTCGAACGTCTGGATGGCCTCGCTGAGGTCCATCAGACTCGTGACCGGGCCCACCGAGCACTCCAGCTGCGCCGCCGGCTCCAGCGACACCAGCATTCCGACCTCGGTGCCCGAGCTCACGGTGACGGAGCCGCGGAAGCCCATCAGGTGGCCGTCCTCGCGCAGCGCGTCGTGCTTCTGGTAGAACTGGCGCATGTGCTCCAGCAGCTGCTCCACCCCGTACGGACCACCGTATGCCACCGTCATCTGGGATCTGCGGTCATAGACGAAGCGCTCCAGCTCGATGCCGATCTTTCGCCTGCCGTCGCCGTGCGTGCCGAAGCGCTCTCCGCCGCGCATGACGGCGACCATCTCGTCGTGGTTGCGCATCAGCACGCCAGGGTCCTTGGGGAGCTCCGTGGTCTGGTTTGCGTCGTCTTTCATATGTGTCATGGGCATTGCGCCTCTCTGTATGCCCTTGTAGGGGCATGGTGTACTGTGTTGGGCGCGAGCGTTTGGGATCGCGTTCGGGTATATATTACCAATACAACTATAAAACAACTGTGCCGGCTACCTCTTGTGCCGGCCACCCTTCAAAAGGCGGAGCATGACCAAGAGCAAGAAGGCGACCCCAAAGCCCAACGTATCCGTGAAGGTTGGCGGCGGCGCTCCGTCCTCCGAGGAGGAGGCAGAGAACCGAGCGAAGGCCCGCAAGGGCGCGCTGTTCCTTGCCTTTGTAGTCGTTGCGTACGTGATATTCCTCATCCTGTCCGGGCAGATGGGCACCTTCATCGGTGCGCTCAGCGGCGTCGACATGGGCTGGGTGTGGGCTGCGCTGTTCTGCTACGGCATGTACTTCGTGTTTGGCGTACTGGCCTACGTCATAGCCGTATACCTGGACCACGACTCGCCGGTGGGCGTGCGCGACCTCATGAGCGTCGAGGCTTCGGGCGTGTTCTTTGGCAACCTGACGCCCATGATGGCCGGTTCGGTTCCCGCGCAGATAGTCAGGCTCACCCGCACGGGGCTCGACGCGGGCGAGGCGTCGGCCACGCAGTTCACGCGCTTCATCATGTTCCAGTTCGGAGTTGTGCTGTTTGCCGCCATCATGCTGGGCGCAAAGCTGGAGTTCTTCTTTCAGACGTACGGCGACATCGTGTTTCTGAACCTCGTGGTCTTTGGCGTGCACCTGCTGGAGCTCATCGCGCTCTTCGTCATCTGCCTGTGCCCCCACGTCGTGATGAAGGCTGGCAACTTTGCTCTGAAGATCGCGGGCAAGCACCTGAAGCCCGAGACCGTGAAGCACTGGGACGAGGTCATCAACGTGCAGGTCATGGAGTTCTCTCAGGCGTTTCGCAACGCCGCGAAGGACCTGCCGTCCATGGGTCTGACCTTGCTGGTGACCATGGCGCAGCTGGCGTGCCTGTACATGATTCCATGGTTCGTGCTGCGGGCCTTTGACAAGCAGGGCGACTTCCTGGAGTGTTTGGCCGCCGGTTCCATGGTCCAGATGGTGTCGTCGGCGGTGCCGCTGCCTGGTGGCACGGGTGGCGCCGAGGGCGGCTTCATGATGTTCTACTCGCACATGTTCGGCTCGGCCACGTCGGCCGGCTTCATCATCTGGCGTATCATCACGTTCTTCCTGCCCACCATCCTGGCTGCGCCGCTGCTGGGCCTGAAGACCACGAACCGCTCGGTCAGCATCTATCACCGCGTGTGCGCGCTGCGCGCGAAGCTTTCCGGCAAGGGAAGGGCCAGTGCTCCCGTGGCCGCGTATCGCCCCAATCGCCATGCGTCGCAGGCGTCTGTGGCGCAGGCTGGCACGAAGGTCGCTACGGGTGCGAAGGCCTCCTCGGGCGTGAAGGCTGCTACGGGTGAGAAGGGCGCTGCTACGAGCGAGAAGGTCGCTGCTGGTTCGAAGGCTTCTACGAGCGGTGCTGCTGGTTCGAAGGCCGCCGCGAGTGCGAGTGCCCCGACCGACGGAAAATCGGGTGCTTCTTCCTCCGCAAAGCACTAAGGTCCTTCTTGGACATCTGGGACAAGAAAGTTGAACGAATGCCAGAACAGGCTCCATGCATGTGGGGCCTTTATTTGTGTGAGTCGTCCATGGCTGGTTATACCGAATAGGCCGGCGCATGTATGGCAGGTTTCGGTGCTCCTACCTGTCCGCTTGGCACTCGGAGGTGCAGACAGCACAGGTCTGGGCGCTCAGGCCTGGCCACTCTGCACTGAGGAGTGCAGACGAGACGGTTGTGGGTACCCAAACCCGTTGACTCTGCACCTCTGGAGGTGCCAGTCAATCAACCGCGGTCCTTCTACCAGGCATTTTATGGGAGGAATGATTTTGGTAGGTGCAGACAGCGCGGGTCTGGGTGCCCCAGACGCCCAGAACTGGCGACTTTGCACCAGCGTGCGCCAACGAGGCGGTCGTCGACGCGCTAGGGACAGAGGGTGTCCCGGTCGGGGTGCATGCGGCCTTGCGCCAGGTACGCAGGGCCATGAAGAAGGCCCGGCTGAGGCGTTGAATCGCCTTAGCCGGGCCAATGTGTTGCGACGAACCACGGTGCCGTCTTCGCGACGTCGGTCCCACGATGCCGCTCTCGCGCCGCCACGCTCGCGCTGCCGCTCCCGCGCTGCCGCTCCCGCTACATCAACTTTGTGTTTTCGAGCTGGTGCTCGAACCAGTGGTTCAGGCGGATGACCGGCTTGCGCAGCAGCAGGCCCAAGATCAGCGACGGAATCAGGAACGACAGCAGCTTCAGCAGCGAAATCCAGTAGTCCATGCCGTACAGCCCGGCTATTGCCGAGCGCATGCAAGCCTCGGCGTGCACGAACGGCAGGAACGGGTAGACCGCCTGGAACGCCGCCGGTAGCATCTCCTTCGGGAACGTGCCGCCCGAGCCGGCCACCTGAATCACCATCAGCAGGACGGCGATGGCCTTGCCCACGTCACCGAACGACGCCGTCAGCGAGAAGACGATGTTCACGAACACCAGCGAGCTGACCAGCGCCATTAGCAACAGCAGCCACGGGTGCAGGCACTGTATCTTCAAGAAGAACAGGTCGCCACCGATGATCACCAGCGTTTGCAGGAAGCCGATGATCACGAAGAACGTGATGCGACCGAAGTAAGCCTGGTACGGCTTTGCGCCGATGGCCTCGAGCCTCTTCTTTGAGGGGGCGGTCTTTACCAGGGCACACAGGATGACGCCGCCAATCCAGATGGACAGGACCGTGTAGAAGGGCGCCATGGCCGAGCCGTTGTTTTCGACGGGGTACACTGCGGTGCGGTCCAGCTGGATGGGGTCCGAGATGAACTCCGCCAGGGATTCGGTGTCGGCGCTCAGGATCTGGCGCACCTGCGCGATGTCGCCTGAGTCCAGTGCGGCGCGCAGCTTGCCGCGCAGCGCATCCAGGTCAGAAGCGGCTCCGCGCAGCTTCTGCGCCGCATCGGTGAGGGAGCCCTGCAGGTCGTCCAGGCTCTTGTCGGTGGAAGAGATGGCGCTGTCCAGGCTGTCGGAGGTGTCCTGCAGCTGCCCCTGGATGGAGTCCACGGTGTCTGCGGCGTCGTCGATGCCCTTTGCCAGCTGCTCGAGCGATGGCTTCAGGTTGCCGGCGTAGTCGGCCTGCACGTTGCCCATGCTGTTGGCGGCATCGTCCGCCAGGGCCTCCAGCGTGGCCTTAGCCGAGTTGGCGTCGGTCTTCGCGTCCTTCAGGTCGTCGATGGTCTTCTGGATGCCGTCGCTCAGGGTCTGCGTGCGCTCCTTGGCGCTCTGGACGCGGCTGTTGATGCCGGGGATGGTGATCGACAGCTGATGGACGTAGTTCCAGTTGTCGGAACCCTCCGAAAGGCTCTTCTCGTACTTCTTTGCGATCGTGTCCGTGCCGTCGAGGTCGGACGACAGCTTGTCAAGGGCGCTGGTCTGCTTGTCCACGGCGGTCTTGACGACGCCCAGCTTGTCCACCAGCTCGTCGGTCTGGCCGTTGGCGGTGTCGAACGCGTCGTTGATGTCGTTCTTCACGTCGCCCAGGGACGACGTGCCCTTGTCTATGGCGTTCTGCAGGGCGGTGGCGGCGCTGTCCAGGCCCGAGTCCAGCTGGCGCACGCCCGTGGCGCTTTCGCGCAGTGCGTCGCTGCTGTTGTTGACGCCCGAGAGGGCCGAGTCCAGGGTGGTGTCGGCGTTGTCGGCCAGGCTGCGCACCGAGCCCACCAGGGCGGCATAGCCCTCCACGTTCGAGGAGGTGCGGCGCAGCTCGTCGGTGGCGTCCGTCAGCGAGTTGTCCAGGGTCTGTGCGACACCGGACAGCTTGTCGTCGTCCAGGTACTGGTTCAGCTGGTCCAGGGTGCCGGCACCCACCTCGACCGCGGTCTTTACGAAGGACTCGTCTATGGTCTGCTGTACCGAGGACGACGCCTTGTCGGTCACGATGTCGGCGATGGCGTTGCGCTTCTGGTTGCTGTAGTACTCCACAGTGGGCTTGGTCGTCGAGCCGTCCTGCTGCAGCAGGCCCGTCAGCATGTTGCGCGTAAAGTCCTGGGGTATCACCAGCGCCGCGTAGTAGGTGCCGCTGGCGACGCCTTCCTTCGCGTCGTCCTCGTCGGTGACCACGTAGCCGATGGACTTGCTGGCACGCAGCTGCGAGACGATGCGCTCGCCCATGTTTACTTCGACGGGCATGAGGTCGCTTTTGTAGCCTTCGTCGGAGTTCACCAGCGCGATCTTGAGGTTTGACGTGTTGCCGTACGGGTCCCAGGACGCCGCGGTGTTGAACCAGGCGTAGAACGACGGCACCACGATCATGCCCACGCAGACGACCAGGCTGATTACGTTGGTAAAGATGTGGCGTGCGTCGGTGCGAATGATCTCGAATATCTTATTCATGGCGCTCACCCTGGTCGTCGTTCGTGCGGTCGGTGTCTGCATTGGAGCCGTTGGCGTTCGAGCCGTTGGCGTCCAGGCGCATGGTCTTCTGGAGCTGGGTCTGGTCCGACGGGTCCTGTCCGTCCGACGGGTGGCCCTCGTCATGCTGCCCAGCCGCCTGTTCGGCGGGCTGCTCGTCGGTGCCGGAGCCGCTCTGGGGTTGGCCGTCCGGCTGGGGCCCGACGTCCGGCGTATCATTGCGCAGGTCGCGCAGGCGGTCCACCAGGCTCTTGTGCGTCAGGTGCAGCTTCTCGATGGGCGCGAAGGCGAACAGCTCGTCCTTCAGCTTGTCGTCCAGCATCGACAGCAGCTGGTCCTGCGAGTAGCTGGCCAGCTCTGTCTTCTGGTTGACGCGTTCGTGCATGTACTCGACCACGATCAGGAACGTGCAGATGATGACCAGCGAGATGATCCACAGCGTCAGGAACACGTACTTCGCGTCCACGACGAACATCAGCACCAGCAGGATGACCGGCACGATGATGAGCGACCAGAACCCGCGCGTAATCAGCAGGGGGTACATGAGCTCGAACTTGGCGGCGCGCTGCAGCAGCACCTGCGAGTACTCGCGGGAGTTGATGATGGCCTTCACGATGGTGGACAGCTTGAACTGGCGCTCGCCGGCAGGCACGCGCTCGCCAATCATGAGGTCGGTCTCGGTCAGCTTGCGGTCGAATAGCGTGTTGATGTTCAGCAGGTGACGGCGTGCCCCCATGCCTATGAGGATGGAGGGGAGCACCAGCAGCAACAGAAGCATGCCCAGGTTCCAAACGTAGTAGTTTCCGTAGAAGCCGGCGATGCTCTCGCGCATGGCGTTGATGCCGTACGTGAACGGAAGCCACGGGCTCAGCGCGCGGAAGAAGTCCGGCATCATCTCGATGGGGTAGGTGCCTGACGAGCCGGGGATCTGCAGAACTACCAGCAGGACGCCCAGCGCCTTGCCGATGTGCTTGAACGCGATGGACAGCGCATAGATGAAACCCACGTACGCGAAGGACTCCACGATGCCCGCAAACACGAACGCCACGGGTGAGACGCACTGGATGCCCAGGAACAGGTCGCCGACGCAGCAGATGATTGCCTGAAGGAAGCCCAGCAGGTTCAAGAGGAGCCAGCGTCCCAGGTAGCCCTGCCAGGGACGGAAGTCGCCGACGCCCTCCTTGTCGACCTCCAGCTTGTAGATGGCCACCAGCACGAAGCCGCCCACCCAAAGGGCCAGGTTCGTGTAGAAGGGCGTCACGCCGGAGCCGTAGTTCTCGACCGAGAAGATGGGCTTCTCGTCTATCTGAACGGGGCCGTTCATGTAGTCGCCCACGGACTCGGGGTCCAGCTGACTGGCCTTCTGCAGCTGGTTCCACAGCTCGGTCTGGCGGATGGTGCCAAGGTCGTCTGCCAGCTTCTGCAGCGCGCTGGATGCGTCGGATATCTGGTCAGACGTCGTCGAGATGGTGGTCTGCGCCTGTGCCAGGGTGCCGTCCAGCTGGTCGATGAGGCCCTCGGTCTGCGACAGCAGCGGGTCCAGCGACGCCATACTGGCGTAGAGCCCGTTGCCCGAGTCCGAGAAGGTGTCCAGCGCCGAGTCCAGCTGCGACACGGTGCTGCCCTCCAGGTCGGAGCGCAGCCCGGTGAGGGCGTCGGACGAGTCCTGCAGGGAGTCGTTCAGGGAGTCGGCCAGGTTGGCAACCTGCTTCGAGCCTTGGTTGATCTTCGAGGCCTTTGCCTTGATGTCGCTCAGGCGCTGGTTCTGGTCGTCGGTCAGGGCGCGCAGGTCGTCCAGCACCAGGTACAGCTGGTTTGTGACCTCGGTCTTTACCTGCGTGTCCGAGATGTTCCCGACGAGGGATTTCGTGTCGGTGATCTCGGTCTCCAGCTTGCGCTCGGAGTTGAGCTCGTCCTGCAGCCGGGTGATGGCGTCGTTGAAGGTGGTCGTGGCTCCGGACACGTCGCCGGACAGCTGGCCGACGTCGTAGTTTGCCTTCGAGGAGATGCTGCCCACCTGGGTGGCGCCATACCCCAGCGAGTCGGACAGCTTCGAGGAAAGCGTGCGCGCCTGGGAGCGCGTGGTGCCCAGGGAGTCGAGTGCGCTGCGCAGCGTGGAAGAGGCCTGGTTGGTGGCGCTCTCGACCGAGGCCAGGGTGTCGCGGGCGCTGCTGGCCGCATCGCGACCGGCCTGCAGCGTGTCCTGAGTCTGCTTCAACTGGTCGTTCAGGTTGTCCAGGGAGGTCTGGGCGTCGCGGAGCTCGTCCTCGATGTCGCGCTCGCCGGCGTCCGCCTCGTTCAGTACGTCTCCTGCGCCGGTGGCGACCTTCTCGGTGATGACATTGCTGACCGTGCCTGCGAAGGTGTCGTTTATCTGGTTCTCGATGGTGCTGGCACCGGTGTCGGTGACCTTGGGCGAAACGGCGTTGACCTTCTCGTTCACGTAGTACTCCAGGTGGGCCTTGTCGGTGTTGCCGTCCAAGACGTCAGCCAGGCTGGAGGTGAAGTCTGATGGCAGCACGATGGTGGCATAGTACTTGCCGGATTTCACACCCTCCAGGCCATCGTCCTCGTCGACGAAGGTCCAGCCCAGCTGCGTGTTCTCCTGCAGCTTCTCGACCACCATGTCGCCGGCGTTGATGTAGCCCATGGTACCTGCGGTGGCGCCCTGGTCCTCGTTCACGACGGCGATGGCGATGCCGCTGGTGTTCTCGTAGGGGTCCCAATTTGCCAGGATGTTGAACCACGCGTAGAGCGAGGGAATGATGCAGACGCCCAACGTCACGATGAGGGCGACGGGGTTGCGAAGGATGCGCTTCAGGTCGCGCAAGAAAATCCGCAGGACGGTCTTCAAGGTAGTTCCTTCTGACGGTCGATTTCCTATGTGCTGTGGGGCCGGTAGCGACACTCAGGGTGGCCATAGCAAGCCCACACTAATATGCCAGCATAATCGCAATTCTAGTAGTATATTTTTTGAAATTCGGTCAAAAATCGACAGTCGTTCCGCATTGGTGTTGGAGGAGAGAGGCTTCGCGTCCCCTCGAGCGGCGCTGTTCTGTGGCGGTTGGGCGTCGACGGGTGGTATGGCTGCCTGTTTAGCGAAGAATTGGCCGGATGCCCGCCGTCGCTTGCCCGGATGCCCACCTTCACCTGCCTGTCGATGACTTCGACCAGAAATGACCTTTGGCTAGCTTCGTGCCATCCGCGCCCTCATCGCGAGTGCGCAGATGGCACAACTATCCGCGCACTGAATCCCCGATTGGCATAGAATCGCACTTCCCGCTGGCGTAGGGAGGAGGCTCTATGCTGAAGGACGAACAACCGGACGGATCGAAACCGAAGGCTATCAACCCGAAGGCCATCAACCCGAAGGCCGCGAACCCGAAGG
>JAQXQO010000099.1 GCA_029101205.1 Coriobacteriales bacterium | reverse complement strand
GAGTTAAAGAAAAAGCCTGCCGTGTAGGCAGGCTGAACGTTTGGTAGCCCCGACCAGATTCGAACTGGTGATCTCCGCCTTGAGAGGGCGGCGTCCTAAACCGCTAGACGACGGGGCCAAACCAAGCGCAAAGGAACAATGGCTGGGCCTGAGGGAGTCGAACCCCCACTGACAGAACCAGAATCTGCTGTCCTACCATTAGACGAAGGCCCAATTGGTTCCTGCGTTCCTCAACGCGAGAAGATACAATACAGGAGCCGTGCCCCCAATGCAAGCACCAATTTCGGAAAATTTGAAATGGTGCTCACTTGGGGAGGAACTGTGAAGAAGCACTCCCCTCGCTAGGTCCACGAGGCGTCCCCGTGCGAGATGCGCTCGTCGCGGGTTCGCTTGCGGAAGTCGGGGCATACCCAGTTCTTTCCCAGGTAGCGCTTGCCGTAGGGGTCCACCGTGGGGTACAGCGACTCGGGCAGCTTCGCGAAGCTGGGAAGCTCGCACTCGTGCGGATAGCGGCTGTTCAGCGTGTAGCCCTTCGTGCAGACGCCGTAGTACTCCCCGTTCTTCTCGCTAAGCGAAATCCTGGAGAAAAGACAATCGGTGCAATGGAGACCAGCCATGTGACGCTCCTCCCGCAGTGCATGATTCAGTTGTGCTTCATTCCACGGACATCATACCCCGCGCAACCAGGGGCAGGACAAACCCTCGGGCGAGCGGCACCAGAGCCAGACGGCGCGGACGAGGGTACGGCAACATGATTAGGCCAGCGAGCGCGCCAGCGCCAGGAGGGCCTGGGGGTCGTTTGCCACGTCTCCGTCCACGACGGCAGTCAGAAGGCCCTGCAGGACCTGTCCCACCTGGGGACCGGGCCTCAGGTCGCAGGCGGCCATGACGTCCGCACCCGAGACGGCCAGCTGGCTGGTGCGAAACACCGGGCCTCGCGCCACCTCGTCGGCCAGCACCCGGGCCACCTCGTCCAGCTGGTGCGCGAAGGCGAACGCCGCGGGCGCCTTCGACACGGCGTCCGAGCGCTTCAGGTCCAGAAGCTCGTAGACCAGCGCCGGCTCCCTGCCGGGGCAGCCGCGCGTGAACTTCATCATGGTCCGGCGCATGGAGCGGTGCGTGGGCCACACCACGTGGTCGTGGTAGCGCACCAGAAGGGTGACCGGCTCCACGAGGTCCTGCGGCAGCGACAGTCCGCGCATGATGGAGCGCGCAATCTGCGCGCCCACCTTCGGGTGCCCGTAGAAGTGCCCCTGGCCGTGCTCGTCCATCACGAAGGTGTCGGGCTTGCCCACGTCGTGCAAGAGGGCCGCCCACTGCAGCTCGGGGGCGGCCAGCCCGCCCGAGAACGCCTGCACGGCGCGGCACACGTGCGCCGTGTGCTCGTAGACGTCGTACACGTGGTAGGGGCTGTGCTGCTGAAAGCCGCGCATGGCGCCCAGCTGTGGGATGGCCCGGCACATGACCTCGGGCTCCTCCATGAGGGCCCAGCCCACGCGTCCGCTGCGCACGATGCCGTCCATCTCGGCGCCGATGCGCTCGCGCGCCACGGTGTCCAGCGTCGGCGCCAGCTGGACCAGCGCCTCCTGGGTGTGCGACTCCACGGCAAAGCCCATGCGCGCGGCAAAGCGGACAGCGCGCAGGATGCGCAGGGCGTCCTCCTGGAAGCGCTCGCGAGGGTCCCTCACCGCGCGGATGACACCCAGTCGCAGGTCACGCCTTCCACAGAACGGGTCCATGAGGCCGCGGTCGGGATGCCACGCCATGGCGTTCACCGTGAAGTCGCGCCTGGCCAGGTCCTGCCTGACGTCGGTCACGAAGCGCACCTGGTCCGGATGGCGATGGTCTGTGTACTTGCCCTCGACGCGGTACGTGGTTATCTCGACGGGCTTTCCGTCCAGGACCGCGGTCACCGTGCCGTGCTTCGTGCCCGTCTCGTGCACGGTGATTCCGGCGTCGGTCAGGCACTTCTCGGTCTGCTGCCACAGAGCGGACGTGGTCACGTCCACGTCGTGGCCGGGCATGCCGCGCAGGGCGTCGCGCACCCATCCGCCCACGACCCACGCCTCGTAGCCAGCGCCCTCCAGCACCTCAAGCACGCGCCTGGCGTAGGCGGGCAGCTCCATGCGGTCGGGGGTGGTGGATACCATGATGCTCCTTGGATTGCGGGGCCACGCCATCCGTGGCGGCTCCTGCCTCGAGTATATCCTTGCGCGGCCCAGGCGGAAGCCACCTGGACGCGGCCGTCCCCGGGCGGCGTGGTAGACTCACTTGTGTTAACTGTGAGTTACGTACGAAGGGAGAACGATGGAAGACACGCACGCCATCGTGGCAGCCGACCTGCAGCGAGCCCACGAGGACTTCGCGTCCGAGCGCGCAAACCTGGTGGCAAAGAACGCCTCCACCAGCGAGGGCCTGTACAAGGCAGCCCGCGTGCCCGAGGCGGTGGGCCGCAACAGCCTGCAGTTCGACGTCGAGGTGACCCAGGGCGACCGCTGCAACCAGGAGCGCTCCGGCCGCTGCTGGATGTTCGCCAGCCTGAACACCATGCGCTACCGCACCATGCACAAGTACAACCTGAAGACCTTCGAGCTGTCGCAGGCCTATCCGCTGTTCTGGGACAAGCTCGAGAAGAGCAACTGGTTCCTGGGGAACATCCTGGACACCCTGGACGAGCCCCTGGATGGCCGCCTGATGGCCTACCTGCTGAGCGACCCCATCGGCGACGGCGGCCAGTGGGACATGTTCAAGAGCCTGGTGCGCAAGTACGGCGTGGTGCCCAAGGAGGCCATGCCCGAAACCGCCAACTCCAGGAACACGCGAGCCATGGACGAGACGCTGACGCGCTTTCTGCGCGGGTGCGCCAAGCGTCTGCGTCAGGCACATGAGGCCGGCACGCCCACGGACAAGCTGGAGGCCATGCGCAGCCAGATGATGGACCAGGTCTACCGCCTGCTGGCCATCTGCCTGGGCGAGCCGCCCGAGTCCTTCGAGGTGCGCCTGCACGACAAGGACGACAAGCTGGTGCTGTCGGGCACCTACACGCCCCAGCGCTTCTTTGACGAGACGGTGGGCATGCAGCTGGACGACTACGTCTCGCTGATCAGCGCCCCCACGGCCGACAAGCCCTTCGGTCACACCTACACGGTCAGCCGCCTGGGCAACGTGGTGGAGGACCACGGCGTGCGCTACCTGAACCTGCCGCCCGACGAGCTGAAGCGCGTGGCCATAGCCCAGCTGAGAGACGACCTGCCGGTGTGGTTCGGCTGCGACGTGGGCCAGAGCTACCTGGCCGACGACGGCATCATGGACCTGGACGCCCGCGACGTGGACGGTCTGCTTGGCCTGCCGGTGGAGTCCGGCATGAACAAGGCCGAGCGTCTGGACTACGGCGAGAGCCTCATGACGCACGCCATGGTTCTGGAGGGCGTGCGCCTAGATAGCGAGGGCAAGCCCACGCTGTGGAAGGTCGAGAACTCCTGGGGCAAGGACCACGGCCGCGATGGCTTCGACACCATGAGCGACGCCTGGTTCAGCGAGTACGTCTACCAGGTCGTCGTCGACAAGAAGTACCTCACCGACGACGAGCGCCACGCCTACGAGACCGAGGACCCCAAGGTGCTGGCGCCGTGGGACCCCATGGGCTCCCTGGCCGTCGTCCGCTAGCGGCAAGCCCTTCTTGCCCGCGGGGCCCGGCACGCCCGGGCCCCCCCCAATCACCAGGCCCGACTCGTCCGGGCCCCTGAACGAAAGGATCACTTGAACATGGCAGACAGCACCTTTGTCGCACCCAACTGGGCCGCAGGCCAGCGCGACAACTTCGTCGGCAGCCGCGCAAACCGCATCGCTCGCAACTCGGTGACCTCGGACAACGTCATGAAGGCCGCTCGCAACGTGTCGACGCTGCGTACCTATCACGACACCTTCAGCGTCAGCCGCCCCAAGACCGGCGAGGTCACGAACCAGCGCCACTCCGGCCGCTGCTGGATGTTCTCGTCGTTCAACGTGGCGCGCGCGGCCACGATGAAGCTTCTGGACGTGGACAGCTTCGAGTTCTCCCAGTCGTTCGGCATGTTCTACGACAAGCTGGAGAAGGCCAACTCGTTCCTGGAGAAAATGATCGCTCTGGCCGACCGCCCCTTCGACGACCGCGCGGTCACGGAGGAGCTGGAGTACTGCATGGGCGACGGCGGCTACTACCCCTACGCTATGAACCTCATCCGCAAGTGGGGCCTCGTGCCCAAGGACGTCATGCCCGAGACCGCCTGCAGCAAGGACTCCACCCAGATGGACACCCAGCTGGAGAGGCTGGCGCGCCGCGACGCCGGCATCCTGCGCCGCATGCACGCCGACGGCGCCACCGACGACCAGCTGAGGGCCGAGAAGCAGCACATGCTGGAGGGCTTCTACCGCATCCTGGCCGTGTGCCTGGGCGAGCCCCCCGCGACCTTCGACTTCGAGATCGCCGTGGGCAAGGACGCCAAGGTGCCCGCCGACAAGCTGTTCGACCAGGGCGGCGACCCCAAGGACGACCAGAAAGACTCCGACGAGGACAAGAAGGACGACAAGCCCCGCCGCATCCTGCGCGACCGCAACATCACGCCGCGCCAGTTCTGCGAGCGCTACGTGCCCTTCGACCCGGACGACTACGTCGAGCTGGTGTCAATCCCCGGCAAGACCCGCCCGTTCGGCCACGCCTACCACCTGCTGCGCCAGGACAGCGTGCTGGACGGCAATCCCCTGCGCTTCCTGAACGTCGAGCCCCATGTGCTGGACGACGCGGCCGTGGCCTCGCTGAAGGCCGGCGTCCCCTGCGAGATGTCCTGCGACGTCATGCAGCAGTTCCCCCGCGGCATCGAGGACTTCCCCGGCGTCATCGCGCTGGACACCATGGACTACGAGGGCCTCTTTGACGTGCAGCTGGACATGGAGCGCGCGGACATGTACGACCTGCGCGAGAGCTCTTTGACCCACGCCATGACCTTCCAGGGCGTCGAGCTGGACGACGACGGCAAGCCCGTCGCATGGCGCGTCGAGAACTCCTGGGGCAAGGACGCCTGCAAGGACGGCTACCTGGTGATCTCGTCCGACTGGTTCCACCTGTACGGCGGCGAGGTGTGCGTGCGCCGCGAGTTCGTGCCCGCCGACGTCTTGCGGATGTGGGACGAGCTCCCCGCCGAGGACGTGGAGCCCTGGAGCGCCATGGGCCATGCCCTGGGCGCCATGAGGAGGTAGCCATGGAAAGCGGTGCGGCGCAGAAGACCACGGGCACGCGGGGCGTCGACCTGTCCCGGGTGAGGAACTTCGTCTTTGACATGGGCGGGGTCCTGATGGACTTCGACCCCAGGCACTTCTCACACCTGTACGTGGAGGACGACGCGGACGCGAAGCTCATAGAGCAGGCGCTGTACCGCAGCCCCCTGTGGCCGCTTCTGGACGCGGGCGTGGTCAGTGAGTCCACCGTGGAGCGTAAAGCCCGTCACGAAGTGCCTGAGCGCCTGTGGGAGCCCATGCACAGGGGCTTTGTAGAGTGGGAGCAGCACCAGGTGCCCTTCGACGCCATGAACGCCGTCGTGCGACAGCTGCACCACGCCGGCTACGGCTGCTACCTTCTGTCCAACGCGGGCACGCGCTGGTGGAAGGTGAAGGGCCGCATACCCTCCATGGACGTGATGGACGGCTTCGTGGTGTCTGCGTTCGAAAGGATCATGAAGCCCGACCCCCTGATCTACCAGGTGCTGTGCGAGCGCTACGCACTGCGGCCACAGGACTGCCTGTTCGTCGACGACAACGCCGACAACTGCGAGGGCGCACGAGCAGCCGGCATGCTGTCCTGGCACTACGACGGCGACGCAGCGGCGTTTGCCGATGCCATGCGCCAGGGTGGCGTGCGCATCTAGGCGCACCGGCGCCATCC